>JAEULK010000001.1 GCA_016793775.1 Sphingopyxis sp. | reverse complement strand
CCGGCCTCCCATAGGCTATTATCGTCGGGGAGGCCGGGCGGGGGAGCGGGCTGGTGCCGATTCTCGCGACGGCGAGAAAAAACACAAAAAAAGCACGGAAATATGCGGTTGACAGCTCGGCCCTCGCTCGCTAGTGGGCCTGACTTTCCCGCATGCCGGAAAAATCGCCTGCTTCGGCAGGGGATTGGTGCGCGGGCGATTTAGTTTTTTGATTGGATGGAAGACCATGTTCGCAATCGTGCGCACGGGCGGCAAGCAGTATCGCGTCGCCGCCGGAGACAAGATCGCCGTCGAGAAGATCGCCGGTGAAGCTGGCGACACCGTGTCGCTGGGCGACATCCTGCTGGCCGGTGACGGCGGCGAAGTGAAGAGCGCCGACGGCCTCGTCGTTTCGGCCGAGATCATCGCCCAGACGCGCGGCGAAAAGGTCATCGTCTTCAAGAAGCGCCGCCGGCACAACTACCGTCGCCGCAACGGTCACCGCCAGTCGCTGACGCTGCTGCGCATCCTGGCCGTCGGCGAAGCCAAGAAGGCCGCGCCGAAGAAGGAAGCGGCTCCGAAGGAAGAGGCCGCTCCCGCGACCGAAGCCAAGGCCGCTCCCGCTGCGGAAGCTCCCAAAAAGGAAGCCGCGCCCAAGAAGGCCGCTGCTCCGAAGAAGGAAGCCGCACCCAAGGCCGAAGCCGCCGCCGAAAAGAAGCCCGCTGCCAAGAAGGCAGCCCCCAAGAAGGAAGCCTGAGCGCGGCAACGCAGCTCGGCCCCTCAAGCGAGATAGGAGACTAGGTCATGGCACATAAGAAAGCAGGCGGTTCTTCGCGCAACGGTCGCGATTCAGCCGGCCGTCGCCTTGGCGTGAAGAAGTTCGGCGGTCAGGAAGTGATCGGCGGCAACATCATCGTGCGCCAGCGCGGCACCAAGGTGTACCCGGGCGTCAACGTCGGCATGGGCAAGGATCACACCCTGTTCGCGACCGCCGAAGGCCATGTCCGATTCCACGATGGCAAGCTTGGCCGCAAATATGTGTCGGTCGATGCCATGGCGGAAGCCGCCGAATAAAGGACGATCCGCACGGGTCGCCCACCAAGGGATGACCCGGGACGGTCCTTTCCACCACGGTGGAAACAAAGTTCGAAAAGAGGGAGACGGGTCACCCCCGGCCTCCCTTTTTTCTTGTCCGTTATCCATCACTTGGCGAACGGGCGCGAAAATCGGGCCGATCATCTCCCTCACTATCGACTGTCGTCAAAGCGTCACCATCTGGCGCCACGGCGACAGGCAAATGGGAGTGACGTAAATGTTCGCACGAACCGAAAGATTATTGCTGCGGCCCGGCTGGATCGAAGATGCGCCCGCGCTGGCGAAGGCGATCGGCGAGGAAGGCGTGGTGCGTAACCTCGCCACCGCGCCCTGGCCCTATCAGGAAGAGCAGGCGATGGAGTTTCTCGCCAAGCCGATCAACCCCGCCGAGCCGCGTTTCCTGATCTTCAGCCGCACCGGCGGGTCGCCGCGGCTTGTCGGCGGCTGCGGGATCTCGCCCAGCCCCGCCGATAACCTTGGGGCCCCGCTGGAGATGGGATACTGGATCGCCCGCCCCTATTGGGGTCTGGGCTTCGCGACCGAGGCCGGGCGCCAGTTGCTGCGCATCGCGCGCGCGATGCGGCTCCCCAAGCTCGGCGCCGGGCATTTCCTCGACAATCCGGCATCGGGCGCGGTGCTGCGCAAGCTGGGGTTCAAGCCCACCGGACAGGTCGCGAAGCGCCATAGCCTGGCGCGCGGCGGCATGGTCGATTGCGCGCTGTTCGAAGAAGGCGACGGCGACAGCGATGGCGCCGCCCTTCCGATGCGAAGCCGCATCGGGGTGGACGAGGATTTCCGTCAGGAACTGCGGTTGATGGCGGCGTGACTTTCTCCCCTCCCGCAGGCGGGAGGGGTTGGGGGTGGGCGCGAGCGTAGCGAGCATCCGACGGTGCGTATGCCCACCCCGCTGCGGCTAACGAGCAAGCTCGTAAGTCTCGCTGCCCCTCCCGCCTGCGGGAGGGGGACTCCGATTCATCCCCTGAGTTTCCCCAGCCCGCCGAGGATATCGTCGAGCGGGTTGCCGTCGCCGTCCATGTCGATGAGCTTGCCGAGGCCGCCGAGCATGCCGCCATCGCTCGCGGGCGCTGCGCCGCCGCCGACGGCGCCGCCCAGCACATTGCCGAGCAGGCCGCCGAGGCCGCCCGCGAGGCCGCCGGTCCCTTCGCTGCCGCCCTGCTTCGCCATATAGCCCGCGACGAGCATCGCGAGGATCGGCAGCATCTTCTTGAGCGTGCCGGCATCGATACCCGTTTTCGCGGCAGCATCGCCCGCCACCGACCGGCTGACATCCTTCGACCCGAAAATCTGCCCGAGCACGTCATTGCCCGCCTCGACCGGGGTCGCCTGCGGCGCGAGCACCGCGTCGAGCAATCCGCCCCCGCCGAGCTGGCCGAGCAATCCGCCGAGTCCCTCGAGCCCGCCGCCGCCCTGCGCCTGTTTCTTGAAGCCGCCCAGGATCGCGGGGAGCAGGGCTTCGGCACCCTGCTTTGCGAGCGCGGGCGGCACGCCCAATTCCTTCGCCATCGATTCGATGCCGCCGGCCTGGCTCAGGATGTCGGTCAGATTCATGATCTTATGCTCCCACTCCGGCGCCGGATCGAAAGACGCCGATGCGGGTTATTATAGCAGCGCGCGGGCCGGGGACGAGCCGTTCATTCGGCTGTCATTTCCCTATGCCCAAGTTTAATCTGCGACCGTGCGACTCCACCCCCGGGGTCGGCGCCACCGCATCTGTGGGAGCATTGTCATGGGTATTTTCAGTTCGATCAAAGACGCGATTTTCGGCAAGAAGGCCGTCGCCGCGACCCCCGCCGCTCCGGCCCCGGCCCCGGCGACCGCCGCCGCCGCTGCCCCGCAGCCCGCCCCCGCTCCCGACATCTCGATCAGCGAGGTCGATGTCGAAGCGATCCTGACCGCACAGGCGGCCAATGCCGGGCAGGATCTGAACTGGCGCACCTCGATCGTCGACCTGATGAGGCTGCTCGACCTCGATCCGAGCCTCGCCAACCGCAAGGAGCTGGCGACCGAACTCGGCTATACCGGCGCGCTCGACGGCAGCGCCGAAATGAACATCTGGCTGATCAAGGCGGTGATGCGCGAGCTGGCGGCGAACGGCGGCAAGGTGCCCGCCGACCTCACCGACTGACAAACGCGCCATAATTTTCGACCGGGGTCGGGAAAGCCATCGGCTTTTCCGGCCCCTTTTCGTTGACCGCCGCGCCGCGCCGCCTAGACAGGTTTCATACGAAACGAAGGTCGCAAGGGAGGCCCATATGCACGACAGTCTTTCCACCCCCGTCAGCCGCCGCCAGACACTCGGCGCGCTCGGCGCGGGCAGTGCGGGTCTCGCCCTGTCGGGGCCGGCGCTCGCCGAAACGATCGTTACCAGCCCGCGCGTGTCGGCGCCCGATGCGCTGCTGACCTCGGTCGCGAACAATCTGCTCGCGCTGTCGCCCGAGGGCGCGACCGCGCTCGGCATCGACACCGGCGAGCGCGCGGGCGAACGCGCCAAGCTCGGCGACCGCTCGGCGGCGGGGCAGCAGGCGGTGGCGGCGACGCTGAAGGCCGATCTGGCGCGCGTGCAGGCGTTCGACAAGGCGGGGCTCGACCATAAGACGCGCACCAGCCTGGCGGTGGTCGAAAGCGCCTATGGCGTCGCGCTCGACGGCTTTGCCCTCCCCTATGGCGACGTCGCGGTCGGCGGCTGGCGCAACACGCCCTATGTGGTGATCCAGAATGTCGGCGCCTATCTCGACATCCCGAAATTTCTCGACAGCGACCATCCGGTGAAGAATGCCGCCGATGCGGAGGCTTACCTCGCGCGCCTCAACGCCTTTCCCGGCGTGCTCGACGGCGAGACCGAGCGGCTGAAGGCGGCGGGCGGACAGGGCCTGATCGCCCCCGCCTTCCTGATCGACAAGGCGGTCAAGCAGATGGAGGCGAGCCTCGTCGATGCGAAAGCCGGGGGCGGCATGGTCGACAGCCTGGCGACGCGCACGAAGGCCGCGAAAATCGCCGGCGACTGGGGGACCCGTGCGCAGGCGATCGTCACCGGGCCGGTAGCCGCGGCGCTCGAACGGCAGCTCGCCGAGATGAAGGCGCAGCGCCCGAAGGCGACGATGGATGCGGGTCTATGGGCGCGGCCGGGCGGCGACGAATGGTATGCGTGGGGCCTGCGCGCGAGCACCACGACGCGCATGACCCCCGACGAGGTCCATGCGATGGGCCGCGAGGAACTCGCCGCACTGCACGGCCAGATGGACCCGATCCTGCGCAAAATCGGCTATACCACAGGGTCGGTCGGCGACCGGATGAACGCGCTCGCCAAGGACCCCAAATATAAATTCCCCGACAATGACGCGGGGCGCGCCGAGATCGTCGCCTATATCCAGACCTGGCTCGGCAAGATCCGCGCGCAATTGCCGCGCGCCTTCCGCACTTTGGTGAAGGGCAATGTCGAGGTGAAAAGGCTGCCGCTGGCCGAGGAACCCGGCGCGCCCGCGGCCTATGGCGGCGCGGGCTCGATCGACGGCAGCACCCCTGGGCGTTTCTGGATCAATTTGCGCACCACCGCATTGCACAGCAAATATTCGCTGCCCGACCTCACCATGCACGAGGCGATTCCGGGCCATGCCTGGCAGGGCGAATATGCCAACCAGATGCCGCTGATCCGCACGATGCTGGCGTTCAACGCTTACTCCGAAGGGTGGGCGCTCTATGCCGAGCAACTCGCCGACGAGTTGGGACTCTATGACGATTTCGAGGTCGGGCGGCTGGGCTATCTGCAATCGCTCGCCTTCCGCGCCTGCCGCCTGGTGGTCGACACCGGCCTTCACGCCAAGCGCTGGACGCGCGAGCAGGGGGTCGAGTTCTTCGTCAAGGAGAACGGTTCGAACCCGCTCGAGGTGGCGAGCGAGGTCGATCGTTATTGCAGCTGGGCCGGGCAGGCGTGCGGTTACAAGGTCGGGCACAGCGAGATCGTCCGCCAGCGCGGGCTTGCGCAAAAGGCACTGGGCGCGAAATACGACCTTCGCGATTTCGACAATGTCGTGGTCGAGGGCGGCAATGTGCCGCTCGACGTGCTGGCGCAGAATGTCGCGGCCTATGTGGCGGGGGCGAAGGGGTAAGGGCGGGCGCCCTCCCCCTTCGACCGCCGATGCCTATTTCTTGCCGAACAGCGACCCCGCGACACCGCCGAGGTCGTTGAGCGGGTTGCCGTCGCCGTCGCGGTCGAGCGCGCCGAGGATGCCCGAAGCACCATCCTGCTGGACCATCTGCGCAAATCGGCCGAGCGAACCTTCGCCGCCGATCTGGCCGACAATTTCCTGCAGCTTTTCGAGCGGCAGCCCGGTCGCGGCGGCGGCACCCTCGGCCGTGTCACCCTGCATCGGGTGATATTTGGCGAGCGCGGCGATCGCCGATTCGACATGCTCGGGCGACAGGCCGACCTTGGCGGCGAGGTTGGTCACGGTGTCGTTGCCCGAGATCTGGCCGAGAATATTGTCCAAGATGCTCATGTCGTCGCTCCTTTTTGGAAAATCCGGCGTCAGGTTATCACGCCGCAGGCAGCGGCGCGAGGTCCGGCGGTACGAATCCGCGCCGTGCGGGCACTGAAAAGAGCAGGTCGCGGCTGTAGAAACGCAAGGGCCAGTCGCGGCGGCCCATCGGCGAGCGCAGCAGCGCGTTGACGCGCGCCGCGAGGCCCGTCTCCGCCGTGTCTGCCAGAAACAGCCGCACCCCCGCGACATAGGCGCGGGTGATGCTGTCGTGATAGCCCTGGGTGTCGTCGTTCACGCCGCCGACGCTCTCATTGAAGCGGCGGATGATGTTCCCGATCCGCGCATCGACGTCGATGTCGGGGCGCTCGGTCAGCAGCCACAGGCATGCGCCGAGATGCGCCTCGTGCGTCCACGCCTCGCGCGGCAGGGTGCGCGCGAGCAGGCCGTCGCCGATCGCGCGGATGTCGGAATCGCGCTCGAACGGGCGCGGTGAGTAGTCGGTAGTCATTGGTCCGGTCCTTCCGGGTGAAGGCCACCCGGAAGCGATCCGGGCAAATTATGCTGCGACGGCGGCCTGCGGGGCGGCCTGGCGGACGCCTTCGTCGACATGCTCCGCAAATTGCGCAAAATTGTCGATGAATTGCTCGACGAGCGATTGCGCGGTGCGGTCATAGGCCGCTTTGTCGGCCCAGGCTTCGCGCGGGTCGAGCAGTGCCGAATCGACGCCGGGCACCGCGACGGGGACCTGGAAGCCGAAATTCGGGTCCTTGCGGAATTCGGCGTCGTTCAGGCTGCCGTCGAGCGCGGCGTTGAGCAGCGCGCGCGTCGCCTTGATCGGCATGCGCTTGATGCCGTCCATCGTCGCCATGCCGCCGGTCCAGCCGGTGTTGACCAGCCAGCACTGGACGCCGCCCTTGGCGATGCGCTCTTTCAGCAAATTGCCGTAAACCGACGGGTGGCGCGGCATGAAGGGGGCGCCGAAGCAGGTCGAGAAGGTCGCCTCGGGCTCGGTCACGCCGATTTCGGTGCCCGCGACGCGCGCGGTATAGCCCGACAGGAAGTGATACATCGCCTGGTCGGGCGTGAGCTTCGCGATCGGGGGCAAAACGCCATAGGCATCGGCGGTGAGCATGATGATATTGTGCGGCACCGGACCCATATTCTTTTCCGAGGTGTTCGGAATGAAATCGATCGGATAGCTGCCGCGGCTGTTCTCGGCCAGGCTCGCGTCGTCGAAGTCGAGTTCGCGGGTCTCGGCGTCCATCACGACATTTTCGAGCACGGTGCCGAAGCGCTTGGTGGTCGCGTAGATCTCCGGCTCGGCCTCGGGCGAGAGGCGGATCATCTTGGCATAGCAGCCGCCCTCGAAATTGAAGACCGCGGTGTCCGACCAGCCATGCTCGTCGTCGCCGATCAGCGTGCGCGAGGCGTCGGCCGACAGCGTGGTCTTGCCGGTGCCCGAAAGGCCGAAGAAGACCGCGGTGTCACCGTTCGCGCCGATGTTCGCCGAGCAGTGCATCGGCATCACGCCCTTCACGGGGAGCAGATAGTTGAGGATGCCGAACACCGACTTCTTCATCTCGCCCGCATATTGCGTGCCACCGATCAGGATCAGCTTTTCGCTGAAATTGACCGCGATCACCGTTTCAGTGCGCGCGCCATGCTTCGCCGGGTCGGCGCGGAAGCTCGGCAGGTCGATGATCGTATATTCGGCCGCGAACGCCGCCAGCTCGTCGTTTGTCGGACGGCAAAGCAGCGTGCGGATGAACTGGCTGTGCCAGGCGAATTCGGTGACGACCTGTACCGCGACGCGATGCTCGGGCTGCGAGCCGCCGAAAAGCTGCTGGCGATAGAGGCGCGGACGCGCGGCGAGGTGCGCGAGGAAGTCGGCCTTCAATGCGGCGAAATGGTCGGGGGTCATCGGGACGTTGGTCTTGCCCCACCAGATGGTGTCGCGCGTCTCGTCGTCCTGGACGATGAACTTGTCCTTGGCGCTGCGGCCGGTGTGCGTGCCGGTCGCGACGACGAGCGGACCATCCTTGGCGAGTCGGCCTTCACCCCGGCGCACGGCTTCTTCGATCAGCTGCGCCGTGCCCCAGTTTTCGGCCACATCCGCCACCGTTTTCACGGTCGTCGAACCGATCACCACATCCGTCATTGCCTTGGCCTTTCCCATATCCCGTGCCCATTCTGCATACCTATGCAACGGCTGCCAAGCGAAAGCGCTGGGCCCGCATCTGCATGGGTGCCGACGTCACGTCGATTCCGAAATTGCGGTCGCGTTAGCGAGGTTGGAGGGTGAGGTCAAAAGATTAAAGGCGCGTTGGGGCGCTCCGCCCTAAGGGAACCGGTGACAGGTGCACGATGTTGTGACTGCGGCGCGGATCGGCTAGTTGCCGGGACGTCCGCCCCACTGGAAAAGAGCATGACGGCAACCATCGCGCTGGTCGACGACGACCGCAATATCCTGCAATCCCTGTCGATCGCGCTCCAGGCCGAAGGCTTTGTCACGCGCGTCTATTCGGATGGCGAGGCGGCGCTGAAGCCGCTGATCGACAATCCCCCCGACCTGGCGGTGTTCGACATCAAGATGCCGCGCATGGACGGGCTCGAACTGCTGCGGCGGCTGCGCGAGAAAAGCCAGTTGCCGGTGATCTTCCTGACCAGCAAGGACGACGAGATCGACGAGGCGCTGGGCCTCGCGATGGGCGCCGACGACTATATCGCCAAGCCCTTCTCGCAGCGGCTGGTGATCGCGCGCATCCGCGCCATCCTGCGCCGCGTCGAGCTCAACAAAAATGCCCCCGGCGACGAGGACGAGCCCGTCGCCGACCCGATCACGCGCGGGCGGCTGACGATGGACCCGGCGCGGCACAAGGTCGAATGGGACGACAAGGACGTGACGCTGACCGTCACCGAATTCCTGATCCTCGAAACGCTGGCCAGCCGCCCCGGCATCGTGCGCAGCCGCAACCAGTTGATGGACGCCGCCTATCAGGACGATGTCTATATCGACGACCGCACGATCGACAGCCACATCAAAAGGCTGCGCCGCAAGTTCCGCGAGGTCGACCCCGAATTCGACGCCATCGCGACGCTTTATGGCGCGGGATATCGTTTTGCCGACGAAAGCTGATCCCGTGCGCGATGCCGAGGACCAGCCGCTCGTCTGGTCGGCGCGCTGGTCGCTGACGACGCGCATCCTGGCGGTCAATATCGTCGCGATCGCGCTGCTCGCGGGCGGCTTCTTCTATCTCGACACCTATCGCAGTCGGCTGGTCGACACGCGCGTCGAGGTGATGAAGGACCAGCTCGCGATGCTCGACGAAGCGCTGGAGGCGGCGCGGCCCGACCAGCGAACCCATCTGATCGGCGAGTTCACGCGCACGACCGAATCGCGGCTGCGCTTCTACGACCGCGCCGGCCGCCGGCTCTACGACAGCTTCGAGCATGGCCCGCCGACCTACACGCTGCGCGATCCCGATCTGCAGCCGTGGAAACGCGACGCCGCGCGCGCGATGGACCGCGGTATCGACTGGATCGTCGGCGCCCCCAATTATCCCGATTTCGAGGAACCGCGCCTCGACCGCGGCGCGTCCTGGCCCGAAGTCGCCGAAACGATGCGGAGCGGCCATGGCACGACGCGCTTCCGCTACGCCCCCGAACGCACGCCTTTGCTCACCGCGACGCGCATCGTCGATCTCGACACGCCGCAGGTCATGCTGATGACGCTCAACGCGCGCGACATCACGCGCACCGTGCGTGCCGAGCGTTTCCGGCTGGCGATCGTGGTCGCGCTGGTGCTGATGACCTCGGTGCTGCTGTCGCTGTTCCTCGCGCGTACCATCGTCCGCCCGCTGCGCAAGCTGGCGCGTGCCGCGGTGCGCGTCCGCCTCGGTCGCGCGCGCGAGGTCGTGGTGCCGCGCCTGCCGAGCCGCCGCGACGAGATCGGCACGCTCGCGCGCGCCTTGAGCGATATGTCGCAAGCCCTTCGCGAGCGCATCGACGCCGGCGAGCATTTCGCCGCCGACGTCACCCACGAACTCAAGAATCCGATCGCCTCGGTGCGGTCCGCAATCGAGGGACTCGGGCGCGTCCAGAGCGACGAACAGCGCGCCCAATTGCTCGCCATCGCCGATGAGGATGTGCGGCGGCTCGACCGGCTGGTCACCGACATCAGCGACGCGAGCCGCATCGACGCGCAACTGTCGCGCACCAGTTTCGAGGCGATCGACATCGGGCTGATGATCGAATCGATGCTCGCCGCGCGCGCGGCGCGCGCCGAAAGCAATGCCACGGTGCTGCCGCGCATCGCCTTTGCCCGCCCGCGCAAGGGGACGACGCTGGTCAAGGGCGACGGCCACCGGCTGGAGCGCGTGATCGACAATGTCGTCGACAATGCGATCAGTTTCTCGCCCGACGGCGGCCTTGTCTGCGTGCGCGCGACGCGGCTGGGCAATGAGGTGCATATCGGCGTCGACGACGACGGCCCCGGCATCGAGCCGGCGCAGCGCGAGGCTATTTTCCGCCGTTTCCACAGCGAACGCCCCGAGGGCGCCTTCGGGCGGCATAGCGGGCTGGGTCTGGCGATCGCACGCACGATCGTCGAGGGGCACAATGGCCATATCGCCGCACGCGACCGCGACGACGGTCAGCCGGGGGCGAGCATGCTGATCACCCTGCCCGCCGCCGACGCCGTCGACGCGGACAGTTGACCGCCCTTTCCAATCGCCTTGCAGCCGTGCTGACACGCCGGTAAGCCTGCGCCCCATGTTGCCGCGCCGGACCGCTTCAGAGATCGTCAATATCCATGCGAGCTGCGTCGCGGCGGGGAGTCGCGGCATTTTGATCCTCGGCGCGTCGGGACAGGGCAAGTCCGACCTGGCGCTGCGGCTGATCGATCGCGGCGCGCGGCTCGTCGCCGACGACCGCTGCGACATCTGGTTCGACCGCGGCCGCCTGTGGTGCCGCCCGCCCGAGACCCTGGCCGGCAAGCTGGAGGTGCGCGGCATCGGCATCGTCGAGCAGCCCTTCACCGGACCGGTGCCGCTGGCGCTCGCGGTGCGCCTGTCCGAACGCCCCGAGCGCATGCCACCGCCGAACCAGGTCGAGATCGTCGCCGGGGTCGAACTGCCCGCGGTGCTGATCGCGGGATTCGAGGCGTCGGCCCCGATCAAGGTCCTGATGGCGCTCGACCGGCTGGGGCCGAACCGGTGAGCGCGAAGGAACCGCGCCTGCTGCTCGTCACCGGCCTGTCGGGCGCGGGCAAATCGACGGTGCTGAAAGTGCTCGAGGATCTGGGGTGGGAGGTCGTCGACAATCTGCCCGTCGCGCTGCTCGACGCCTTGCTCGACGCTCCGGCCGGGCGCGGACGCGAAGGGCGCCCGCTGGCGGTCGGCATCGACAGCCGCAGCCGGGGCTTCAAGCCGGCGCCGCTGGTCAAACGGATGAAGGAATTGCGCGCCGCCGGGGGCCGCGACATCGACACGCTGTTCCTCGATTGCGCGGGCGCCGAACTCGAGCGCCGCTTTTCCGAGACGCGGCGGCGCCACCCGATGGCCGAGGACCGCCCCGCCGCCGACGGCATCGCGCGCGAGCGCGAGATGATGGAGCCGCTGCGCCGCTGGGCCGAACAGGTCGTCGACACCACCAATTACAGCAGCAACGACTTGCAGCAGGAGGTGCGCCAGCGTTTCGCCGACACCAGCGACGACGAACCGGTGCTGAGCATATTGAGCTTCGGTTTCGCGCGCGGGCTGCCCCGCAACGCCGATCTGGTGTTCGACATGCGCTATCTGCGCAACCCGCATTGGGACCCGAAGCTGAAGCCCGGCACGGGGCTCGACCCCGATGTTGCCGCCTATGTCATGGCCGACCCCGCCTATGAGGCGACCGTCGGCCAGATCGAGCAATTGCTGCTGACGCTGCTCCCGCGCTACCGCGCCGAGGGTAAGAGTTATGTCACCATCGCGTTCGGGTGCACCGGCGGGCGCCACCGGTCGGTGCAGGTCGCCGAACGCGTTGCCCGGACGCTACAGTCCACCGGCCATGAGCCGACGGTCACCCACCGCAACCTTGACTCCGCCCCGCAAGATGGGCTTGAGGGCAAGCCCCCGTCCGCGTCTCCCGCGCCCGGCGGCACACAGATATAAGGGTCTCGACTGCATGGGCACGGACAAGGCATTGCCGCTTCTCGGAATGGTGCTCGTCACGCATGGGCGGCTGGCCGAGGAAATGGTGACCGCGATGGAGCATGTCGTCGGCCCGCAACGCGCGATCGCCACCGTGTGCATCGGCCCCAACGACAATATGGAAATGCGCCGCAAGGAAATCGCCGACGCGATCCACAAGGTCGACGAAGGCCGCGGCGTCATCATGCTGACCGACCTGTTCGGCGGCACCCCGTCGAACCTGGCGATCAGCCTGCTCGAACCCGGGCGCACCGAAGTGATCGCCGGGGTCAACCTGCCGATGCTGATCCGCCTGGAAAGCGCGCGCAAGACCATGGACATCCGCCCGGCGGTGATCGCCGCGAAAGAGGCGGGCCAGAAATATATCTCCGTCGCATCCGAAATGCTGGGGGTTGGTCCATGAGCGAAAACAGCGAGACGGTCGAAATCACCAACCAGCGCGGGCTGCACGCGCGCGCCAGCGCCAAGTTCGTGACCTTCGTCAGCCGCCTGCCCGAAACCGTGTCGGTCGAGGTCGAAAAGGGCGGCAGCCGCGTCAACGGCACCTCGATCATGGGATTGATGATGCTCGGCGCCGCGAAGGGCGATTCGATCACGATCCACACCAAGGGCGACGGCGCCGATGCCGCGCTGCTCAAGCTCGTGGGGCTGGTCAAGGACAGCTTCGGCGAGGATTGAGCGGATGGGCGCGGCTCGCCGTTCCACCATCGAAAGCCTGTCCAATCCGCTGATCAAGCGGATGCGGCTGTTGCGCGAGAAACGCCATCGCCGTGCCGAGGGGATGTTCCTGGCCGAAGGGCTGCGCATCGCGACCGAGGCGCGCGAGGCGGGCATCTTGCCTTTGTGGCTTTTTCTCGGAGTCGAGGGTGCCGCGCATCCGCTGGCGCAGGCGCTGATCGACGCGACGCTGGCGAGCGGCGGCGAGGTGATCGACACGACGCCCGCGGTGCTGTCGAAACTGTCGGGCAAGGATAATCCGCAGGCGATCGTCGCCATCTACGCCGAGCCCAAGACCGCGCTGGCGGACATCGACCGCAGCGGGGCGCCGATCTGGCTGGTTGCCGAACGGATGCGCGATCCGGGCAACCTCGGCACGATGCTGCGCACCGGCGATGCGGTCGGCGCCGGCGGGCTGATCCTGCTCGACGAGAGCACCGATCCCTATGCGGTCGAGGCGGTGCGCGCGAGCATGGGGGCGATTTTCACCCAGAAGCTGGTGCAGGCACGGTGGGAGGAGTTTCGGCCCTGGCTGCGCGGCGGACCGGGGCAGCTGGTCGCGACCTGGCTGGGCGACGATACGCAGGATTATCAGGCGGTGCGCTATGCCGCGCCGACCTTCATCCTGGTCGGCAATGAATCGCAGGGGATGCCGACGGACTATGCCGCGGCGGCCGATGTGCGCGTGAAGATGCCGATGATGGGCAAGGCCGACAGTCTGAACGCCGCGGTCGCGGCGGCGGTGATGGCCTATGAGGTGCTGAACCAGCGGCGGAACGGGTAATCGTTCAGCATCGCGACACGGCAACGCAACTACACCGTCCTTTCTTCCGTTCGTGTCGAGCGAAGTCGAGACACACCGACGCGGCGCAGACGCATCTCGACTTCGCTCGATGCCAACGGGGTTTGGGAGATATAGCCATGTTCAAGCCGCTCGCCGCAGTAACGCTCAGCTTCGCCCTCGCCGGCTGCGTGCCCGCCGCCGAGGCGCCGCAGGGACATGACGCGCCACCCTCGCCAAGCTATTTCGCGCTCGGCACCGAGCCCGGCTGGACGCTGGAGATCACCCCCGGGATGCTCAATTACGACGGCGATTATGGCGACACCAAGATCGTCGTCGCCAAT
This sequence comes from Sphingopyxis sp., assembly GCA_016793775.1. GTDB lineage: Bacteria > Pseudomonadota > Alphaproteobacteria > Sphingomonadales > Sphingomonadaceae > Sphingopyxis. The sequence goes on along the minus strand of JAEULK010000001.1, from coordinate 4,937 downwards.
CCCGGCGCGCGGTCGAGCGCAGGCGGCGAACGTTATGTGACGCCGCGGCTGACGGTCGATATCACCCATGGCGAATGCAGCGACGGCATGAGCGACCGGCGGTACCGCGACACGGTGACGCTGACCGCCGAGGGCAAGACGGCGAAGGGCTGCGGCGGCGGAGTGCTGCCGCCCGCCGAGCTGGCTGGCACCGACTGGAGCTTCGTGTCGATCGGCGGCGTCGCGGTGGCACCCGACCGACCGACGTCGCTGGTCTTCGACGGCACGAAGCTCAGCGGCAGCGCGGGGTGCAACCGCTTTTCGGGGAACTATACAAGCGAGGGCGGCACGCTGACCGCGGGGCCGTTGATGGCGACCAAGATGGCGTGTCCCGGCGCGGGCATGACGCAGGAGAGCGCTTTTTTCGAGCTTATGCGCGGCTCGGTGAGCTTGCGCTTTCCGAATGACGGCACGATGATCCTGACGGGTGCCGATGGGCGGACGGCGGTGCTGAAGCGGGTGATTTAGTCCCGTCGCCCCCGCGAAGGCGGGGGCCGGCGTCGGCCCAGCCCGGCGGCGCCGAGGAAAACGCCAGCGGCCCCCGCCGTCGCGGGGCGACGGCTTCACTCGCCGTCGTTGACCGCCGCCGGGGCGCTCGCCAGTTTGGCGAGCGGACGCGCCGATTGTTCCGCAACCGGCAGCGCCGGGATGTCCTTGTCGCCGGTTTCGATATCGAGCGCCTCGAAGCGCCGCGCCTGTGTCAGCACCTGCGATTCGAAGCTGCCGACGAACGCGTTATACGCGCCCGTCGCCTGGTCGAGATTGCGTCCGACCTTGGCGATGTGCGCGCCCATCACCGACATGCGCGCATAAAGTTCCTTGCCCAGCGCCGCGATCTCGCGCGCCTGGTTGGCGAGCTTTTCCTGCCGCCACACCGCCGCGACGGTGCGCGCTATCGCGATGAGGTTGGTGGGGGTCGCGAGCAGTACCTTGCGCTCGAACGCATAGTCCCACAGCGCCGGGTCCTGATCGAGCGCGGCGGCAAGGAAATGTTCGCCGGGGACGAACATCACGACGAAGTCGGGGGTGTCGTCGAACTGGTTCCAATAGGATTTGGCGCCGAGCGTGTTGACATGCGCCTTCATCGCCGCGGCGTGCGCGGCGAGGTGCAGCGCCTTTTCGCCCTCGTCGACCGCGCCGAACGCGTCCTGATAGGCGTTGAGCGAGACCTTGGCGTCGATGACGAGATTCTGGCCGCCGGGCACGCGGACCACGACGTCGGGGCGCAGCCGCGCGCCGTCGCCATCGGTGACGCTGACCTCGGTCTGGAAATCGGCATGTTCGGAAAGCCCGCAGCTTTCGAGCACGTTGCGCAATTGCTGTTCGCCCCAGCGGCCCCGCGCCTTGGGGGCGTTGCGCAGCGCGTTGACCAGCTTCGCCGCCTCGTCCGAGACCCGCTGCGTCTGGCCGCGCATCGTTTCGATCTGGCCGGTCAGGATGCCGAAGGCGTCGCGCCGCTCGGCCTCGACCTTGCGCACCTCGACCTCATATTTTTCGAGCCGTTCGTGCACCGGCTGGAGCAGCGCCTTGAGGTTGAGCCCGGCGGTCGCCTCGCTTTCGCGAAAGCGCGCGTCGGCGCGTTCGAGAAAGGCTTTCTGCGCGCCATCGAGCATCGTCTGCCCGACCTCGCGGAACTGCGCGGTGAGCGCCGCCTGTGCGTCCTTGAGCTGCGCGATCTGCGCATCATGTGCGCGGTCGCGTTCGTCCTGCGCCGCGAGCAGCGCGGCAAGCTGGCGGTCGGCCGCGGCGCGCGCCTCGGCTTCGGCGGCGAGGTCGATCACCGCGGTCCGGAAGCGTTCGGTCAGCCCGTCGCGCTCGGCCTTGAGCGCCCCCGCCTGCCGCCCGGCAAGGAGCCAGCCGATCAGCCCCCCGAGGACGAGGGCGACGAGGAGGGCGAGCAGCGAAGCAATATCCATGGGCGGAACATAGATCGAACGCCGCGCCCTTGGCTAGCCGCAAAAATCAGAGCAGGTCGCTCGCGACGTCGAGTTCGCGCACCCGGCGTTTCTGGCGGGCGGCATCGACCAGGCGGCGCAGCTCCTCGCGGCGCTCGGCGGCGCGCTCGATATGCGGAATGACGAGCGGACCGTCGCGCGTCGTCTCGTCGGAGGAATCGACGCTGAGCGTCCCAATCCCCGCCCATTGGTTGACGAGGGTGAAGTCCATGCGGACGTCCTTGACGCGATAGAGCTCGATCTCGTCGATCGATTTCACGAAAATGCCCTTGCGCAGGATCAGCCGGTCCTCGGTCAGCTCATAGGTGACCATGAGGTTGTTGACCCAGATCGCCGCGATGATGACGAAGCCGACCCCGACGAGGCACAGCAGCAGCGTCAGCCAGCCGAGCAGGGTGCCGCGCAGCCAGCCCCAGGTCGAGGAACGGAAGCGGTCGATGACGTCGGGCATGGCACTCTCCTGTGGTCGAAAGGCTTATCCGTTATTTGTCAGATCAGATAGATGACGACGGAGCGCGCGACCAGCGCCGTCAGCAAGACGATGCTCCAGCGCCGGTCGCTGATCCACATCGCACCGACCATCAGCACGACGAGCACCAAAGTCATGATCCAGGCGAGCGGGCGCGTCAGATTGGCGGCGAGATCGGGCTGCGACATATAATAGCCGAGCTGCGCGCCGAGCAGGACGAGAAGCAGGCCGAGGACGATGCGGCGGACGCGAAAATAATGGGTGTCGAGATTGGCGAAACCCTCGGGATGCGACGGAAAGACCAACCGCGCGGCGAGGAAATAGAGGCTCGCGAAGGCGGCGACCGCCATCAGCGTCTTGCTCGAAACCGCGATATCGCCGCGCGCGGCCCAGGCGGCGCTCCAGAAGGAGAGCAGGTCGAGCATCACGAAGATCGCGAGCAAGGGCGTCAGCCAGCCGATCGCGAATTTCTCGCGCTCGGCTTCGGCGGCGAAGCGCGCTTCGAGCGCACGGCCCAGCCCGCCGAGCAGCTCGACCATCGAAAGGCCGAGGAGCAGGCTGTAGAGCGCGAAGACGAATTCGAAGTCGCTCACGCCGTCCCCTCGGGATGGAAGGGCAGGATTGCGCGATAAGCCTCCACTCCCGGCGCCCCGCCGATCGTCATGCCCCGTGTCAGCATCCAATAGTGGCGAACGATCTCGGCCTGCTGTTCGAGGCCGTAGCGGTGGAGCGGCCAGCCGGGTTTGAGGCTGTAGTCATAGGTCGCGAAGGGGTGGCGCATGAAGACGAGGTACCAGCGGCCGCGCTGCTGCGCCTGCCAGACATGCGTCATTTCGTGGATGAACAGCCCCTTGGCGCGCATCGCATCGGTGGTCGGGCGGGAGAAGTCGTCGCAATAGACGTCGCCGCGCGGGTGGAAATGCAGATGCCCCATCGGCGCCATCACGACGCCGCGCGGCTGGAAGAATATCCATTTGCGATGGCGCACGCGCACATCGTCGTAGCGGATCGCGTCGCCGAATATGCTGCGCGCGAGCGCGACCTCGCCCTCGGTCAGTCTGCGCCCATCGCGGTCCATCACATGAACCCCGTCATTGCGAGGAGCCGAAGGCGACGCGGCAATCCAGAACCGGCGTAACCCGCCCTGGATTGCTTCCCCCGGCCTGCGCCGGGGTCGCAATGACGATGGAAGTGAATGTCACGCGGCTTATTTCTTCGCCGCGTCCGCGGGCGCCGCACGATCCATCGCGCTATGGTCCATCGCGGCTTCGCCCCCCGACGCCGCGGCGGCTTCCTTGATCGGCATGTCGAACAGGATGCGCTCATTATTGTTGTTGGTGAAGACGAACGCCATCGGCAGCTTGCCCGCGCGCACCGCGGCGGGGTTGATGTGCCAGATCATCAGATGTTTGCCGCCCCGCTTGAATATCAGCTCGCCCTTTGCGGGCACGTCGGCGCTGCTGAGCGGCTTCATCATCACCATGCCGTTTTCCTTGACGCTCTCGTGCATCTCGACGCGCTGTGCGAGGTCGGCGGTCACCGCGACGAGCTGTACCGGCACCGGTCCGCCCTCGACGCGGAAATAGCCGGCCGCAGGCCGGTCGGGGGTCGCGCCCATCACGATATGGCCGCTGACGACGTTGAGCTGCTGCCCCTTGCCCAGATTTTCCTCGCACGCCGAAAGGGTGAGCGCGGCGGCGGAGAGCGCGGTCAGCGCGAACAGGCGGCGGGCGGTGGGCTTCATGGGTCGGACTCCTGTCATAACGGGCGAATTTTCCTGTCCCCGATAAGCCCAATGAGTCCTTGTGCCAAGGATTAGCGCACCTATATCGCGGCCTGAAACCTATCCAGGCGTGCCTGTTCAGGGCGCCAATGAGACAATGAAGGACGTGTAAGACTATGGCCAAAGTGATCGGGATCGACCTCGGCACCACCAACAGCTGCGTGGCGGTGATGGAAGCGGGCAAACCCAAGGTGATCGAAAATGTGGAAGGGACGCGCACGACGCCGTCGATTGTCGCCTTCGCCAAGGACGGCGAGCGGCTGATCGGCCAGCCCGCGAAGCGCCAGGCGGTCACCAATCCCGAAAACACCATCTATGCGGTGAAGCGCCTGATCGGCCGCCGCTTCGACGATCCGATGACCAAGAAGGACATGGAACTCGTCCCCTATACCATCGCCAAGGGTCCGACCGGCGACGCATGGGTCAAGGCGGGCGGCGAGGATTATTCGCCGTCGCAGATCAGCGCCTTCATCCTCCAGAAGATGAAGGAAACCGCAGAGGCCTATCTGGGCGAGAAGGTCGAGCAGGCGGTCATCACCGTCCCCGCCTATTTCAACGACGCCCAGCGCCAGGCGACCAAGGACGCCGGCAAGATCGCCGGCCTCGAAGTGCTGCGCATCATCAACGAGCCGACCGCGGCGGCGCTGGCCTACGGCCTCGACAAGTCGGAGAACAAGACCATCGCGGTCTA
>JAEULK010000093.1 GCA_016793775.1 Sphingopyxis sp. | reverse complement strand
GCCATATTCGCGGCGGTTGACCGGGCTCTTCGGGCGACCCCAGATGTTCTCGCCCATGCGGCGGTCGAGTTTATACTTGGCGCTCTGGCGCTTCGACATTGTCGTCTCCAATATGCTGTGTGCCGAAGGATTTCGGCGGTTCCCGGGTCGCACCATATGGGCAGAGCCATATGCGACCGCCGCTTCACCGGGGTGCGGGGTCCATTGCGAAGGCGCGCGGTTAGACGGGGGATGACGCAAAGTCAAGCATTGCCGCGCTCGCCCGACGCCCCGGCTCGACAGTGGGAAAAAAGCCGCTAAAGCCGCGCGCATGACCGCTGCCAAATCTCCCGAGACCTGCGAAACCATGCTCGACGTCCGCGCCGGCGTCGACGAAGTCGATCGCGACCTCGTCGCCCTGCTCGTCCGCCGCTTCGGCTATATGGACGCCGCCGCGCGCATCAAGCCCGACCGCAATACCGTACGCGACGAGGTCCGCAAGGCGCAGGTGCTCGACAATGTCGCGCGCGAAGGCGAAGCGGCCGGGCTGGAACCGGCGCGGCTGCGCGCGGTGTGGAACGAACTGGTCGAACAGTCGATCGCCTATGAAGCGACGCAATGGGACCGGCTGCGCGCCGAAGGCTGACCCCCGCTACCGCGGGGCGGCGTCATCGCGGCCGGGGCGTTCGCCCGAGGATCGTGACGATCCCGTGCATCATCCGGATGTCGTTATGGGACCAGCCGGTCTTGGTAATCATCGTGCGGAGCGTCCGCAGCGTCGCCGCGCGGCGGTCGGCCGGAAAGAAATAGCCCGCGGCGTCGAGGTCGCGGACGAAATGCCCGATCAACTCCTCATATTCGGCGTGCAGGGCCGGCGGGTCGAGATCGACCTGCGGCGGGCTGGCGAGCGCCTCGCCCTTCGACCATTCATAAGCGAGCAGAATCACCGCCTGCGCCAGGTTGAGCGAGCCGAATTCAGGGTTGATCGGCACGGTGACGATGCTGTGCGCCAGCGCGACATCGTCGGTTTCCAGCCCCGAGCGTTCGGCGCCGAATACATAGGCCGAGCGACCCGCGGTGGCGCGCACCTGCTGCGCCGCCGCCTCGGGCGTGAGCACGGGCTTGGTCACCCCGCGCTTGCGCACGGTGGTCGCATAGATGTGGGTGCAGTCGGCGGTCGCGGCGGCCAGGCTGTCGAATACCTCCGCCTGCGCCAGCACGATATCGGCGCCCGACGCGGCAGGCCCGGCGTCGGGGTTGGGCCAACCGTCGCGCGGGCTCACCAGCCGCATCTCGGTCAGCCCGAAATTGAGCATCGCACGCGCCGCCTTGCCGATATTCTCGCCGAGTTGCGGGCGCACGAGGACGATGACGGGAGGCGGAGCGGTTATGATCGCATCCCCCTCTTGCCGAGTCCCCGAGCGAAGACGAGGGGTTCCGCCGAGCGAAGCCGAGGCGCGGGCCCGGCGCTCGGTGGGCGGAACCGATGCGCGTTTCAACCGATCCCAATCTCTCGCGATAAGCGCTTCCTTTTTCGCGCGAGACCAGTTCTTGATCTTCAACTCGGCGGCTTTGGCCTCTTCGCGCGTTTCAAATCCTTCCGCCCACACGAGTTCGACGGGGCGCCGCGTGGACGTGTAACCGCCCAGGACGCCTTCCTGATGTTGATAAACGCGCTTGTCGAGATCGTCCGTATGACCGGTGTAATAGCTGCGGTCTGCGCAGTGAAGGAGGTAGGTCCAGAATGTCACCAGCGGTCTCGTCAATCTTTCTCGCTAGGCTCGAAACAGCCCCTCGTCTTCGCTCGGGGATACGGAGTGGGAAATGTCACCCCTTGTGCGCCGCCTCGTTGATCGTCGAGGCGAATTCTTCGAAATCCTTGGCCTCGGTGAACTCGCGATAGACGCTGGCAAAGCGGATATAGGCGACGCTGTCGAAACCCTTGAGCGCCTCCATCACCATCGCGCCGATCTGCGCCGCGCGGACCTCATTCTCGCCCGATGTTTCGAGCTGGCGCTGGATGCCCGACACCAGCCGCTCGATGCGCGCGGCATCGATCGGGCGCTTGCGGCAGGCGATCTGGACGCTGCGCATCAGTTTCTCGCGGTCGAAGGGCTCGCGCCCGCCGTCGGCCTTCAGCACCGCGACCTCGCGCAGCTGGATCCGCTCGAAAGTCGTAAAGCGCGCGCCGCAATCCTCGCATTGCCGCCGCCGCCGGATCGCCGCGCCGTCCTCGGTCGGACGGCTGTCCTTCACCTGACTGTCTTCATGTCCACAATAAGGGCAGCGCATGGGTCAGCGACGCACCCGCATGAGGAGAGCAATGGCGGCGCCGATGAACAGGCCGACCGGCCAGCTGATCGCGTCGAGCACCAACCCGACGGCTGCCCCGATGACGCCGCCGATCAGCACCGGCCGCGTCGACGGATGCGCCATGCCCTGCTTGCCCATCGCCTTGATCTCTTCGATTGTCAGCTCGGCAAGCGTCGGTTCCTCGGGGTGCTGGCGCGCCATCGGGTCAGCCCAGATAGATGGGGAAGCGTTCGCACAGCGCGCGGACGCGCTTGCGGACGTCGGCCTCGACATCGGCGTCGCCATGCTCGCCCTTGTCGCGCAGCGCTTCGAGCACGTCGGCGACCATGTCGCCGATGTCCTCGAACTCGGCGATACCGAAGCCGCGCGTGGTACCCGCGGGCGATCCGACGCGGATGCCGCTGGTCTTGACCGGCGGCAGCGGATCGAAGGGCACGCCATTCTTGTTGCAGGTGATCGCGCTGCGCTCGAGCGCCTCGTCCGCGTCGCGGCCGGTGATGCCGAGCGGGCGCAGGTCGATCAGCGCAAGATGGGTGTCGGTGCCGCCCGCGACGACATCGGCGCCCCGCGCCTTGAGCCGGTTGGCGAGCGCTTGGGCGTTGGCGATGGTGGCTTTCGCATAATCCCTGAACTCGGGGCGCAGCGCCTCGCCGAAGGCGACCGCCTTGGCGGCGATGACGTGCATCAGCGGACCGCCCTGCAGCCCGGGGAATACCGCCGAGTTGATGCGCTTCGCGATCGCTTCGTCATTCGTCAGGATCATGCCGCCGCGCGGGCCGCGCAGCGTCTTGTGCGTCGTCGTGGTGACGACATGCGCATGCTCCATCGGCGAGGGATGCGCGCCGCCGGCGACGAGACCCGCGAAATGCGCCATATCGACCATCAGCAGCGCGCCGACGTCATCGGCGATGGCCCGGAAGCGCGCGAAGTCGAGCGTGCGCGGATAGGCCGAGCCGCCCGCGATGATCAGCGCGGGGCGGTGCTCCTTCGCCAGCGCCTCGACCTGGTCGAAATCGACGAGATGGTCGTCGGAGCGCACGCCATATTGCACCGCGTTGAACCATTTGCCCGACATGGCGGGCGGCGCGCCGTGGGTCAGGTGGCCACCGGCGTCGAGGCTCATACCCAGGATCGTCGCGCCGGGCTTGGTCAGCGCCAGCATCACCGCCCCGTTCGCCTGCGCGCCCGAATGCGGCTGGACGTTGACGAAATTGCAGTCGAACAATTTCTTGGCGCGGTCGATCGCGAGCGTCTCGACCTCGTCCGACGGCGCGCAGCCCTGATAGTAACGGCGGCCCGGATAGCCTTCGGCATATTTGTTGGTGAATACCGAACCTTGGGCTTCGAGCACCGCTTTCGAGACGATATTCTCGCTCGCGATGAGCTCGATCTGATATTGCTCGCGCTCCATCTCATGCTTCATCGCCGCCGCGACGGCGGGATCGGTTGTGCCGACGCCGTCGGTGAAATAGCCGGCCGATTTGATGGGCTTGTCGAGCGTTTCTGTGGTCATCGGCTGGTCTCCAATAGGGGAGGATGGGAAAGCTTGTCGACGCGGCGCGCGTGGCGGTCGCCGGCAAAATCTGTGGTGAGGAAGGCGTCGAGGCACGCCTTCGCCATGTCGATACCGGTCAGCCGCGCGCCCATCGCGATGACGTTGGCGTCATTATGCTGGCGCGACAGGCTGGCCGAGAGTGGCTCGGATACCAGGGCGCAGCGGCAGCCGGGGTTGCGGTTGACCGAAATCGAGATGCCGATGCCCGATCCGCAGAGCGCGACGCCCTTCTCGGCGCGCCCGCTCGCAACGGCGTCGGCGAGGCGATAGCCGTAATCGGGATAATCGACGCTGTCGGGGCCGTCGGTGCCCAGGTCCTCGACCTCATGCCCCTGCTCGCGCAGCCAGTCCGCGAGCAATGCTTTCAGCTCGTAGGCGGCGTGGTCGGAGGCAATGGCTAGGCGCATGATGCGGCTCCCGCAGGACTGGAGGGAATCGATGAGCGGCCTTTAGGCCAAGGCGCGCGGATTGGCCATAAGCGAGGTGGCAAATTTGTGACGCCAACGATAAAGCCGCCCTATGTTCGAAACCATGATATCGGTGCTGATGCTGACGGGGATCGTCCTCATCGGCGGCGCCGTCTTCGTTTTCCGGGGCGGCGACCGCCGCCGTGCCCTGCTGATGGTCATCGCCGCGCTGGTGATGTTCGCCAATGTCGCGATCTGGATGATCCCGGAACCCAAGCCCACAACGACCGCCAAAGGCGCCGAGTGAACGACGATTGCGCTCACCGTCAGGTCGGGCGCTATTGCCCCGACTGCGGCAAGGATCTGCAGCCCGAGCCGATCGACCGTCGCACCGTCGTGGACGAACTGGTCGGGAACTGGTGGGAAAAGGGCGTGCTGCAAACGCTGCTCGGCCTGTTCATCCGGCCCGGCGTACTGATCCGCCGCTACATCGAGAGCGACCGCGACATCCTCGTCAAGGCGGTGCCCTATATCGCGGTCGCACTGGCGCTGAACTATGCGCTCCGCGCGCGTTTCCTGCCCGGCAGCACCAAGACCGACCTGTCGGTGATCGAGATGCTGCAGAACGAACCGCTGATCATTCCGCTGCTGTCTGCGGCGATCTCGGCGCTCGTGCTGCACTTCGTCTTCTACCGCGGCGCGTCCGCCGGATTGTTCGGCACGATCGTAATGCGGCTCTATGTGCTGGCGCAGGCGACCTTGCTCGCGCTGTTCGCCGACCTTTTGATGCAGTTGTTCCTCGCCGATCGCAGCATTGGCCGCAATCTGGCGCGCCTGACGCTCGGCCTGGGCTTCACGATCTTCGCCGTCCGGCAATATTACGCCGGCGAAGGACGCGGCGGGTGGATTCGCGCGGTCGCCGCGGTGATTTGCGGCGAACTCGCACTGATCCTGCTGGTCTATATGCCGGCGGCGATGATCGAGCAGGCGGGCCTGCTCGATTAGCGAATCGGCGAATCGGGCGCGAGCCGCATATCCAGATAGTTATCGAGTGACTTCATCAACTGGTCGAGCTCATGCTCGAAGAAATGATTGGCGCGCGGGATCTCGTCGTGATGGATCGTGATGCCCTTTTGCGTGCGCAACTTGTCGACCAGCTTCTGCACGGCCGACGGCGGCACGATCTCGTCCTGCCCGCCCGCGACGATGATGCCCGACGAGGGACAGGGCGCCAGGAAGCTGAAGTCGTACATGTTCGCCGGCGGCGCGACCGACAGGAAGCCGCGGATCTCGGGACGGCGCATCAACAGCTGCATGCCGATCCACGCGCCGAAGCTGAAGCCCGCGATCCACGTCGTTTGCGCTTCGGGATGGATCGACTGGACCCAGTCGAGCGCCGAGGCGGCGTCGCTGAGTTCGCCGATACCATTGTCGAAGGTGCCCTGGCTGCGCCCGACACCGCGAAAGTTGAAGCGCAGCACCGCGAAACCGCGCGCGACGAAGCTCTTGTACATCGCCTGGGTGATACGGTCGTTCATCGTGCCGCCGCCCTGCGGATGCGGGTGCAGGATCAGCGCGACCGGCGCGCGAGCGCGCGGCGGCGGCGAGAAACGGCCTTCGATACGGCCCTCGGGGCCGGGAAAAATCACGTCGGGCATGGGCGCACCTTTATGTTTCTGGGGCTTGCCACCGATTCGCCGGACGGCGGGGTGGCGGAGCGAAGACGGCGCCTATATAGAAAACAGGTCTCAACATGCAAATTTTGCGAATCGTTCGCAACAAGGACAATTCGGCGCATGATCTACCTCGATTACCAGGCCACGACGCCGCTCGCTCCCGAGGCGCGCGAGGCGATGCTGCGCTGGCTGGAAGGCCCAGGAGAGGGAAACGGGTTCGCCAATCCGTCGAGCCCGCACAAGGCCGGCCGCGCCGCCGCGGCCGCGGTCGAGGTCGCGCGCGATCAAGTCGCGGCCTTGCTGCCCCGCGGCGGGCGCGTTTTCTTCACCTCGGGCGCGACCGAGGCGCTCAACTGGGCGCTGCTGCGCGGGGCGGAGGCGATGCCCGGCGGCCTCGCGGGGCTCAGCATCGAACATGCCGCATCGCTGCAATGCCTCGAACGATTGAACGCCGCCATCCTCCCGGTCGACCGCGAAGGGCTTGCGCTCGCACCCGACGCCGATCTCATCCCGGAAGGCGGTATCGTCGCCACGATGCTGGTGAACAACGAGGTCGGCACGATCCAGCCGGTCGCCGACTTCGCCGCCGCCGCGCACAGCAAAAACAGCCTGCTGCTCTGCGATGCTGTTCAGGGCTATGGCCGCGTCGCCATTCCCGACGGCCCCGACTTGATCGCGATCTCGGCGCACAAGATTCACGGACCCAAAGGCATCGGCGCGCTATGGATCAGGGATGGCGTCGACCTGCCGCCGCTGATGTTCGGCGGCGCGCAGGAACAGGGCATGCGCGCGGGCACCGTCTCGCCCGCGCTTTGCGCCGGTTTCGGCACGGCGGCGGCGCTCGCCGCCGAACGCGGCGACGACGACGCAGCGCATGTCGAACGCCTCTGGTCGCTGGCGCGCGACTTGCTGCCCGAATGGACGGTCAACGGCGCATCGGACCGCCGCTACCACGGCAATCTCAACATCCGCCGCGAGGGCGTCAACGGCCTGCGCCTGATGTCCGACGCGCGCAATATTGCTTTCTCGCTCGGCAGCGCCTGCGGCAGCGGGTCGGGCAAGGTCAGCCACGTGCTGCGCGCGATGGGGGTGAGCGAGGCCGACGCCCGCGCTTCGATCCGGCTGGGCTGGGGTCGCTACACCAGCGAGCAGGAGTTGCGCGAGGGGCTGAACGCGATCAAAGATGCGGCAAGACTCCAAGGAGTTAACTGATGCGCGTCACCTTCATCCACGCCGACGGCAAGGGACGCACCGAGGCCGAGGCCGAGCCGGGGAGCATCCTGCTCGACGTCGCGCAGGCGCATCTGATGCCGCTCGAAGGGACATGCGAGGGGCAGATGGCCTGTTCGACCTGCCATGTGATCGTCGCGAAAGAGGATTTCGACCGCCTGCCCGAAGCGAGCGAGATGGAGGAGGATATGCTCGACCTCGCCGCCGGCGCCCGCCGCACCAGCCGCCTGTCGTGCCAGATCCTGCTCACCCCCGACCTCGACGGCCTGACCGTCCATATTCCCGCCGAAAGCCGTAATATGCAGGCGCCGCGCTGATGAAGAAAATCCTGCTGGCCGCGCTCATGCTGACCACTTCCTGCTCGACCCTCCCGCCCGAACCCGATGGCGACACCTTCACCTTCGCTTACCGGGTGCGCGACATCGAAAAGCGCATCGGCGGCCGGGTCGGCGTCGCGGTGGTCGACGGCAAGGGCAAGCTGCTGATGGGCAGCTACACCAATGACCGTTTCGCCATGTGTTCGACCTTCAAGCTGCTGCTCGCCGGACAGATACTGCGCGGCGCGACCGACAGCGGGCATTCGCTGCGCACCCCGATGACGTTCACAAAGGCCGACATCCTCCCCAACTCCCCCTATTCCGAAGCGAATCTGACGGCGGGCGAACTGCGGCTCGGCTTCGCGGCGGAAGCGATCGTCACGGTCAGCGACAATACGGCGGCGAACCTGATCCTGACCCTGACCGGCGGGCCCGCGGATTTCACCCGGCGGATGCGCGCGATGGGCGACGACTTCACGCGCCTCGACCGCTTCGAGACCGAACTCAACGAAAATGCGCCCGGCGACCCACGCGATACGACCACCCCGCACGCGATGGCCAAGAGCGCCGCGAAGCTGATTTACAGCGACTATCTGAACCCGACCTACCGCCAATCGCTGCGCGACTGGATGGCGGCGAGCAAGACCGGCCTCGGCCGCATCCGCGCCGGCCTGCCCGCCGGCTGGGTCGCGGGCGACAAGACCGGCAATTGCGGCACCGCCTTCAACGACGTCGCCTTCGTCGAGGCGCCGGGCGGTCCGAAATATGTCATCGCCGTCTATCTCGACCGACCGGACGTGACCGGCGCCGCCGCCGACGCGGCGATCGCCGATATCACGCGCGCGGCGGTGGAGGATTTGTTGCGGATGTAATCCGGAAAGGTGGAGCGATGCGATTTTGGGCGGGATTGCTGCTGACGATGCTGCTGGTGGGGTGTGGCGCGGAACGCCCCGACCCGGTTTCTTTCGCGGCCCGGTCGCCCGATCCGGTCAAGCATGGCGAGCGGGTGGCGCTCGTCCTCGGCTGTAGCGGCTGCCACCGCGCCGATCTTGCGGGGCAGAAATGGAGCGAACCCGAGTTCGGCACTGTCTGGACCGCCAACCTGACCGTCGCGGCGGCGGAGTTTGACGATGCGTAGTTGAAGGCGATGATCATCGACGGCCGGAAGCCCGACGTCACGCCGCTGTGGGACATGCCCTCGCACCTGTTCACCCAATTGTCCGAAGGTGATAGCCTTCATCCGCAGCAAGCCGAAGACCGGGACAGCGCATCCGGCCCCTGCCTTCGGCCCGCTCGCGAAGAAGGAAATGGCCGAGGTCAGCTACGTCTCCTCGGCGGTTCTGGCCCAGCGTCATGGCAAGGCCTGGCCGCCGGATGCCGGCCCCGAGCACCAACTCGCCCGCTATATGGTCCGCGCGACCTGTGCCGAATGCCATGAGATGAATTTGCGAGGCGGCACGCCCTATCCGGGCGCCGCTCCGCGCCCCGACCTGCGTATCGCCGCCTCCTACGACCTTGGGGATTTCCAGCATATGCTCCGCACCGGCATCGCGCCGGGCAACCGCAAGCTTGGCCTGATGGGCGAGATGGCGCGCGGCCGCTACGGCGGGCTCAGCGATACCAAAATCGCGGCGATCCATGCTTATCTGAAAGCCGTCGCGATACGGACCCCTGACCGCGCCTGATTTCCGCAGGCCCCCTACCCCCCGCTACGGCAATTGCAGCGTCTTTTTCAGAAAGGCGTCGGACCGTCGCAGCATGTCGGCGCGCGCGGTCGAATCATAGATCTGGTGATCGAGCCCGGCATAGGTCACGAATTCCACCGACTTGCCCGCGGCCTTCAGCGCCACGTCCATCGTCTTCGACTGCGAAATATCGACGTTCAGGTCCTGATCGCCACTGAACAGCAACACCGGGGCCTTGATCTTGGCCGCCTGCTGTGCGGGTGACCCTTCGATCAGATGCGGCCCGGTGCCGACGAACTCGCTGACCAGCCTGGCGTTGGTGAAATTCTGCGCCCTTCCGACCAGTCCCTTGAGGTCCGTGACCGGCGCGATCGCGACCGTCGCCTTGAACAGATCGGGGTCGAGAACTCCCGACTGGAGCGCGGCATAACCGCCATAGGACCAGCCGACGATCGCCAGCTTTGCCGGATCGGCTATGCCTTGGCTGACCAGCCACCGGCCCGCGTCATTGACGTCGCCGACTGCCACCTTCCAGGATTTGAAGCCGTTTTCGACATACCAGTCGTCGCCATAGCCGGCCGATCCGCGGAAATTGGGCTGGATCACGGCATAGCCCTGTGCCGCATAATATTGCGCGAGCCAGTCGAAGCCCCATTCGTCGCGCGACGAGGGGCCGCCGTGCGGCATGACGATCGCCGGCAGACCCTTCGCGTCGCGGCCCGGCGGCAAGGTCAGATAAGCGGGGATCATCGTCCCGTCGCCCGCCGTATAGCTCACCGGCTTCACTTCGGCCTGCGCGCGCCCTTCGAGTTCGGGCCGCGCCAGCGCCACCTCGCCCAGCTTGCGGATCGCCTTGTCATAGACATAATAACGGCCCGGATCGACGTCGCTGCCCGCGAACAGCAGCAGCTTGCTCTCGTCACGGCTCGCATCGACGAAATTGATGATCGGCAGGCCGGGCAGCGCCTTTTGCAGTTTCGCTGCAAGCGCCGCATATTCCTCGTCGAACAATTTATACTCGGGCTTGTCGGTGGCATAGGACACCCCGATTACCCGGCCCGTCCGGCCGATCCGCATCAATGCGCCGACATCGACCCGGTCGTGCGCGAACAACAGCGTTTCGACCGGCGTGTCACCCAGCGCGACCGAATAGACCGCGCCACGCCCGTCCTTGTCCTTGTAACCATAAGCGAGGTTGCGTTTGGCATCGACCGCGACAGGCACGAAGGCGTCGCCATCGCTCGTCGCGCGCGACAGCGGTTTCCAGTCGCGCGAGCCGGGCTTGCGATAGCTATAGATCATCAGGTCGCGCATCATGCCCTGCGCGTCGGTCGACCGCACGCCGACGATACGCACCGCGCCGGTCTCGTCGGCCAGATAGAGCGACGCGTCGATGCGCGGCGATTCGATCCGTCGGACGCGCAGGCTGGCGGTGTCGATCATATCGACGCCCAGCCCCTCCTCGACGCTCGCCAACCGCGTGTTGGTCTGCTCTTGCTGGCGATATTCGCGGGTCATCACGACCTGGCCGTTGTCCGCCTCGGGCCAGGCGATGATCTGGCCGTCGAACTGGCGCAGACCATAGGCGCTCTTCAAGCTGTTCTGGCCAAGCTGCTTGATGTTGCTGCCGTCTGTGCCGACCGCGACCAGCCGGGTGAACGGCACCGGATAACCGCCGCCGGCATCGGCCACGCCATAAAGCGTGCAGACCAGCCTGACCATCGACGCCCAATTGCACCCGGCCAGTTTCCACGGCGCGCCGTCGGACTGGAACACCGCCTTGGGCGCGCCGCCATCGACGCTGGCGACGAACAGCACCGCGCCGCGGCCGCGCGCGGGCTGGATGAAGGCGACCTGACTTCCGTCGGGCGACATGCTGATATCGTCGATGCTTTCGCGCGCGCCATACAGCGCCGCATTGTCGGTCTGCGCCGCCGCCGGCACCGGCACCGGCGTCAAGACGATCAGCCAACCCAGCAAAGTCCATTTTTTCCGCATGATGCGACCCCCGATTGGCGCCATACCTGCCGCTCAATCGCCGCGGCGGCAAGGGGCGAAATGCACCATCCTTGCGCCTTCGCTGTCAGTCTGGCAGGGTCGCAAGATTATTACAAAGAGGATCGATATGCGCATCTCCCCCCCGCTCAAAGCCGCCAGCCTGGCGTGCCTCGCCCTGCTCGCCGCCTGCAACGGCGCCGACAAGACGGCGAATAGTACCGCCACCGCCATCCCCGACGTCGAAATCCCCGAGCTGTCGCTCGCGACGCTGCAGGAGGTCACCAAGGAACTGTCGTCGGACGCCTTCGAGGGCCGCGGCCCCGGCACCCAGGGCGAGGAAAAGACCGTCGCCTATATCATCAAAGAAATATCAGGAAGCGGGGCTCCAGCCGGGCAACAACGGCCAATGGACGCAGGATGTCCCGCTGGTCGAGATCACCGCGAAGAATGCGACGCCGCTCAGCTTCACCGGCGGCAAGACCCCGGTGACCGCGCAATATGCCAAGGATTATGTCGCGTTCAGCTATCGCGTGCAGCCGAAAACCGAAATCAAGGACAGTGACGTCGTCTTCGTTGGTTACGGCATCGTCGCCCCCGAAAAGGGCTGGAACGACTATGCCGGGCTCGATGTGAAGGGCAAGACCGTGGTCGTGCTGGTCAACGACCCCGACTGGCAGACGCCTGAAACCAAAGGCGAATTCAACGGTCGCGCCATGACCTACTATGGCCGCTGGTCGTATAAATATGAGGAAGCGGCGCGCCAGGGCGCCGCGGCGGTGCTCATCGTCCACGACACCGAACCCGCCGCCTATGGCTGGAACGTCGTCGAAAGCAGCAACACCGGCCCCAACTACCTCGCCGAGAGCACGGATGGCGGCGCGAAGGAGACCGTCGCCAACGGCTGGATCCAGCTGCCCAAGGCGAAGGAATTGTTCGCGAGCGCCGGACAGGATTTCGACAAATTGCGCGACGCCGCGAAGGTCAAAGGGTTCAAGCCCGTCGCGCTGACCGGCGTGAAGGCGAATTTCGGCTTCGACAACGTGATCGCCAAGAAGCTCTCGCGCAACGTCATCGGCGTGCTGCCGGGGGCCAAGCGTCCCGACGAATATGTGCTCTACACCGGCCACTGGGACCATCTCGGCCGCTGCACACCGGTCGCGGGCGACGATATCTGCAACGGCGCGGTCGATAATGCGAGCGGCATAGCGGGGCTGGTCACGCTGGCACAGGCGTTCAAGACGCCAGGCGCGCCCGATCGCAGCGTCGTGTTCCTAGCGGTGACCGCCGAGGAATCGGGACTGCTCGGCTCGAAATTCTACGCCGAAAATCCGGTCTTCCCGCTCGCGCAGACCGTCGGCGGGGTGAACATGGATGCGCTTAACGCCATCGGCCCGGCGAAGGACATCGTGGTCGTCGGCGGCGGCAAGTCCGAGCTCGACGCCTATGTCGCCAAGCTCGCCAAGCTGGAGGGCCGCACGGTCAAGCAGGAACCGACGCCCGAGAAGGGCTTCTATTACCGCTCCGACCATTTCAGCTTCGCCAAGCTCGGCGTCCCGATGTTCAACTTCGGCAGCGGCGACGAGCTGGTCGAGGGCGGGGTCGAGGCCGGCAAGAAGGCGGCCGAAGACTATGAAAAGAACCGCTATCACGCGCCGGGCGACGAATATGAGGCGATCACCAACTGGGACGGCATGATGTCGGACCTGCGCCTCTATTATGCCGCGGGGCGCATGCTGGCGATGACCGATGCGTGGCCGAACTGGGTCGAGGGCGACGAATTCCGCGCCGCCCGCGACAAGTCGCGCGCCGGGAAATAAAGACGGCAATCGCTCCTCCGCGGTTGCGGGGAGCATCATGTTCCGGCAATCCAGAACGGCGCGGGCCGTTCTGGATTGCTGCGTTCTGGATGACACGGACCGGTGCCATCGGCATCGACGCAAGGGACTAGCTCGCGATGATATTGCGCATGCCCGCCGAATGGGCCCCGCACGACGCCGTCTGGATCGGCTTTCCGCATATGGCCGAGGAATGGTCGGGGCAGATCGACGCCGCGCGGCGCGATGTCGCCGCCTTTGCCAATGCCGTCCACGACGGCGGGCGCGGCGAAAAAGTGCATCTTCTCGTTCGCGACCATGACAATGCCGATATCGCCGAGGCGCTCGTCGATGCGGGCGTGCACTTGTTCGTCGCCCCCTTCGGCGATATCTGGCTGCGCGACACAGGCCCCATCATCGTCGGCACCGGCACGGGGCGCGAGGCGCGCAATTTCGACTTCAACTGGTGGGGCAACAAGTTCGTGATGCCCGGCGACCGCGAGATTGGCGCAATATTGGCGGCGCATGCGGACCTGCCGACGCAACAGCTCGACTGGGTGCTCGAGGGCGGCGGCATCGACGTCGACGGCACGGGGCTTTGCGTCACGACCGAGGAATGCCTGCTCAACCCCAACCGCAACACGTCGCTGACGCGCGAGGATATCGCGGCGCGGCTGCACCAGTCGCTGGGCATCGAGCGGCTGCTGTGGCTGGGCAAGGGGCTGATCGGCGACCACACCGACGGGCATGTCGACAACCTCGCGCGCTTCGTCGGCGAGGGCCGGCTGGCGATCCCGGTCGCGGAAGGCGACGACGATCCCAACGCGGCGATCTATGCCGACGCGCGCGCGCGGACCGAAGCGTTCGGCGGGGTGGAGATCGTCGATCTGCCCTCGCCCGGCCGCGTCGAACTGGACGGCGAGATCGCGGCGGCGAGCTATATGAACTTCTACATCGGCAACACGACCGTCGTCGTGCCGACCTATGGCGCCCCGAACGATGCCGCGGCGGTCGAGGCGCTCGCGGCGCTCTTCCCCGGGCGGCGCGCGGTCGGCGTGCCCGCGCGCGGCATCATCGCGGGCGGCGGCAGCTTCCATTGCTCGAGCCAGCAGGTGCCGAAATGATCGGTGAACTATTAGCAATTCCCCTGCTGTATAGCAGCGGCTTAGCTATATCGCCTGTTTATGCCGTGCGGCTGCAGTCTGACCAATCGCAAAAACCGTTCTACGTTTCGTATCCAATCGAGCCTTTGCGCAATCGTATCGAAGGCAATGCATCTTTTGAGGTACGGGGCGACAATATGGGGCAAGCTAAGAACTGCAGGATCACATCTTCCGCGGGACATCCAGCGCTGGACAAGGAAACCTGCAAGCAGGCGATGAAGCGGGCCCGATGGGTCGTCGATCCAAATGCCAAGGAATATGCACGCAGATACCTTGCAATGGCGGCTCGACTATTCTCCTCCATCTGGGGCTATCCTTGGTTATTATCCGGAGCTTCAATATCCCGGCGGTGCCCTCCGTGCCGGCGCTGAGGGAACCACCACGGCAGAAATCGTCATTGATGCGAACGGGACACCACAATCTTGTAAGGTCGTTCAATCAGCCGGTCGTTCCGACCTCGACAAGGCGACCTGCGAATGGTTCATGCAGCAAGCCGGGTTTCGGCTTACATTGGATGATAATGGCAAGCCGCAACCCTTCATTGTACAGACCATCAACTGGAAAATTCCGTAGCGAGCCGCCCGCCCCATGACCCGCACTCTCTCCGTCGCAGCGCTCCAGCTGGCCCTGCCCGGTCCCGTCCAGCCCAATATCGACGCCGTCGCGGCGCTCGTCGAGGAAGCGGCAGCCAAGGGCGCGCAGGTGATCCTGCCCCCCGAACTCTTCGAAGGCCCCTATTTCTGCCAGGTCGAGGAGGAGGAATTGTTCGCGACCGCGCGGCCGACAACCGAGCATCCCAGCGTGCTCGCGATGCAGGCGCTCGCAGCGAAGCTGAAAGTTGCGATTCCGACCAGCTTTTTCGAGCGCGACGGGCCACATTATTACAATACGCTGGCGATGATCGGCCCCGACGGGGCGATCATGGGAACGTACCGCAAGACCCACATCCCCGACGGCCCAGGTTATGAAGAGAAATATTATTTCCGGCCCGGCAATACCGGGTTCAAGGTCTGGGACGTCTTTGGCGCGCGGATCGGCGTCGGGGTGTGCTGGGACCAATGGTATCCCGAATGTGCCCGCGCGATGGCGCTGATGGGCGCCGAATTGCTGCTTTATCCGACCGCGATCGGCAGCGAGCCCTATGACGCCGACCTCGACACCAGCCGCATGTGGCGCCGTGCGATGCAGGGCCATGCGGTGTCGAACTGCATGCCGGTGATCGCGGCGAACCGGATCGGCACCGAGGGCGACGCCAATTTCTATGGCCACAGCTTCATCAGCAACGAATGGGGCGATTTTACGCAGGAATATGGCGCGAGCGAGAGCGGCGTGCTGGTCGAAACGATCGATCTGGACCGCGCGGCGAGGCATCGGGCGGGGATGGGTTTCTTTCGCGATCGTCGCCCACATCTCTATGGTCGGCTGGTCGAGGATATCTGAGTTGTGACAATAGCTTTGGGGGCCAAGCTATGGAATTACCGGACGATATTTTTACCGAGCCCGAGAATGTCGATCCGGAGACGCTCGCCAATCTGGGGCCGCTCGCGCGGCTGGCGGGCATCTGGGAGGGCCAGCGCGGGGTCGATATCAACCCCAAGGCCCAAGGCCCTGAAACGCGGCAATATTTCGAGCGGATCGAGTTGCAGCCCATCGACCCGCAGGCGAACGGCCCGCAGCTTTTCTATGGGCTGCGCTATCACCTCCACGTCAACACGCGCGAGGAGGATATCAGCTTTCACGATCAGGTCGGTTACTGGCTGTACGAACCCGCGACCGGGTTGATTCTGCAGACGCTGGCGATCCCGCGCGGCCAGATCGCGATTGCGGCGGGCCATGCGCAGCCCGATGCCAGCACGCTGGTGCTGAAGGCAGAGCGGGGCCTAACAGAATATGGCATCTGTTCGACCACCTTCCTCGATCTGGCGTTCACAACCGAATCGTACCAGATTACTGTGGATTTCCATGAGGATGGGATGTGGAGCTATGTCTCCGACACGACGCTGATTGTGAAAGGTCGCGATGCGCCCTTCCTGCATCGCGACCGCAACACGCTGGTCAAGGTAGGCGAGGCCGACCTCAATCCTTGGGCGAAGATTGCGCGCGGGCTGGCGCCATCGGTCGAGATCGAAGGCGACAACGAATAAGGGCGAGCCCCGATGGACTCGCCCCATGACCCCAAAAGGGACTCGAACCCCAAAACCAATACCGATTCTTATCAATCGAGGCCGGTTTAAGGATGGCATTTTTCGGCGGAAAAGCAAGGAAAATCGGCCATTCCCGACGCTGATCCGACCCGATTTCGCGACCAAATCCGCAGCCTTCACACCGGCCAATTGTCGCGCACCCGCATGAAGCCGGGTTTGCGGATGATATCGCCCGGCCCCACCCCGTCGACAAGGTTGTCGGCGGCGAGCCATAGGTGGCCGCCGACCTCGTTATTGCTGATTGCCGGGTCGGGCCGCACGCAAATGCCGACACGCCCTACCGCGATGCGATTTTCCGCAATCATCAGATATTTGCCGATCGACCCCCACACCCGGATGCCATGGTTGAACGGGGTGTCGGTGCGCCGTTCGGCCCAGTCGAGCGTGTTGCGCTGGATGCGGATCGTGTCGGCATTGCCGACGAACAACCCCATCGGCACATAGACCTTCTCGCCCGGCTTGCGCAGCGACAGATGATTGTCGGCGACGGTGACGCTGCCCGCGCGCACGGGCTTCCTGTCGGACCAGCTGGTGCCGACATGGACGCCGCGGATGAAGCCATAGACCTTGTTGCCGCGGATCTGGACGGTGGTCAGCTGGCGCCCGCCGCAGGTGATCGCCTGCCGCGCATAGCTCGGCATCTGGCTGATGAAACGGTCGAACCAGGCTAGCACGCTCGGCAAGGTTGCGCGGAAATTCTCGTCGCGCGCCATGCGCGCGGCGAGCTTGCGCAGATAGGCGATCAGTTCGGTCGCGCTTCCCACCTCGCGGATCGGTGCCAGCCGCATCGCCCGGGCCCAGTCGGCCTGGGTGATCGGCGATTCGAAGGTCACCGCGACCGACCCGACCTTGATCGTCACCCGGCCGTCGCCGGCATCGGGAAGCTCGCGCTCGGTGCGCGCGCCGGGTTCGCCGATCAGGATCAGCGACCGCTTCACCTCGGGATCGACATTGGCGAAACGCGCATCGCCGAGCCGCCCGCCCATCGTCTTGAGCGCACGCTTGAAGGTCGCCGAGCGGTCGGGATCGGCGATGACGACGTCGCTCAGCCTCTGGATATAGGCCTGTACGCCCGCGATCGTACGCCGTTCGTCGGCACGCGGCGGCTCGGCCTCGAACAATTTGTCCCATTCTTCCTGCGGCATCGGCGATTCGAAGCTCGCGACGAGCGATCCGGCGCGAAATTCGCGGTTGCCGCCATCCTTCGTCGCCGCCTCGCGGGGGTTGGCGACGAGCAGGGTGACCAGCTTCTTGCGCCACTGCGCCGCCTCCAACTGCTGGCGCGGCGACAGGCCGGCCTTGCCCGGGATGACCGCGAGTTCGTTGTCGGCGATGAGCGTGTTGATCGCGTCCGTGACCAATATGCCGTCTTGCGCCAGCCCGATCGCGAGCCGGTTGCGGATCACATGCACCGACTCGAGCGCCTTTTCGTTCGATCCGCGGATCGTCAGCCCGGTGCGTTCGGTGTCGGCGCCGCCGCCGCAGCGCAGCGACACGCCTTCGACGTCAACCGTGGGGCAATCAAGGATCGTCACCACCCCCTGGCGAAAGGATATCTTGCCAAGCGCGCCCGACCCGTCGGGCGCCGACACGTCGAGGTCGCGCAAGGTGACGCTGGCACAGCCTTCGAAATGCAGCGCGCATTCGGCGCGTTTGGCGACGATGCGGGTGCCGCCGCCGGCACCGTGGATCGAGATATGGCCCTTGCCCTTGATCTCGACGCGTTCGCCGGTTTCGTAAACGCCGCGCTGGAAGCAGATGCTGGCATCCTCGCCGTCCTTGATCGCCCTCAAAATCGCCACCCAGTCGCTGCCCTCGGTGACGATATAGGTCGAACAGCCGACCTGCTGCAGCCCGGCGAGCTGTTCGATCGCTTCCTGCACCGTGTTCGCGCCGGCAAGCGGCGGGGTGTTGCTGGGATCGAACGAGGTCGCCGCGGCGGTGCTGAGATTGGCGTTGAACCGGATCGGGAGATGCGTCGGATTGCCCGCAGCATCGAGCAGGCGCGCGACGACGCGCTGGGTCGGCGTCGCCGCGTCGAGCGACCAGTCGATCATCGCGACGCCATCGCCATCGGTCACCGCGATACGTTTGGTGACATTGTCGACGACGGGGCCGAGCCGCCCATCGCCGGCGATGATCTCGAACTCGACACTGAGTCCCGGCAGCGGCATCCTGCCGCGGATCACCCCGACGCGCAGCGGCGACGCGAGCGCAACCCGCGTCGCGGGCGCGAGCGGATCGGGCATCGCCTCCTGCCCGTCGCCGCCTAGATAGAGGAAGCCGCGCAGCGCGGTGAGCGGCGGGAAGATGGTGCGGCAATCGCTGCCGACGCTCCATGTTCCATCCGCCGCGCGGGTGACGAGCGCGAGCGCGGCATAGTGATGCACAATGCCCTTCGGCGGCAACAGCGCTTCGGCCCCGGTCGCGTCGTCGGTCGGCCATTCAATCGTCGCCGCCAGCGAGCGCGCCGGAATCTGCCAATGATCGGCGGTCGCGAGCCGCCCCGCAGCGAAGAATACCTCGACCCCCTGTTCGACCACGACCCAGGTGTCGGGGACGATGTCGGCGGGCAGGCCGCCTTCCCAGCGGCGGACGATGCCACTCGCAGGAAGCCCGCTGAGGTCGGGGGCGCCGCCGTTGGTCAGCGCGGCGAGCGTGTCGGGGTGACGCAAATCGCCAAGGCTGGCGCGGGTGCCGTTGATGTCGGAGAGGCGCGCGAAGTAGCCGGGCTGGCCGCTGAGCAGCCGGTCCTCGTCGATGATCTCGACCCAGTCGTCGCGCTTCAGCGCGCTCGCCTCGTCGGGACCGAGGCTGTCGAGGATTAGCGCGCCATTGTCGATCTCGGCATAGCGAGCCTCGCGACTGCCATTGTCGCGCGACCATTTCCAGCGCCCGCCCGCCGCGCCGCCATTGTGGATCTCGACGCGGTAGAGATGGTTTTCGAGGCTGCGATAACCACCCGTTGCAGGCAAAGCGCAGGGGTCGGCGACCGCCGCCGCGGCGCGGGCGCGCGCCGCCATGCGCCCCGTGGCGGCGGGACCGAAGGGCGACCAGCCGGGGACGAAGCTGATACAGGTCACCGGCGCAGCAACGGCCCCCACTGCGACGAGGTCGGCGGGGCGCGCGAATTTGACCTGCCAGACGATCTGCTCGCGGATCGCCGTGTCGGGGCCGCCGAACGCGCTTTCGCGGATCAACGGATCATCGGCGGCAGTAACCGGGCGCTCCCAGACGTCGAGATAGGCGAGATAGTCCCCCGCCGCGCCGGGCAAGGCGCTGCCCGGCCAGAAGGGCTGGCTTTCGGCGCTGCGGTACAGGTCGGCAGCGACGTTGTTGTTCGCCGACAGCGCGGCGGCGGCGTTGAAGGTCTGCAAGCCGTCGACATCGTCGAGCAGCGCCGCGACACGGACCGCCTGCGCGGCCGTGTTGCCCGCGAGCACCAGATAGTCGCCGACCGCGACGCGTGCGCCACTCTCCACGCGCCAGCGCGTCGCCGCCCCCGCGCCCGACTGGCGCGTCAGGTCAAGTCGCACCGGCGCCGCATAAGATAGGCCGATGCCGTCGATATAGGCCTGCCCGCCGCCGATCAGCAGCGTCTGCGCGCCCGCCCCGGCGAGGATCGCGAAGCCTGGCGCATCCTCGGGGAAGCCGCTGGCGCCGATCACCGATCTGGCGGTGCTTCGCAGCGCGCCGCGATGGATATCGCCTTCCTCGTTCCAGTCGGCGTCGGTGAACAGCCGCCCCTGCTGCATCCGCACGGCGCTATAGCCCTTGGCGGGGCGGAAGGTGTCGCGGGTGAAATCGCCAGTCATCGTCTTTGTCCTCAGGTCTGGAACAGGGGCGCCGCCACCAGTCCGAACGGCAGATATTCGTCGAGCATGTCGGTGAGGTTGGCGCGGCGGAACGGCGTGCCGGCGCCAAAGCCCGCGCCCATTTCGGCGCCGCCGAACGCCCCCGCCGCGATTCCGTCGGGACCGGCGAGCGCAAGCTGGCCGAAGGCGCTGGCGGGATAAGCACTTGCGGTGAAGATCGGCACGGTGCTGCGCGCGAGGCGGAGCTTTTCGAGATCGGAGACCGGTCCGCCCGCCGCCTGCTCGGCCTCGCTGATCGTCAGGTCGGGCTGGCAGCGATAGCGGCGCGGGACGCGCGAGGTCGGCGGCGCGTAGCTGAAGCGGACGCAGCCGCGCTGGCGCTGCGCTGCGCGCGCGGTGCCGAGGAACAGGCTGTTCTCGGCCTCGATCGAGCGCACCGCGGTGCGGCCGAAGATGGTGGAGCGCGCGAATTCGACGTCGGACAAAGGGGCGTCGACGACCAGCGCGAGCGGATCGGGATCGGCCTCGAGGTCGCGATCCTCGCCGATGATCGAATCGGCGATGCTCGCCCCGCCCCCGGCCGATCCGAGCGCGAGCGACCCGGCGATGCAATGATCGACCGCGACCGCGAGCCCGCCGTTTTGCGAAATGATGCGCAGCCCCTTGGTGAGCCCGCCCGCCGACGCGCCGATCGTGCAATGGCGCAGCGCCAGCGAGCCGAGCGAACCCGCCATCACCGCGACCTCACCCTCGATCAGCAGCCCGTCGAGGATCAGCAGCCCCGCTTCCTCGTCATTGCCCGGCGCGGCCGCGCGGATGCGCAGATCGCCCTGGATATGCGGGCGGCGATGCATGGCGGTGAGCGCGGTCAGGTCGCGCTCGATCACCCCGCCGGCGCGCTCGACCGCCGGCCAGGCCATCGCCGCGATCGCGAGCCGCGCGTTCGCGGGGATGCGCAATATATGCGCCGCGTCGCTCAGATCGTCGGCATAGCTGGCATTGTCGAGCAACAGGATCAGCCCACGCATGCCCGTGCCCGCGATGGCGTTCCAGCGGAGGATCGCTTCGGCGAGCGAGGCGACGACCACCCCGCCCTGCAGTTCGTCGTCGGTCTGCTCCTCCACCCGCGCCGAGACGCCGATCACCCAGGGCGCGTCGGCGCCCTCGACGAAAAATTCCTCGCGCCACGCGGCGAAGCTGGCGGTGCGATCATAAGGGCCGCCGCCGATCGGGAAGGGCGCGGCGAAGGCGCAGTTCGTCTCGACGCTCTTGCTCTCGTCGTCCGCGTGCAGCGCGAGGCGGCCGAGTTCGGGGTCGAACAATATGTGCCCCGCCTGCTCGGGGCGGCGCCACGTCGGGTTGCCGCCGCCATCGTCGCGCGTTTCGAGGTTGCAGCTGTGCAGCCGGTCGGGCGGCACCTCGGCGCCGTCGAGACGGATGCGCAGCACCGGCGTGTCGTCGAACCAGTGGCTGAGCGCGCCGTCGCGCAGCCGGCCCAAGTCGCGGTGGAGCAGCCGCCGGTCGAGCGGCGCCGGGACCATGCGCATATCGACGCGCCCCGCGATCGAGCGGTCGCCCTTGAGCCGGTTGAACAGCGCGCGGTCGGCGCCGAGCGGATCGAAATGGCGGAAGGCCGGCCCGATGGCGGAGGCACGCGGTACCAACCCGCCGACATAGCCCGCCGGCTCGTTCAGGAGAAAGCCGATCGGAAAGGCGTCGAGCCGCCAGACGAACAGCCCGACATGGGGGATCGCATAACGGCCCGATGCGCCATCGACCGGCCCGGCGGCGGCACTGTGGCAGGCGGTGCCGAACGCGCCTCCGCTGAGCCGCGCGGCCTCGGCATCGCGGACCGATGCGGTGCCGAGCGCGTCCGGACGGACGTGATTGACGTGCTGGCTCCAGATCAGCTTCTGGAAAAATTCGACCGCGACGACGGGCCAGCCGGTGACGTCGCGCGCGATCTGTTCGAGCGCCGCCGCGGTGCCCTTGGCCTGACGATAGCCCAAAGTGTTGGCGATATAGCTGCGCAGCCCCACTTCGCCGGCGCCGAAGCTGCGCATCGGGCGGGCGCCGATCAGCGCGCCGATATAGGGGATGACCCAGGACTCGCAGCTTTCGATGAACCAATTGTCGTAGAGCTGGTCGAGGTCGCGCTCGACGACTTGCAGCTCGCCCGCGAGCAGTCCCATCAGCGCTTCGAGCGCGCGGCCCCCGGCGGCGTCGCGGTTGCGCAGATGCTGCGGCAACAACTCGATCAGCGGAACGGGCGGGCGATTATGCACGGGCGGCCTCCACGGTCAGCGCGATGCCCGCTTCGAGCAGGGTGAGCAGTTCGGCGGCGGCGAATTCGTCATCGTCGGCGGGTGGGAGCAGCCGTGCGCCCTGCGCCGGAAGCACGGTGGCGAGGCTGGCGGCGGGCAGCGGGCTGCCGCCGTCGGCGATCAGCGCGAGCTGGTCGAGGTCGACCCCGACGACCCCAGGCACCGCCTGCAGCGCGGCGATCGCCTCGGCGGCGCTGACCACCTGGCCGATGTTGCGGCGCGCGAAACCGAAGGCGTCGAGCAGCGCCGCCTTGGCCGCGAGTTCGACATCCTCGGCGCGATAATCGGCATGGTGGAACAGGCGCGCCGCGAGCTGGAAGAAACGCCGCGCGGCGGGCAGCACGACGAGCCGGTGCGCGCGGTCGCGCGCATCGTCGGCGGCGGCCTGGAGATTGGCGATCAGCGGCGCATTGCCTTCGAGGATGACGTCGCTGGTGCCGGTGATGCTGACCAGGACGATCTGTTTGGCGCCCGACCAGAGCTGCGCCGCCTGCGCCTTGCCGACGCCGGCGAAGTTGGCGGCGAAATCGCGATAGTCGATCAGCGAGACGATGCGCCCGAGCGTCTTGACGTCGCGCGGCGCGGCGAGGCGGATGTCGCCGAGGCTTTCGGGCGCGGCGCTGCCGCCCGCGCGGCTGGGGTTGATCACCGAGCGGATACCGAGCGGGCGGGTCTTCAATTGGATGATCGCCTCGTCGGCGACTTCGCCCGCTAGGCCGATGCCGGCGCGGTAGCTGGCGACGATGTTGAGCTGGCCGGTCGGCAGGCGGCTGCCGCGCAAACCGTCGCCGAACTGCACCCAGCTGCTGCCGTCGTCCTCGCCGCGCACCGCATAGACGCGGTCGTCGGGGCCGGCGTCGTAGAGCGTCGATACCTCGTGCCACAGCAGCCCGTCGACGCGGATCGTCAGCGACGAGGCGCGCCCGGTGGCGTTTTCGGCGCTGACATAGGTGAGCGGCGCCTTGGTCAGCTTGAAGTGCTGGAAAATCTGCGCCGCGTCGCCTGAGCCGAGCTGCTCCTCATAGGTTTCGCCGTGGGTCGCGGCGGCCATATTGGCGTTCACCGTAACGCTCGGGCGGCGATAGGCATATTCGGGGCCGCTCTTGAGCAGCAGGCGGGTGAAGCCGCCGATATGGACGACGTCGCTGACGGTCAAAGTCTCTCTCGACGCGAGGCCGTCGGCATCGCTGCGGTCGCCGGCGATCGAGATCGTCTGGCCATCGACAAGGTCCAGATACAGCGCGTCGAGATCGATCGAGTCGGCGCCCGCTTCGACATCCTCGCGGATCGGGGTGCCCGCGAGTTCGAGCGGCGCGCTGGCGGCGAAGAGATGCGCGGTGCGGAACTTGAAATCGTTGAGCGGCGACGCAACGCTCGGCAAGGGGATGACGAGCGCGCTGCCGTCGGGCTTGCGGAAGATCAGCCCTGTCGTCTTGGCGCTGAGCGCGAAATCGGCGCGCGATTGGGTCGCCGCCGCCGCGACGCGGAACACCATCGTCTCGCCCTCGGGGGTTTCGACCGCCGCCCAGCCGTCGGGCACGATCTCTTTCACCTCGCGTTCGAGGAAGGCATGCGCGCCGGTCAGCGGCACCGCTTGGCTGTTCGTCCAGATCGTGACATTGCCGCTGTCCCAATCGTTGCCATGACCCTGCTCCGCCAAGAGCGGGCTGTGCTTGGGCGCCGCCGCTCCGAAGAAGCTGCAATCGTCGCGCAGGATATAGAGGCCCGGCTGCGCCTCCGACGTCTGCGGCGCCGCGACCTGTTTCTGGCGGCGGATCAGGTGCATCAGCTTGACGCGCGACCAGGACTGGCTCTTGACCAAGGCAGTGAGCGCCGGGCCGGTCCATACGGCCTCGCGGACGATATTGTTCACCGTCGAGCTGGTGAAGGCGAGCCGTGCGGTCGGCATGGCGAGGCGCTTGAAGCGCGGCGAGCGGCGAGCGGGCGCGCGCTTGACCGCGTCGGGGGTGCCGCCGCCGCGCGTCGCGACGAGCCGGGTGACGCCGAATTCGCGGTCGTCGGCCGCGCTGACGACACGCAGGGTCGACGAGGCGACCTTGCGCGTGGCGTCGGCGGCGAGATTGACGCCGATCACGACGATGCGGTGCCCCGCCTTCAGCCCGAGCCCGGTGCCGCGCAGATAGATTTCGTCGACCGGCAGCGCCCGCAGCAGCGGCTCGACCTCGGGGTTCAGCGCGTGCGCCGAAATCCGCCCGGCGAGCGCGTCGTCGAGGTCGGTGTCGCCGTCGAGCGGATGGTAGAGGTCGAGCGCGCCGATCGCGGTGAAGGTGCGCAGGTCGGGGTCAGCGAGCGCCTCTTCACCGAAACTATTGTCGAGATCGAACAGGAAGATCGTGCCATTGTCGGCGTGTCCGTCGTCCGCGGGGTCGCGGAACATGGCGAGCGGCTGGTGATAGAGGGTGCGCGCGGGCATCGCATTCCATTCGGCGCGCGCGGTGATCGGGGCGACGGTTTCGAAGACCTGCGGCAATTCGCCCTTGCGCGTCGGCACCGACATAGCCTGTACCCCGATCGGGATATCGACAGCGCGAAACGGGTCGTCCGATGCCTCGACGGTGAAGGACAAGGCGACCGAGGCGGCGACCCCGGGGGCGGGTTCGTAGCCGATCATCCGCGCCATTTCGACGAGCGAGCGGCGCTGCGTCGCAGTGCCGACATAACCCTCGTTAGCGACGCGCTCGCTGTAGAAGCTGAGCACGTCGAGCGTCGCCGCAAAGCCGTCGAACAAGGCGATCGTCGGGTCGGACACCTCGCGCGCGCGCAGTGGGGCGAGCGGCTGAAGCTCGGCCTTGGTTTCGGGATCGACGACGGTCTGGCGCGGTAGCTGCCACGCCATGCGAGCCATATATTCGGGATAGGTGCCGATGCGATAGGCGATCGCCGGCAGGCCCGGACGGTTGTCGGGGCGCTTTTCGTCCAGATCCTGCGCGCCGCAGATATTGGCGGGGGGCTTGTGCGCCATCAGCGTCCTCCCGCCATCAGAAAGACGATGCGGCCGAAATCGGGAAAGGTCGGATCATTGTCGAGCCGCGCGACCTCGTTCGGCGCGATCGGGATTTCGGCGTCGTCGGCATAGTCGAGGTCGGGCTGGTCGAGTCGGCCGAACCGGCCCTTCACCGCGCCTGCCCCGTCGCGGGTTCCGATCCATTGCACCCCCGCCACCTGCATCGCGCGCGCGACGATCGGCGAGAGCAGGATATTGTCGCCGAAGCTGAAATTATCGGGATGGAAAAAGCCCCGCCGCCCATCGCGCATCCGGTTCGCCGAGAAGATGTCGAGCAGGTCGCGCTCGACGTCGCCGGCATAATGGTCCGAGCAGACGCAGACGAAGAGCCGGATATCGAGCGGGACGAAGCGTGGCGGGACGATCTCCAGATCATGTCCCGCGAGCCGATAGCTTGCGAGATGGTCGCGCAGCGCATCCTCGAACGCATCGTCGACCGAAGCGCCGCCGCGACGGTCGATCGCCAGGAATACAGTGTTCCAACTGCCGGTCCAGCGCCGCTCGCCATAGGCGCGCTGGACTTGCGGGTGTGTCTCGGCGGCGGCGACATAGTCGGCGGGGGTGACGGCGCGGCGCTGTTTGCGAAAAGCCTGCGGCGCAGCCACGCGGATCGCCGCCACGGGTTCGCGGTCGCGGCCGCCGACGCCCGCCAGGGGATTGCGGATATTGAGGATGGCGCCGCCGTCGTCGGTGACGACATGCGCGATGGCGTTGATGCCGATGTTGCCGCGCCGCCCGCCGCCGTGGCGAATGCGCGCAGTCATCGCGCCGCCGTCGGTCGGGCGGCGTCCCGCCGACCCGTCGCCGAAGCGCGCATAATGCGCGACGTCTGTGGCCTCGATGACGAATTCGGGGGCGAAGGGATCGGAGGCAAGCAGATCGGGCACCGCGCGCCAAGTCTCGCCGTCGCCCGCCAGTTGCACCTCGGCGAGCGGCTGGCCAACGGGGGAGAACGCCGCGCGCGCCGGCTGCGTCGGCGCGACGTCGCGGTCATAGGCGATGCTGCGGACGATCGCATCGCCACGCAGGCGCAAGCGCGGCAGCGCGCCGGGGCCGTCGTCGGGGGCGAGGCCGGTGCGGTCGGGTTCTCCGACCGCGATACCATCCTCGCGCGCCTGCGCCGGCGACAGGCCGTAATCGATCGTGCGCCCCTCGTCGGCGAGCAGGATATTGCCCGACGCGACCGCGCCGTCGGCGGCGAGGTTGAGCGGGAAAGTCAGCGCATCGTCGGCGAACCAGTCGATGCGGACCAGATCGACCCCCATCACCGCGTCGACGACATCGACCGGGTCGATGGCGAGGCGGACGATCTGGCGATGCGCTGGATCGGGCGGATCGGCCTCGCCGCCGCCGAAGGGGATGCGCTCCTTGAGCAGCACCAGGTCGCCGCGCCCGAGGCCGAGGCCGGCGCGGGTTCCGACGAGGAAGGCGGTCGTCGATCCGGTGGGCAGGCAGCAAGCGGCGTCGCCCCAATTATGGAGCCGCATGTCGTTGCGTGCGATGCGCAGCGAGCGCAGATCGTGCAGCGTTTCGAAGACGAGCGCGCCGCCGCCGACCATATCCTCGAAGATTTCGGGATCGCGCGGCTGGACCGCGGCGAACGTCGCGGGCAATTGCGGCGGGCGCGTCAGCATCCGCGTGCCGCGCGGCAGGATCGGCGGCAAGGGCGCCGGCCGCTCGACGTCGAGCTTCGCCTTGATCTCGACCGGCACGCGCGCGTTGCAGCCTTCGGACGCGGCATAGCCGAGCAGCCGCGCGTGGCGCAGCACCGACTGGCGCAGCCGCGCGCGGCCGAAGAAGGCCTCGGTCCCCACCGCGTCCTGGAACCAGCTCGTCTGGTCGGCAGCGTAAGCGAGCGCCTCGACGAGCGTGACGCCGAGGTCGACGGGGCTGCGTTCGGTCCAGCCCGGCAGGCTGACCGCCATGCGGTCGAGCATCAGTTGCCGGAAGCTGTCGTAATCCTTGGCGAGATAATCGATCGGCGGCCCGAAATCGCGCGGGGTGCCGGGCGCCTCGGGCCCAGCGCAGTCGAAGGGCGACGGACATTCGGCCTTGAAGCTGAAATCGAGCGCTGCGAGCATCGGGTCGAGGAAGGGCGGAACCGCGTCGTTGACCGCGCCGAGCCGCACCGCGAGCCGATAGGGCGAATAATCGCCCGCCGCGTCGAGGGTGAGCGTCAGGCTGAAAGGCACCGGCCCGAGCGCGACATCGGTCACCTGAATGCCGGTAATGCGGGTGCCGCCGTCGATGCGGAAATTGTCGGGGCCGAGGATCGGCGCCCCGGCGTCGATCACGCCATCGTCGCGCAGAAAGACAAGGGTGAGCAGCCGCTGGCGCAATGCATCGCTCGGCGCGTCGCGATCGACGACCTCGAGAAAATCGATGCCATTCAGCAGCACCCCGCCGCCGGTGTCGATCGCAGCCTCGGCAACGCGCTGGCGGCGGCGTTCGGTGCCGCAATATTGGAGCGCCCCGGTCAAAACACCTGCTCCACGGTGACGACCTGCTCGCGCGCCTCTTCGAGGGGGCGATAGCGCACGGTGATCGCGAGGCGGCTGTCCTCGGCGGCGGTTTCGACCCCGCGCACTTCGATGACCCCCGACAGCCATTGTTGCAGCGCCGCCATCACCATATGCTGCGCCGCCGCCGCGAGTTCGGGGGCGTTTTCGGAAAAGACCAGCTCGTTCACCCCGGCGCCGAAATCGGGGCGATTGACGCGTTCGCCCCGCCGCGTGAACAGCAATTGTTCGATCATCTCGCGGATATGCGCCTCGTGCGGCGCATCGGCGGTCATCCCATTGGCGTCGATGCGATAGGGAAAGCCGAAATGCGTCATGCCGCGAGCACCTTGGTCTGGACGCTCGCCCACACCACCGGCCCCTGCGGCGCCTGGGTCGCGGCGACGCCGAGGTCGCCGGGGTTCATCTTGAGCGCGGGCTTGCCCTCGACCAGCACCTTGCCCGACGCGCCGGTGAGCATCAGCGTGACGCAGGGCGAAGGGGTCGGTACCGGCGGCAGTTGGAACGGACAGCCCGCGACCATGCCCTTGTCGCCCATCACCAGCACCGGCGCGCCGACGACGAGCACCTTGGTCGCCGAGGCGATAAGCGTGCCCGGGATGCCGTGCGGGCATTGCGCGACCGAGGCCATGGTGACGAGCGGGATCGTCATGGCAGTATCTTCAGATTGGCGCCGTTGATCGAAACGCCGTCGATGGCGAGCTTCACCGTGCTGGCGCCATGGGTGATGGTAAGGCCGGTGGCATCGGCCTCGATCTTCGCCGGGCCGATGGCGGTGGTGAGTTCGAGCGCCAGCGTCGGCGCGCCGGGAATGTCCATGATCTCGAGGCTGAAATTGTCGCCCTTCCAAGCTTTAGTGAGAAAGGCCGTCGGTCCCGGCGGGGCGGGCGCGTCGCCCAAGTCCCAGAAACCGCCCGCCCAGATCGGATAGTCGGGATTGCCGCCTTCGAACTCGACCCAGACCTTCGCGCCGACCGGCGGAATGACATGCAGACCGACGCTCGGCCCCGCCCCCGGCAGGCATGGCATCGCCCAGGCGAGGCTATTGTCACCCAGCACCGAGGGGCAGCTGACCTGGACGCGCGCCAGCCCCTGCGGGTCGATCGGGCTTTCGACCTTGCCGCGATATTTGCCGTAATAGGCGGGGCCGCCGTCGGGGAGCTTGGTCATGGCAGCACCAGCGGCGCCAGCGGTCCGCGTTCGCCGCGCGCCAGTTTGAATTGCTGCCGATAGCTGCCGGGACGGATCAGATGGCGCACCTCCGACACCTTGTACAGCCCGCCATAGCTGAGCCCGGCGCCGCGCAGAAACACCATGTCGCGCGCCTTCAGCGCGGCATTGTAGCGGGTGGAATCGATCGTGCCCGACACGGTGAAGGCCTTCTTCGCGCCCTCGTCGACCTTGGCCTGCGCGCGGCCCATCGCCTGCCCCGCGTTGAGCCCGCTGGTCTGGATCGGTTCCTTGCGCGTCGAGCCGAAGCGCGCGACGGTTTCGGGCACCGCGCCGAGCGGCGTCCCGCTGCCGACCAGCGCGATCACCGGCATCTCGGCGCCGGTCAGCCGGTCGATCACCTTGGTTTCGACCGAGGTCAGCACCGTATCGTCCTCGGACGTCGTGACGTCATAGGCGTCGGATGCCGGCCCCATGTCGACGGTCAGGGTGCGTTGCGGCACCCCCGGCTTGACGGGCGGACCCCAATAGAGGGTGTTGACCCCCGGCACCGGGCCGGGGTCGATATAGGTTTCATAGCCGTGGCGCCGCGCCATCTGTTGCAGATATTCCCAGTCGCTGCCGTTCTGTTGCGGCACCCGGTCGATGGGGATCGGCGGGTCGAGGAACTTGGGCGGCAGCGCCATCGGGATCATGCCATATTGGGCATAAGAAACTGCGATCAGCGTCGCGATCATCGTTTCGTCCATCGCCGGATGCGCGGTCTGCTTGACCTCCTTGTCGAGTTCCATGGTCAGGTCGCGGCCATAGAGGGTGAGCACCCCCGACCGGCTGCTGTTGCCCGGCGTATATTCGCGCATCGTGACGATGCCGTCGAAGATCACATAGGGGATGACGTCGAAGATCATCGTGACGATCGCGCGGCAGCCGCGCTGCAATTGCGGGTGCATGATCAGCGGCGATTCGAGGAAATCGGTGGGTCCGGTGCGCCCGGTGTTGATCGACAGCTTGAATCCCGAATGGGTGCTGTCGGTCAGCTTGACCTCCAGATCGGCGATCGCGCTCATCACATCGGCGGGTGCCGGCAATGCCACCGGGCTGGGCCCGATCAGCAGGTTGAGGCGGATGCCCAATATGTTGCCGAGCAGGCTCATCCGCTCACCCTGCCGGTGCCGGGAACGGGGATCAGCGTGATGTCGCCGGGCGCGCCGGGCAGCGCCGCGGGATGCGTCACGCGATTGGCATCGGCGATCATCCACCAGGCGGTCGGGCTCGCGAGGTTGCGCCAGGCGATGAGGTCGATGCGGTCGCCGTCGATCGCGCGGTGGCGCGTCGCGATGGGTGTGTCGGCGGGGTCGGGCAGGATGCGCGGCAGGACGTAGCGCACCGTCACCCCGTCGCCGCGGTCGGCGGCAAGCACCGGCTGATGGGCATAGCGGCTGGTCAGGGTGAACATCGCGCAGCGCCTTTCAAAAGAGCTTCACATCGCCGCCGAGCATGGCGCCGACATTGTCGAAGCTGGCGACGGTCGCGAGCACCTCCTTGACCACCTGATGCGCCATGAACGCCCAGAAGCCAGGGTGGGTGATCGCCAGATCATTGTAGGTGAGCACCTTCATCGCCACGGCGACGTCGGCGCGGATCGGGTTGAGGTCGGGATCGTGCATCGTCTCGGTGATCGACAGGCTCTCGATCTTCACCGGAACGACGCGTTTCCAGCCGTATATGAACAGGGTGAGCGGGGCGACCGGCGGGATCACCTCCATCGTGCCGACCTGCAGCAAGATCTGGTTCGCCGCGACGAGCAGCGATTTCGGATAGACTAGCATTTCGAGCGCCGCGAGATAGCCGGTGATGCCGGCGCCGAGCGGCCCGGCGTCGCCGCGCTCCATCTGGTCGATCAGGTCGAGCGTCAGATTGGAGCTGATCGTTTCGGTCGGCGGCCCGGCGAGCCGCAGCGCCTCCGCCCGCCCGCCTCCGGCCTCCGAATATTGCGGGGCAAGGCTGCGCGAAATTTGCTCGGGATTATATTGGAAGATCGCCACCGAGGCGAGCGGGTTGAAAATGTCGAGGCCGACGATCGCCCCCTTGATGGTCTTCGGGGAGCCGGGGAAGTTGGTCATGGCCGGTCCTTCCCCGAAGAGGCGACGGCGCGCTGGCGTGCAGGCAGCCCGATCCGGTCGATGATGCCGAGAATATGCGCCGCGATCCGCGCATCCATCGACTGCGGCGGCGCAGCGGTTGCCAGCGCAAGCACCGCGCCCGAGGGCAGTTGTTCGGCGAGATACCAATCCGCCGCCCACAGGACATCGCGGCCGACGAGGTCGACCTGGGCGGCTCCGAACAGATTGGCGTTCCAGATCGCTTCGAGAAGGGCGCCGTCCTCGCCGCCGTCAGGCAGGACAAGACCCGGATCGCCCAGGCCCCAGTCGGGGATCAGCGCCGGGGGCAGATAGGCGCGCAAGTCTGCAGGCGTTGCCGCGGAGGCCTTTTCGGTCGCGGCGCGTGCATAGAATATCGCTGCCAGAAGTTCATGCCGGACATGCACATTGATCAGGCCGTCGATAGCGGCAAGCGCGGTGAACAACCGGCGCAAATCCTCGCTCGACCGATTACCATCCCCCGGCGCCGGCCTGATCCAGACGCGGTCGACGGTGCGCGCGAAGAGGTCCGCGGGCTCGACCACCGCCAGCATCGACGGTGCCGCCGCATCGTCCGAGACCATGATCGGCGCCGGATCGGCATCGGCCCAATCGCGCCGCCCGCGTGCGACGAGTTCGTCGAAGTCGGGGAGCGTGCCGCCGGGGGAGGCGAAGCCCGGACCCGTGCTCCAGTCGCCGAAGATTGCGGCGGCCGCGCCGAACAGACCAGCGGCCGACCCCATGGTTTCGGATCGCGCATCGATGACGATACGCCAGTCCTGCGCCATGGCGGCGAGGGTCGAGGCGGCGTCGGGCGTCATTTTTCGGGAACGTTCAGCACGGGCGGCGTTCCCAGCCACCTTTGTTGCAGCCAGCTGGCGATCCACCGATCGGGGATCGACCATAGATGGACAAAGCCGCAGACCGTGGCGACGGTCAGGCCGCGCGCACGCTGGGCATCCCATTTTGCGAGCGTCATATCCTTGAGGCTGGCATAATCGGGGTTGTGGAACCAGCCGTGACCGACCTTCACTTCCCAGACCGAGGGCTTGTCGGGCGTCTTCCCGTCATAATTGATGGAGATTGGCGGAATGCCCGGGGTCTGGGCAAAGAAATCGGCCTTCGATCCCGACACCTTGTCGGCATAGGCGTCGTGCCGCTTGTGGCCGCCGCGCCTTGGCACATCCATCGAAATGCACTTCGGTTTTTCCTTGTCCTTCTTGGTCTTCGGCTTGGGCACCGGAAGCACCTCGGCATCGGGCTTGGGGGCCGAATCGAGCGCGGCATCCGGCCTCGCGGTCCGGCGGCGCCACAGTTCCTCGAGATAGCGGCGCTGCTTGTCGTCGAGCCGGCCGGTCCATCTATATTCCTCGGGACTCGAATAGGGTCGGCCCGTCACCGGGCTGATCGTGTCCATCCATGCCGGAGCGGTCGGCGTCGACCACAGGAGCACGATCGCAGCGGCTGCCAACGGCAGGGCAATGCTCGCCGCCCCGCCGCCCACCGCGGAGGTGCCGGTCACCGCCCCTCCCTCCGCGAGGCCAGCAGCACCGGCGGTGCCCGCCGTCCCTGCGGTGCCGGCAGCGCCGGCAGCCCCAAGCTCCGCTGCAACGCCCGCGCCGCCCTGGAGCAGGGTCAGCGCCGGGCCCGACCTTGCGGCAGTCTTGGCAACTTCGGCCGCGACAAAGGCCAGCGCCGGAAGCCCTGCCATCTGCGTCCCCATCTGCTTCGCGCGTTCGGGGGTGAATTCCATACCCGGAATCTTCGCCACATCAGCGGGCCGGGCGGGTGCATCGAGCAGCCCGGCGGCCTGCCATCGCAGGAGCATCGGCAAGATGCCCAAGCGATATTCGAGCTGCCGTAACCGTTCCTGCTCCTGCCGTTCCTCGGCGAGGCGAACGTCACCCATGCCATCGCGTTGCACGCGCGGCGCGATCTTTCCCGGCGCGGTCTGCTGCATCACATGCGCCAGTTCGTGCGCCATGGTGAAGCTGGGCGCCGCGCTTTCGCCTGCGCCGAGCCAGACATGGTTCTTGTAGGTGAAGGCGCGCGCCGAGATGCTGGCGTTTTTCGCCTCGGCATCGCTGCCGATGTGGACGCGGACATCGCCAAGGTCGCGTCCCATGCGGCTTTCGAAGAAGGTGCGCGTCGCGTCGGGGAGCGCGCTGCCGCCGCCGGTGAGTTGGGCGTCGGAGGCCGCGATGCTTTCGTCGCCGCCGTCGCGGCGCGCGCGCGGCTCCTCGGGCGACGGCGAACAGACGTCACATGCGCGCTGCACCGCCGAACCCGCGACGCTCGCCGCCGCATCGGGAGCGGACATTGCCATCACCTGTGCCGCGATATTGTCGGCTTCCTGTTCATAGCGGTCGCCGACCGGACCGACCTTGAGCCGCGGCTGCAGGCCCGGTTCCTTGTCCTCGACCTCGCATGCGTCGCATTGGCGCTGGACGGCGGGAATGGGGACGAGCGAAGCGAACGGCGGCACGAGTGTGCGTGTCGGCGGCATCACGGCCTGCATCGCCGGCGGCGCTGCCTTGGGCGCGGCGCTGGTCCTGGCGGCGGTAGCGTGGGCGCTGCTCATCGCCCTCCCCCCACCAGCCGACCGCCGATCGCGCGTCCCGCCGCATGGCCGAGTGCCGCGGGACCATGCGTAGCGGCAATCGTCAGCGACAGATTCGCCCGGTCGCCGGTCAGGGCCGCAACGTCAGCGCCGCCAAGCCGCGCCTCGACCGCCGCCACGAGCGCGCGCTGGACCGCCGCCGCATCGCCCGATGCGACGCCGACGAGGGTCAGCTTGTCGATGCTCAGCCGGATGCGCGACGGGGCGGTCATAGCAGCCACCCCTTCAGTTCGGCGCTGGTCAGCGACCGCCCGCTCTTTTCATATTCGAGCCGCGCGGCGGCCAGGATATGCGCCATGCCGACCTTTTGCCGGCGGTCGGCAGCGGCGAAGGCGGCGCCCATCGCGACGTTGCGGATCGAGCCGCCCGACAGGTTGAGCTGCGACAGGCGCTCGAAATCGAGCGCGCCCTTCGGGGTCAATTCGGGGAAGATGCGCCGCCAGATTTCGGCGCGCTCGCCCTGCACCGGGAAATCGAAATCGATGATGAAGCGGATGCGGCGCAAAAAGGCGGGGTCGATGTTCGAGCGGAAGTTGGTCGTCAGGATCGACAGGCCGCGATATTCCTCGATCCGCTGGAGCAGATAGCTGACCTCGATATTGGCGTGGCGGTCGCGGCTTTCGTTGATCTCGCCGCGCTTGCCGAACAGCGCATCGGCCTCGTCGAACTGGAGGATCGCCGCGCCCTCCTCGGCCGCGTCGAACAACCGGCGCAGATTCTTCTCGGTCTCTCCGATCCATTTCGACATCATCGACGACAGGTCGATGCGATAGACGTCGAGGCCGAGTTCGGCGCCGAGGATTTCGCCCGCCAGCGTCTTGCCCGCGCCCGAAGGACCGGAAAAAAGCACGCTGATCCCCAGCCCGCGCCCGGCGCTGCGTTTGGCGAAACCCCAGTTTTCATAGACTGTCGGGCGGTTGCGGACCTGCGCCATGATCGCGCGCAGCACATCCTTTTGCGCCGGGGGCAGGACGAGGTCGTTCCATTGCGCCTCGCTGTCGATGCGCCGTGCGAGATCCTCCATGCGCGGACGCGCGAAACGGCGCGCGGCGTCCCAGGCGATATCGTCGACCTTGGGCGCGCCCTTCTTCGCTTTCGCCGCCGGGTCGGGGGCGAGCAGCGCAAGTTCGGCGGCGACGCTGTCGGCGAGTTCGGGCGACACCGGAAAATGGCCCGCGAGCCGTTCGATTGTGCCGTTGAGCTGCCTGGCATAGGGGCCGAGCCGGTCGCGCCACAGCGGCAATTGTTCCTTCGCAGTCAGCCGCGGCATGTCGAGCCGCACCGTCGGCGCCTGCCCAAGCGTCACGGCGTCGGACGCCCCGACGATCAGCGGCTGGCCGAGCAGGGTCGCAAACAGCGCCAGCGGTGCGGGATCGCTCGCCCGCTCGGCATCGACGAACAGCGCGCCGCCGGTCAGCATCAGGTCGCGGCGCCATAGTTGCGCCAGCCGGGCGATATCGGCGGGGGCCGCCGGCAGGATCGCGGCGCTGATCGCGAACAGCGGCCGCCCGATCGTCGCGAGCGCCGCCGCCGCCGCCTGCTCCTTGCCGAGCGGGTCGGCACCGCACAGTTGCAGCGTCGTGTCGGGTTCGCCGACGACACGCAGCGCAACCGCATCGCTCAATCGCTGGCGCGAGGGCGACAGGTCGGTCGGCGGCGCGACATGGCGCCCAAGCAGCGCCAGTTCCTCCGACAGCGACGGCGCCCCGACGAGCGCGAGCAGCACCGCCTCAGCGAGCGCGAAGGGCGCCGAGCCGAGGCCTTCGCGGCCGTCGATGTGGATGAGGCCGTGGCGGCGCAGCGGCGCGCCGGGGGCGAGCGCCGACCAGTGCCCGCCGGGCAGCTTGACCAGCGCCAGCCCGAGCGAGGGCGCGGTGCGCGCTGGGTCGCCGTGGAGCACCGCGATCCGTGCCCCGGCGTCGGGATCGAGCGCCGCATAGGCGCCGAGCAGCAGCATGTTGCGCTCGAACCGGTCGAGACCGAACAGCGATGCGACATCGTCCGCGCCGCTCGGCGGCAGCGACGCCGTCACGCCGCCGTCGAGCCAGCCGGCGACGGTTTTGAAGGCAGCGGCCAGCGCCTGCATGTCAGCGGCGCCGGTCACGACAGATCGACCAGTGGGCCGGTGATGCGCCCGAAATCGGCCTGCGCCGGATCGCTGCCGACTTCGGGCTGCGAGGCGAAGCCGTCGATATCGACGCGCGCCAGATAATCGCCCGCTACAAGATCGGCGAAGGCGAAGGTCAATTGGCTGGCGGGGAAGGCGGCGGGCGCATTGGCCTCGATCGCGGCGTTGCCGAGCTGGCCGGGGCCGAAGGCGTTGAGCAGCAGCGTCGCCGATTGCCCGGCCTGGAGCGGCGGGTCGACATCGACAGTGACCGTTCCCGAGCGCAGCCCGGCGCCGCTACCCGGCCCGGTCGCGGCGGTGACTTGGGCCATGACAGGCAGGATCGCGAAGGCGACGACATTCGATCCGCGGCGGAGTCGTTCGGGCATCGCCGGATCGACCGGCGCCGCTACGACCTCCAGTTGATGCGCGCCCGCCCGCGGCGCCGTGCCGCCGAACAGCGCGGCGTCCAACGTCAGCGCCAGCGTGTCGCCGACGATCGCATCCTCGTCGATCGGCAGCGGGTCGCCGTCGATGCGCAGGCTGTTGCCGAAACGCGCGATGCCGATGCCGGTCAGATGCAGCGTGCCGCCCCATGGCGCGGGTCCGGTCTGGCCTTCCGACGGCCCGATGCTGCGGATTTGCAGCGGCCCCATCGGCGCGGCGAAGATTTCGGGGGTGGCGACGGGCAGCGGTGGGCCGGGGTCGTCCTGCGTCTCGATCTGGACGTTGCGCACCACATAGGTCGCCGACAGCGCATAGGGCACCTGGAAAAAAACCGACCATAGTTTCGACCAATCCTCGAGCGTCGGCTGTTCGGGTTCGACCGCGATCGCCCTGCCCTCTGCCGCGAGATCGGCGTTGGTCAGCGCCGGCTGGTTCGCGGCGTCGGCGCTCGCCGCCTCGATCGCCGCGACCGACAGCCCCGGCGCATGCTCGAGCGCGAGCGCGGCGGCGCCATAGAGGCGCTCGGGCTCGAACTTGGCGGCATCGCCATAGAAGCTCAGCACATAATGGAGATCGAGCGGCAGGCGGGCGCGGGCGCGCTGATTGGCGCCGCCCTCGCGGGTCGGGAAATGATCGTTGCGATGCTGGCTGTTGGGCAGGACGCGGAAGAGGAACAGGTTGATCAGCGGGCTGCCGTTCTCGGCGAGCTTCGCGGTGGGAGTGCCGACGCGGACGTCGGCCTGCCCGACCGCCTGGTTCGCCGCATCCTGCAATATATGTTCGAGCGTCGCGGTGACGACCGCGAGGGCGCGGAAATTGCTCATTGTCCCCTCCCCCCGGCAAGATAGGCGTCGAGCGAGGTCGATGTCGGCACGGGCGAAGGCGCGGACGCGGCGGGCAGCGGCGCGGCGCGGACCTCGATGCTGCCGATGTGGATTTCGATCACCGGCGGCGGCGCCGCGGGCGGCGGGGGGAGGACGGCAGGCTGCGCCGACTGGCGCGGCGCCGCGATGACGACCGGCGGCTCGGCGGGACGGAGCGCGTCGAGGGTGACGACCCGTTCGGGGCGCGAGGATGGCGGCGGTTCGGTCTGCGACACTGGCGGCTGCGCGGGAGACGGCGTGGCGGTCTCTGTAGTGGTTTGGGCGGTCGGAGCGGTCACGACAGGCGCCGCCGACGGCAGCGGTGAAGAAGCTTCCTGCGCCCGGCCAAGCGCGGGCACTCCGGTGGGCGTGGCGGGAGTGAAGACGGTAGCCGCCGCGTGCACCTCGACCGCCCGCGCCGTCGCGGTGCCGTCGTGCCGGTCGGGCGATAGAGATGGTAGCTGAGCGGTCGGCGAAGCACCGCTCGATTCCGCTGTAGAAGCGGGGGTGGTGCCGCTGCTCGGCGACGGGGCGGCTGGCGCAGGGCCGTGGCTGGCAAAGGCTCCGGCGGCGCGACGCTGCACCGCCGGAGCGGGCTGTGGGGTGGCGGGCGCCATGGCCGGGGGCAGCGCGATGGAGCGCGGCGCGGCGGGAGCAACCGGGGTAACGAGCGGCGCGCTGGAGATCGCGGGCGGCGGAGGCGGGATGGCTGGAGCGATCGGGGACGGGGCGGGCGGCGGCGCGGTGTCACCCAGTTCGGCCGAGGCCGCCGCCGCTTGCTGCAGTCCGCTTTCCTCGGGCAGCGGCTCGTAGCGCGAGGGGATGCGTGGTGTGGCCACCGGCATGGAACC
This sequence comes from Sphingopyxis sp., assembly GCA_016793775.1. GTDB lineage: Bacteria > Pseudomonadota > Alphaproteobacteria > Sphingomonadales > Sphingomonadaceae > Sphingopyxis. The sequence continues at coordinate 21,174 of JAEULK010000093.1, read as the reverse complement.
GACCGCCCGCGCGGCCATCCGGTCGAGCAGGCCGGTCATGCGCGCACCCGCGATAGATAGAAGTTGCGCCGCGCCGCGGGCAGCCCGAGGATGTCGGCCTCGGTCCAGTGAAAGGCATGCGCGAGGTCGGCGACGTCGTCGAGCAGGCGCGGCACGCGCAGTGCGAGTTCGTCCCAGAAGAAGGCGGCGACGTCGAAAGCCAGGGGCTGTTCTTCGCCGCACGCGGGACAGGCGGCTGCAATATCGAGTTCGGCATCAGTGTCGAGATTGGCGAGGATCGTATCGAGCCGGTCGTCGCCGATTGCTGCACCGTCGGGTGCAACAAGAGCGCGCAGCATTTTGCGGGCTGTTGCAGTATCGGGGGCTCGCTCGCACGCCGCCAGATCGCCCGCGTTGATCGCGCGAACCCTCACGCCATCGACAATCGCGGTCAGATCTCCCTCGCCCGCCGGCGCATCGCGCCTGAGATCGGCGGCGGTCAGGGCATATTCCATCGCCTCGCCGCAGTCGGTGCAGGCCTGTGCCACTTCCATGCGCGCCCCGAATTGTGCCTCACGCAGCGCGAACAGCGCCCAGTCGCGCGCGCCGACGGGGAGCGCTTCGGCGGCATCGCGCGGCCAGCCTCCGGCGGTGAGCAGCAACAGCCCGCGGCCGGCGGGGCCCAGCGACGCGCCGCTTTCGCCGATCTCGATCAGCTCCAGGGCGGTGAACCGGCGCATCGGCGGACCTAGAGGGTCGGCTCGGTGAAGCTCGGCTCGGCGGGCTCGGCGACGTCATAGTCGCGTTCCCAGCCCTCATTTTCCAGCTTGAGCGTCTGGATCGCGACCGCGCTCGCCGAGGCGTCGAGATCGGGGAAGGCGGTGAATTCCGACGGCCAGCAGCGGAACAGCCGGTAGGCGAGCACGAGCTGCCCCGCCTCGTTATAGATTTCGAGGACGAGGTCCTTGCGGAAATCCTTGAGCGATACCTCCGCGCCGAGCCCCGAGCCGAAGTTCCACACCTTGTTCGCCCATTGCTCGAAGGTCGTGTCGTGGGTGACGCCGCGTTCGAGCGTGACCGCCTCATATTCGGTCTGGCCGGGCGACTTGCGCGAGGTCGACGGGTCGCCGCCTTCGCGGAACTTGACGACTTCGGTGCTGCGCTTGAGCGCGCTCATCTTGCTGAGCCCCGCGACATAGGCGCCGTCGGGCAGGCGCAGGCGGAATTTATAGGTCTTGTACGGGTCGCGCCGGTCGGGGTTGACGCTGAAAGGTGGTGCCATGATCGCTCTCCCCTATGGCTCAGGCCGCGTTGCGGATCTGCTGGATGGAAATGACGACGAATTCGGCGGGCAACAGCGGCGCGAAACCGACGACGATATTGACGGTGCCCTGGTTGCGGTCGTCCTGCGTCGTCGTGCTGGCGTCGCAGCGGACAAAATAGGCATCGCGCGGGCTGCTGCCCTGGAACGCACCCTGCTTGAACAATCGCTGCATGAAGGTGCCGACCGACAGGCGGATCTGCGCCCACAGCGGTTCGTCATTGCCCTCGAACACCACCCATTGCGTGCCGCGATAGAGGCTTTCCTCGATGAAGAGCGCGAGGCGGCGCACCGCGAGATATTTATAATCGTCGGACAGCTGATCCGAGCCGCGCAGCGTGCGCGCGCCCCAGACGGTCAGCCCGGTGCCCGGGAAACTGCGCAGACAGTTGACCCCGATCGGATTGAGCAGGCCATTTTCCTCGTCGGTCATCTTGACCGTCAGCCCCTCGGCCCCGGCGAGCGTCGCCGACATGCCGGCCGGCGATTTCCATACGCCACGGTTCGTATCCGTGCGGGCGATGATTCCCGCCACCGCGCCGCACGGGACGAAGCTGTCCATCTGGCCGCCGCGTTTCGGGTCGCGGCGCCGGATACGCGGGAAATAGAGCGCGGCATTGTCGGCGAAGGACATCGAAAGCACCGCGGTCGCACCGTCAAGCTGTTTGGTCTTGACCAGCGCCGCCGCTTCCTCGGGCTTGACCTCCCATTCGGCCGGCGGATCGACGATCAGCACCGCCCGCTCCTCCTTACAGAATTGCGCGGCTTTCTCGTTGACGGTGCGCGGCAAGGTCCCCTCGCGGGTGTCGGGCGGGATGCACAGCAGGTTGAAGATATCGGATTTCTTCAACGCATAGATGCCCGTCTTCTTGTCCGAATTGCCGATATAATCGACATCGAGCAGAGGATCGCCGTCGTTGCCGTCGGCCCCGGTCCCGCGCGCCTCATGCGCCGGGCGATTGCCGAGCTTCGGCGTGCCGTCGAGGTTGAGCTGGCACTGGACGAGGCTCGATTCCGCGGCGAGAATGCGGTCGAAGCGGCGGGCGCCGCCGGCTTCCTTCACGGTCAGGTTGCGGAAAACCTCGACCGCGCCGGTTGTTTCGTCCTCGATGCGGAGGTCGAACAGGTCGGCGACCACAAGGTCATATTTCTCGGCCGCCTGCGCTGCGCCGACGGGATCGGCAACGTCGGGATGCGTCGCGCTGCCCTTCAGCTTGTTGCCCCATTCGCCTGGGCTCGCGGCGCGCAACGCGAGCGCGCCGATGTCGAGCGTCGCGATGCCGTCGTCGTCGGCGGCCTTGGGCTTGAACAGCCGCACGATCTCGGCCTGGCCGCCGCCATTGCCGTAGAAATCGTCGATGGCATAGGACATCGGGCCGTTCGCCCATAGTCCGCCGAAGCGGCGGGTGAATTCGCCGAAGCTGAAACAGGTTAGTGGCTTGTCCACCGGTCCGCGCAGCGCGCGACCGACAAAGGCGGCGATCGAGGTGGCGACGCCGCTGACGGTGCGCACGCCCGACGGCAGTTCCTGGATATAGACGCCGGGATAGGTCACGGACACGGGCATGGCAGCACTCCCTTTTTTGCCAGTCGGCGGTCGCCCCCCTTGCGGGGAGCCGAACTTGTCAGTCGAGCTTGAAGCCCATCAGGATGGTGATGTCGGCGGCGGTGGTCGCCGAGCTGTTCTTGAGGCTGATCGTCTGGAGATCGCCGGCGAACAATTTGATCGCCTCGCCGTAGAGGATCAGCGGGCCGCTGAGCTTGGTACGCGCTGCGCCGTCGGTCTTCACATCAACCGATCCGTCGTTGAGCGACGAGGTCATGATGAAGAAAGCGAGCTTATCGACGTCGTCGATCTGGAGCGCGAGATCGCGGTCGGCGCCCATCGCTTTCGCGAGGGTCACCCCCGCGCTGGTGATCGCATCGACCTCCAGGCTGCCGCCATTGTTGACGCCGGCACCGGCGGGCGACCCGCCGTTGAAAGACCAGGAAAATTTCTGTGGCATGACAGGCACAACCTCCCTTTGCCGAAGCGCAAGCGACGAAGTTTGTGCGACCGATTTTTGATTGAGCCTCAGGCTAACATGGACCAGCCAGGGCCTTATTGGACGAATGCGCCAAGAGCGACGAACCGGACGTCAGCAGCGACGGCCAGACGAAGAATAGCGCTTCATCTATATTTGTTCGGACAGTTAAATTGTGTCGACGCCGCCGACACTGTGCCTTGGATGTTAAGCAAAGGCTGCCGGATGTGGTTAATGCGGGGGCGGGCATGGATTGGGTGCGGTTCGGGTGGTGTGGCTGTCGGCTTTGGGGTGGAAGCTGCCGCTTGTGCGGTCGTCATCCCGGGGCCTGGCCCGGGACCCGACTTGCTTCTTCCGACGTCGGACAAAAGAAAAGGCAGGCTCCGGGTCAAGACCTCCGTGACGAAAAGTGGTGGTCCTCGGCGAAAGGCCGGGTCCGGATGGCTAGACAACCTGGGCCCCGGCTTTCGCCGGGGAACGCAAAATTCGGGCCGGAACCATCCCTCACCCCCGAAAGTGGCGGATACTCTCCAGGTCGGCCCGCCCCAACGGCTCGGTGAGCCAGAGCCCGCCGCGCCCGGCGCGCGACCAGCGGACGATCGCCTTGCGGCGGATGTCGCCCGGCAGCACGAGTTCGAGCGCCTTGCCGACCTCGAACTGGCCGCCATGGACGAAACCCGCCCCGCTCTGCGACAGGTCGGCGAGTTCGATCTGGCTGGTCTCGCCGTCCATGATCAGTTGCGCGCTTGTGTGCACCGGCAGGCGCGGCGCACGATAGTCCCCCGACTGCTGTTCGGCGGCGAGCTGTTTGAGCACATCGTTGCCATCGACCGCAGCGTCGAAGGCGACGCCGCACTTGCCCGCCTCGCACCAGGCGACGCGGCCCGAAATGACGATGGTTTCGGACAGCGCGATCTCGAGCCGTTCGCCGATCGTCACCGGAACCTCGACCGCGAGCATCATGCCGCCGTCGGACATGTTGCGCACGCGCCACAGCCCGGCGTCGCCATCGCGCGTGACCTTGGCGATGCGCCACACGGTGCGATAGCGATCGCCGCCGCGGCGATCGGCCTCGGCATCATGCTCCTCCTGGATATCCGAGAAGCGGGGTTCCGTCATGTCTTCCTCCTGATATCAACAGCGCCCAGAAGAGACATCAAGCCGTTGCTATCCGTATTCGCGTCAAAAACCCCACCCGCATCGCATCGCCTAGCCCCCGCCGTCAACGAGGCTGGCCCACCCCGTTCGTCAACGACGGTTAAACACGACGATCCGTGCTTAGGCGTAAAATGACTTTAGAATATGAACAAATATCTCATGAATGAGAATTTAATGCGGCCAATATTGTCGGATTGGGTCGCCGGATAGCCCAGTTTCGCTAACTGCCATGACGGGGCAGCGCGAAATTCATCGATGCGCGGCGCAGGAAATCGGCGACCGCGGCCGTGTCGCCCAGGCCATCGGGCGGCGGTCGCATTTTCGCCGCATCGGGAAACACGCCATAGCCCGCGAACAGGCAATGCCAGCTGATGCTGCCATAATAGGCGCCGATGCCGAGTTGGGCGATCGCCTCATCGAGATCGGCACCGGTGAACCAGGCGGTGATCATCGCCTTCAGATCGTCCGACAGCGCCTCCATCGCGGCCGCGTCGCGCCAATATTCGCCCGCATCGGTGCGCTGGTTCATCCGGTAATGGGCGACGATATAGTCGCGGATGCCTTCGTAGCGCGCGGCGATGCGCTGGTTGAAGACGCTCCGATGCTGGGCGGTGAAGCCGCCGCCCTCGAACGCCGCGATGAATTCCTGCGCGGTGGCCATGACGATGTGGAGCGCGGTCGCCTCAAGCGGCTCGATGAACCCTTGCGCCAGTCCCATCGCCAGGCAATTGCCGGTCCAGCTGTCGGCGAGCCGCCCGACCTTCATCTGCAAGTGCCGCGCCGCGACATCCTCGCCGACGCCGAGCGCCGAGCGCAGTTCGGCCTCGGCGGCGTCGGGGTCGATATAGCGGCTCGAAAAGACATAGCCGTTGCCGACGCGGCTGGTCAGCGGGATCGTCCAGCGCCAGCCCGCGCTCATCGCGCTACTGCCGGTCGCAGTAACCAGCGGCACGCCGTCGGCATGCGGGGTCGGCATCACAACCGCGCGGTCGTTGAACAGATTGTCGGCGAAGGGCAGGAATCTGACGCCGAGCGCGCCCTCGGCGATCATCGCGCGAAAGCCCGAGCAATCGACGAAGAAGTCGCCCGCGATCGCCTCGCCGTCATCGAGGATCAGCGCCGTCACCTGCCCATCGGCATCGACGCGCACCGCGTCCACCTTGCGCGGCAGATGGGTAACGCCCAGCTTCACGGCATGGTCGCGCAGGAAGGCGCCGACCTTAAAGGCGTCGAAATGATAGCCGTAGCTGATCTCGAACGGGAAATTCTCGGTGGGGTGCGGCCCCATTCCCGCGTCGGCGAGCCGCGGCGCAAGATAGAAGAGATCGGGGTTCGCGGGCACATCGACCCCGGCGCGGCGGAGCGCCGCGTTGCGGACGAACTGCGGCTGGGTGTGGAGGTCGAGCGGACCCGGAAAAGGATGGAAATAGTCCGCCCCGACCGCCGACCAGCCATCAAACCTGATGCCGAGCTTGTAGGTCGCATCGCACGCCGGCATCCACGCGGCTTCGGCGATGCCCAGCGTGTCGAAAAAGGCCTTCATTTGCGGGGTCGATCCCTCGCCGACCCCGATGATGCCGATGTCGGGCGATTCGATGACGATGACCTCCCCGCGCCCGCGCCACTGCTTCGCGAACAGGCAGGCGGTCATCCAGCCCGCCGTCCCGCCGCCGAGGATGACGATGCGGAAGGGCGGGGTTTCGCTCACTTGCCAGGTGCGAACCGGATCGCCGCGCCGCCGCCGGGCGCGAGCCATAGCTTGTAGGTGTCGCCCTTCTTCACTTGACGCGTCTCATAAGCGATCCGGTGCCGCGCGTCGGTGAGATAGGTCGCACCATCGCCGTCCCTGTAGATGGTCGCGGTGTAGATCTTGCCCGGTTCGAGGAAATCGAAGCTAAGGTCGAGCGTGCGTTCGGTCGCGTCGTTGACCCCGCCGACATACCAGTCGGCACTGTTCCGGTCCTTGCGCGCAAAGATCGCATAATCGCCGACCGCGCCCGCGATCAAATGGCTCTCGGCCCAGTCGGCGGGGACCTTGGAAATGAAGTCCAGCTCGCGCGGGAATTTCGCCAGCGTGTCGGTGAAATCGGCCGCCATCTGGATCGGCGAATAGATGGCGAGATAGAGGCCGAGCTGCTTCGCCAGCGTCGAGGCGAGCGGGTCGTGATTCGCGCCCTCGAGGCTGAGCACGCCGGGGGTGAAATCCATCGGGCCCGACAGCATGCGCGTATAGACGAGCGTCGGCTCATGCTCGGGTCCGTTCGCGAAGCGGCCCCAGGCGTTATATTCCATGCCGCGTGCGCCCTCGCGCGCGACCCAGTTGGGATAGGTGCGGCGCAGGCCTGTATCCTTGACCGGCTCATGCGGGTTGACCGCGACATGATATTTGGCGGCGGTCTCGACGACCTTCAGATGATGCTGCACCTGGCGCTGGCCGTCGTGCCATTCCATGCGCGTCTCGCCCGGCGCGTCGCCCGGCGCGATGATGCCGCCCGCATCGGCGACATAGCCGGTCTTGACCGTGCCGACGCCGAGTTCGCCATAGAGCTTCATGGCATCGTCGAGCTGCGCCTCATAGACCGCGATATTGCCGCCGGTTTCATGATGACCGATCAGCTGCACTCCCTTTTTGCGCGCATAGTCGGTGATGCCCTTGAGGTCGAAATCGGGCGTCGCCTGGGTGAAGCTGAATTCGTCGCCATGGCCGAACCAATTGCCGTTCCAGCCCTTGTTCCAGCCTTCGACCAGCACGCCGCCGAAACCGTGCTTGGCGGCGAAATCGATCGTCGCCTTGGTGCGCGCTGTGGTTGCGCCATGCTTCGGCCCCTCGGCCCAGCTCCAGTCGCCGCGGATCATGCCCCACCAGATGCCGACATATTTCATCGGCTTGAACCAGCTCGTGTCGCCAAGCTTGTTCGGTTCGTTGAGGTTGAGTTCGAGGTCGTTCTCGACCAACCCCGCCGCGCTGTCGGCGACGCGCAGCGTGCGCCACGGCGTCGCGAACGGTAGGTCGCGGATCACCCGCGGCCCGCGCGACGAGGGCGACAGGGTGGCGCGGAACTTCTGCCCCTCGGCGCGCTTGAACCACATGCCGGCATAATCGACCAGCGCCGCCTCGTGGAACGCGAGGTGCGTGCCGTCCTCCAGCCGCATCGTGATCGGTGTGTGCGCGGTCGCGACCGCGTCGATCGGCGTTTCCTGATAAACCTGTTCGTACCGGTTCCACTCGCCGCCGGTGATCCACCACGCCGTGCCCTTGGGCACGATGTCGAACTCGGTGATCTCGTCGGAGATCTTCGCGGTATTCAGCCCCGCCTGCTCGGGCAGTTCGTAGCGAAAGCCGATGCCGTCGTCGAACAGGCGGAAGCGGATGTTCATCGCATGGCCGCCCCAGCTCTCATTCTGCTGCAACCGCACGAGCAGTTCGTTGTGCTTGTCGCGCACGAAGCGGCGCTCGCCCCACGGCTGTTCCCAGGTCGCATCGGCGCTGACGCGCTCGACGCCGGCGATCGCGAAGCCGCGTTGCAGCCCGATGCCGTCGGTCAGGATGAAGCCGAGCTTCGACGGCGCGATCAGCAACCGCCCCTTGCGCGACAGCGACCAGGTCGGGCGCTGGTCGTTGTCGGTCGCGACGGTCAGCACCAGCGATCCGTCGGGCGAGGTCGCCGTGACCGGCGCCGGGGCCTGCTGGGCAAAGGTCGGCGTTGCCGCGACAGCGGCCGCAAGCATCAGAACATGGCGCATCATTCGTCCCCTGAAATATCGAGCCACAGCGCGCCCGCAGGCGGCAGGCTCTTGGTGTCAGCGCCGTTGACTTGCAGCAGCGGCGTGCCGCCGGCGGTGCGGCGCGATATGTCGATCGCCGCGGCGCCCAGATTGTAGAGGCAGCGCAGCCGCTGTCCCTCGCCCACCCGGTCGAAACCGAGCAGGTCGCCCTCGACGATCCAGCGGTCGTTGGCGCCGCGCCGCAGCGCCGGGCTGGCAGCGCGCAGCGCGAGCAGATGGCGGGTGAGTTCCAGCAGCGAATCCGGATCATCCTGTTGCCGGTCGACCGCGAGCGCGGCGTGACTGTCGCCAAGCGGCAACCAGGGATCGGCGTCCGAGAAACCCGCATTGACCGCCTCCGCGACCCAGGGCAGCGGGGTGCGCGCGCCGTCGCGCGACAGCGTCAGCGGCCAGTTCTTCAGCGCCTCGGGATCCTTGACCAGCTCGAACGGGATATCGACCTGATCGAGCCCCAGCTCCTCCCCATTATAGAGGATGATATTGCCGCGCAGCGCACAGAGCAGCGCCATCTTCATCCGCGCAGAGGCGGCGGCCGCGACCCCCTCGACCGCCCAGCGCGACACCGCGCGCGGCGCGTCGTGGTTCTCGAACGCCCAGCTCGGCCAGCCGACCCCGGGGGCGTCGGACCATTGCTCGGCCGCCTCGCGCACCAGTTTCGGGGTCAGCCGGTCGGCGTAGAGGAAGTTGAAGCCATAGGCGCTGTTCAGCCGCCGCTCGCCCGCGGTGAAGCTCTTCATCTCGCGCTCGGCCTCGTCGCCGCCGACCTCGGCGACGGTGAAGCTGCCCGGATAATCGTCCATCAGCGCGCGGATGCGTTCGAGGAAGAGCGGGATGTCGGGATGCGATTGGTTGTGGATCTTCTGTTGGAAATCGAACGGCCGGGTGCGGACCTTGTTCGATGGCGGCGCCGGCGGATTGTCACGCAATTCGGGGTCGTGCATCGAAAAATTGATCGCATCGATGCGAAAACCGTCGACGCCGCGGTCGAGCCAGAAACGCACGACGGCAAGCAGTGCGTCCTGCACGGCGCGATTGTGGACGTTGAGCTGCGGCTGGCTGGTCAGGAAATTATGCATGAAATACTGCCCGCGCCGCGCGTCCCATGTCCAGGCGGGGCCGCCGAACACCGACTGCCAGTTGGTCGGGGGCGAGCCGTCGGCCTTCGCGTCGGCCCACACATACCAGTCGGCCTTGTCATTGTGGCGGCTCGCGCGGCTTTCCGCGAACCAAGCGTGCTGGTCCGAGGTATGCGCGAAGACGAGGTCGGTGGTGACCTTCAGCCCCAGGCCATGCGCGCGCGCGACCAGCGCGTCGAAATCGGCGAGGTCGCCGAAGATCGGATCGACGCCGCAATAGTCGGCGATGTCATAGCCGAAATCGTCCATCGGGGAGGGATAGAAAGGCGACAGCCAGATCGCATCGACGCCGAGACCCGCGACATAGTCGAGCCGCGCGGTGATGCCGGCAAGGTCGCCGATGCCGTCGCCGTTCGAATCGGCGAAGCTGCGCGGATAGATCTGATAGATCGCCGCGCCCTTCCACCAGGGCGTGTCAGCGGCGACGGGCAAGATATCTGCTTTGTGAAGAGGCTGATTCGTCGTCACTTATGCTTTCGCTTATTCGCTGGCCTGGCAGATGGCGGTGCCGAAGGCGGGGAGGGACAGGTGGAGGCTGCCCTGCGCGGCGGGGGCCGCCGGACAGTCGCCATGGAGCGCGGTAAAGCCCGCGCTTTTCATGTCGATGGCAATCGTCGCAGTCAGCGGCGTTGCAGACGTATTATACGCGAGCACGACCTCGCGCCCGCTATCGGGGTCGAAACGCGAGACCGCGAGCAGGCCCGGCTTTTCGGAGAAAGCACGGACCTTCGTCGCACCGCGCGACAGCGCCGGTACCTTGCGCCGGATGGCCGAAAGCGCCGCGATGTGGCGGTAGAGCGGATGGCCGGGGTCGAAATTGGCGGTCGCGGTCGTCGCGTCCGAGCCGATCAGGTCGTTGTCGTTGTAAAGCTCGACCTTCGACGGGAACATATCCTCGCGCGCCAGTTGATCGCCGCCGTCGGAGACGAAGCCCTGCTCGTCGCCATAATAGATCACTGGCACCCCGCGCAAAGTCAGCAGCATCGCATGACCGAGCATCACCCGCTGGAGCAGTTCGGCCTCGCTCGCCTTGGGATTCGCCTGTTTCACGAACATCGCGAAGCGCCCCATGTCGTGATTGCCGAGGAAGGTCGGCAATTGCTGCGCCGCCGCCGCGCCGCCCTTGTAGAGCAGATCGCCGTCGAACAGCCGCGCGAAGTCGGCGGTGCCCTTGGTGCCGCTCACCGCGTCGATGGTGGCGCGTGCGAAAGCGAAGTCGAGCACCGCGGGAAGCCCCGCCGCATGGGTGTGCCAGGCGAGCGCGCCCGGATCGACCGCGTCGATATAGACTTCGCCGAAGATGTGAAAATTGGGGATGCCCTTCGCCCGCGCGCGCGCCTGCATCGCGGGGACGAAGGCTTGCCAGAACTCGGGGTTCACATGTTTGGCGGTGTCGATGCGGAAGCCATCGATGCCGAATTCGTCGATCCAGCGGCCATAGATGTCGATGAAGCCCTCGACCACCTTCGGATGTTCGGTCGCAAGATCGTCCAGACCCGCAAAATCGCCATAGAGCGAGGATTCGCCCACCCAGTCGCTGTTGCCGCGATTGTGGTAATAGATCGGATCGTTGAGCCAGGCAGGGACCTTCACCTTCTCCTCGCCCTTCGGCACCACCGGCGTGTAGGCGAAGCGCGGGTCGGTGAGCCTGGCCCAATTCTGCGGGCGCGGATCATGGTCGCCGACGAAACCGGGGTTGATCGGCGCGCCGCTGACGCCGCCGGCGCGCGAATAGGGATAGTCGGCCAACCCGCGATATTTGTAACCCGCCGCGTCGCCGTCGGCGTAGCGGATGACGTCGGCGGTGTGGTTGGTGATGATGTCCATATAGACCTTCATCCCGCGCTTGTGCGCCGCATCGACGAAGGCTTTGAACTCGGCATTGGTGCCGAAATGCGGATCGACCTGCGTGAAGTCGGTGACCCAATAGCCGTGATAGCCCGAACTCTCGTCGCCCTTCGGGCCCTGCACGGGCTTGTTCTTGAACACCGGCGCGAACCAGATCGCGGTCGCCCCCAGCCCCTGGATATAGGCGAGCCTTTTGGTCAGACCCGCGAGGTCGCCGCCGTGGTAGAAGCCCTTGGCGGCGGGGTCGTAGCCGGTTGCCAGCCGGTCGCCCTTCAGTCCGCCCTTGTCGTTCGTCGCATCGCCGTTCTCGAAGCGGTCGGGCAGCACGAAATAGACCATCTCGTCGGTCGGCGCGCGATCGCGCACCGCCGCGATATCGGCCTGCTGCGCCGCAGCGGAAAGCGGTGCGAGCAGAAGCGCAAGCCAGGCGAGACGGCGGATCATGCGGGGACTCCGGCGGTTGGCGCGAACCGGGCGAGGAAGGCGTCATAGCCCTCCATCTGCGCAACCTCGCGCGCCACCAGCGTCGCGTTCATCGCCATAAAGTCGGACAGGTCGCGCATCGAGAGACTGTCGGCGAGCGGGTGCCAGGCAAGCGGCTCGATCCCCTGCCCCGCGAACACCTGGAGCCAGCCCGACTCGGTGAACAATTCCTCATGCTCGCGGAAGATCAGCCCCTGCGCGCGGAACAATTCGATCTTGGCGGCGAGCGTATCCGGAATGTCCATCGCCGCGCGGTCGCGCCAGAATTGCGTGTCGCGCCTTTCGGTGGCCTTGTAATGGAGAATGATGAAGTCGCGGATACGCTCCATCTCGAAATCGGCCTGGCGATTATATTCGGCGACCAGCGCCGGGTCGGGCTGGCCGGCGGGCAGCATGTTGAGCAGCCGCGAGATCGCCGACTGGATCAGGTGGATGCTCGTCGATTCGAGCGGTTCGAGGAAACCGCTGGCGAGGCCGATCGCGACGACATTGCGGTTCCACATGCGGCGGCGCTTGCCGGTAGTGAAGGCGAGCCGCCGCGGTTCGGCCTGCGCCTCGCCGTCGAGGTTCGCGAGCAGGGTCGCCGCCGCATCCTCGTCCGAAATATAGTCCGCCGCATAGACATAGCCGTTGCCGGTGCGGTGCTGGAGCGGGATGCGCCATTGCCATCCCGCGTCGCGCGCGGTCGCGCGCGTATAGGGCAGTTGCGGCGTCTCGCCATGGCCGCAGGGCACCGCGAGCGCGCGGTTGCACGGCAACCAGTGCGACCAGTCCTCATAGCCCGTTTCGAGCGCGCCCTCGATCAGCAGTCCGCGAAAGCCCGAGCAGTCGATGAAGAAATCGCCGCTGACCGTGCGGCGGTCGGCGAGCGTCACCCAGGCGACATCGCCGCTTTCGGCGTCGCATATGACATCGACGACCTTGCCCTCGATCCGCTCGACCCTGTTGCGTTCGGCCAGTTTTCGCAAATAGGCGGCATAAAGCGCGGCATCGAAATGAAAGGCATAGGGCATCGCCCCCAGATGCTCGGACGTGCGCGGCGCCCCGCGCTGGAACCGCCCGGCGCGCGCCGCGCCTTCGTTGAGGGCATAATGGTCGAGGCTCTGCGCCGCGCCCGCCGCGCGCCCGCGCAGCCAATAATGTTGGAAGGGCAGCAGCCCCAGCCCGCGCCCGATCGCGCCGAACGCATGCATGTAACGATGCCCCGGCCGCGTCCAGTCGGCGAATTCGATGCCGAGCTTGATCGTGCCCTGCGTCGCGGCGAGAAATTCATCCTCGTCGATACCGAGCGCCTGGTTGAACAGCTGGATCTGCGGGATCGTCGCCTCGCCGACCCCGACGGTGCCGATCTCTTCGGATTCGACGAGCTGGATCGACCAGCCCGCGGGCAGGAACCGGCGCAAACACGCCGCGGCCATCCAGCCTGCCGTTCCTCCCCCGATGATGACCAACCGCATAGGGTTCATTTGATCAGCCCGTGCCGCCCTGTGCAACAAAACTGTGGGGGCGGCGCGACCCGGCCGCCCCCACAAGTGGGAGGGTTCAGAATTTGAACGAGGCCCCGGCCAGGAAACGGCGGCCATAGACCTGATAGTCGATCACCGCGCGCGCATCGCGCGGGTCGTCGGTGACGAAAGGCTCGTCGGTCAGGTTCTGGCCCTGGACGAATATCGACAGGCCTTCGAGCGCGCTGCCCGGCTGGAAGTCATAGCCGATCTGCGCGTCGATGATCGTCTCGGCGCGGGCCCGGCGCCGCACCCGCGCGCCGCCGAAGCCCGACAATTCGCCGATGAAGCTCGACCGGTAACGCGCGCTGGCGCGGGCGTTGAAGCCCCATTTCTCGAAATAGGCGGTGCCGTTGGCGACCCATTTCGAATAGCCGGGTATATCTTCCGGCGGCGCACCCGGCGTCGGCTGGATCTTGGTCTTGGTATAGGAGGCACCGCCGGTGATCCCGAACCCGTCGAGCGCCGAGGTGAAGGTGCTGAACGGCAGCGTGCCCGCGATTTCGGCGCCATAGAGCTTGCCGCCCTCGCCGTTGATCGGCGCGTTCACGGTGCCCATGTAATTGACGATGATCGGCAGGTTGTTGCCGTCGTTGCCGGGCGCCTGGATCGGATAGCCGGTGAAGTCGAACGGCACGTCCTGGTTATAGATATAGCTCTTCAGATCCTTGTAGAAGAGCTGCACCGCGACATAGCCCGAAGAGCCGAAATATTTCTCGAAGGTCAGGTCGGCGGCATTGGCGCGCCACGGGCGGAGTTCGGGGTTGCCCGAGCCGCCGCGCACGACCGCGCAGGTGCGCCCGGTCGGACAGACCATGCCGCCGGGATCGCCAACGGTCGTGCCATAGCTCAGGGTCGCGCGCAGGTCGTCGAGCCGCGGCCGGACGATTTCGCGCGCGAGCGCGAAGCGGATCACGAAATCGCTGTCGGTGCGCAGCGACAGGTTCAGGCTGGGCAGAACGTCGATATAGTCGGTGCTCTCGCGGCGCGGGATGCCGACGATGTTCGGCGACCCATTGGGGTTGGTGCCCGCGAAGGAGGCCGTCGCACCGTTGGAATTCTGGTCGGTGAAGATCGCCTGGACGCCGAAATTGCCGGTCAGGACCGACGAACCGAAGTCCTGGTCGATATTGCCCTGCAAATAGGTTGTCATCACCTTTTCGCTGACGTCATAGGCCTTGACCACGACGTCGCCATAGGGGTTGGGCACCCAGTTGGTAGATGCCCGCCGCAAGCAGGTCGCGCGGGTCGTAGCTGACCACCGGACCGAGTCCGAGATAGGAAAGGTCGGTGGTGCCGCGGCGGAATTCCTGCGGGATCGGCAGGCTGGTCAGCCCGTCGGTGTTGGCGGTCAGTCCGACAAAGGCTTCGTCGGGGACGAGGCTCTTCTTGCGGTCGGTGTAATTGACCCCGAATTGCACCGATTTCAGGAAGCCTTCGAGTTCGCGTTCGACCTCGACGCGATACTGCCACAGCTCGTCCTTGATGATGCGGTTGTTGTAATAGCCGTCCTGGCCGCCGCGGATGCGCCCGCCGCCGACACCGGTCTGGTCGCCGCCCCAGCCGAGCGGGCTGGTCAGCTGGATCAGGTTGTAATCGCCATAGTTCAGCGTCGGGCTGAACACCGTGCCGTTGATGTCGCTGGTGAAGCCGATGGTGTCGGTCGCGCCGACGCCCTTGCCGCGGCCGGTGCCGGCATTGCTTTCGAGGATCAGTTCGTTGCGGTCGGTCTTGGACAGGCTGATGTCGGCACTGACGTTCCAGCCGTCGTCGCCCTGCCACTTGTTGTTCCATCCGAAGCTGTACAGCTTGGCTTTCCGTTCGAACACGTCGTTCCGCACCACGCCCTCGACATTGGTGAAGGTGCCGGCGCGCGCAAAGACGAATTCGCCGCTGCTGTCGATGTCGGTGACATTGACCCCGGTGCTGCCCTCGAAAGCCAGCGGCAGTTCGATGCCGCGCTTGATCTGGTCGTCGCTGAAGTCCGAATAGAAAGCGTCGAAGGTCGAGGTGAAATTGGGATGGGGGCGCCACTGCACCGTGCCCTGCAGCCCGAGCCGCTTGAGCTGGGTCGAGGTCGCATAGCTTTTCGAGCCGCCGATGACGACCGGGCTCGCGGCAGTGCCGCCCCCGGCATAACCCCAGGCGTTGAATTCCTGGATCTGATAGGGTTCGTCGAGATAGGACGCCGACAGCGCGATGCCGAGCGTGTCGTTGGCGAACTGATCGACGAAGGTCCCGTTGACCCGGTAGCCATATTTCTTCGAGCCGACGTTGAGCTTGCCGATGTCGGCGAGCGTGCCGCGGCCGCCGATTGAAATGACGCGCTTGCCGTAATCCAGCGGGCGGATCGTCTTGAGGTCGACGGTGCCCGACAGGCCCTGGCCGACGATCGACGCCATCGGCGACTTGTACACCAGCACCTGGTTGATGATTTCGCTGGGATATTGGTCATATTCGACCGCGCGGTTGTCGCCGGTCGAGGTCTGCTCGCGCCCGTTGAGCAAGGTGGTCGAAAAGTCGGGGGCGAACCCGCGGATCGAAATCGCGTTCGAACGGCCCGAGACGCGCTGCGAGGTCAGGCCGGGCAAGCGCGCGATCGCCTCGGCGATCGAGGCATCGGGCAGCTTGCCGATATCCTCGGCCGACACCGACTCGACGACCTGGTCGCGGATCTTCTTGGCATTGACCGCGCTCTCGAGGCTGGCGCGAAAGCCCGAGACGACGATTTCGTCGTCGCCCGCGGCATCGTCGGCGGCGACGGGTGCGCTGTCCTGCGCCATGGCGGCGCCCGGCTGCACGGCGGTCAAGGCAAGGCCGAGCGCGATGGCGCTGGCGCCGCGGCGGTAATTATTCGGATTGGTCATTCTGGCTCCCCTGGTGCGATGGGCGGTCTGACCATGCAACGGCAAAGGGGCGGCCTGTTCGCCGCGCAGCATCCTCACCGAAGCGTGGGTTTTTCCCATCTACCCCCCGCAATTGGAACCAATCGGCGCGCCCGGCCATAGGGTATACGTATACGCATATTATGCGCAGCATCCCGCTGTCGCCAAAATATCACATCCGCGCCCCGTCTTTGCCCGCCCGCTTGGCAGCCCCTCGGGCGCGCGCTAGCGTGCGGCACAGGGCGCCGGGGACAAGGCGCCCGCGAACAGGAGAGGAGCATGGGGCGACTGCCCTCGGCCAAACCGACGAGCTTCGACATCGCCTATCTGGCGGGGGTGTCGCAACCGACGGTGTCGCGCGCGCTGCGCGGCAGCAAATCGGTGAGCGCCGCGACCCGTGCGAACATCGAACGCATCGCGCGCGAACTCAATTACACCGTCGACAAAAACGCCTCGAGCCTGCGCTCGCAGCGCACCCACACGCTCGCTTTGCTCTTCTTCGAGGACCCGACCCCCGACGAATCGATGATCAACCCCTTCTTCCTGTCGATGCTGGGGTCGATCACGCGCCAATGCGCGCTGCGCGGTTACGACCTGCTCATCAGTTTCCAGCAGATGCACAATGACTGGCACGTCGCCTATCAGGACAGCCACCGGTCGGATGGCATCATCCTGCTCGGCTACGGCGACTATCAGCTTTACCTCTCGAAGCTCGAGCATCTGGTCGAGATGGACACGAAATTCGTCCGCTGGGGATCGGTGTCCGACGACGATATCGGTCTGACCGTCGGCTCCGACAATGTCGGCGCGGGGCGGCAGGCGGGCGAGCATCTGGTCGAGATCGGGCGGCGCCATATCGCCTTCCTCGGCGACGCATCGGACCACGCCCCCGAATTCCAGGACCGTTATACCGGGCTGTGCCAGGCGATGCAGGCGGCGGGCCTCGCTCCCGATGCGGCGCTGCAGAAGGACGCGGTCTCCTCCGAGGAATCGGGCTATGCCGCCGCACAGGCCCTGCTCGCGAGTGGCAAGCCCTTCGACGCGATCTTCGCCGCGAGCGACCTGATCGCGATCGGCGCGATGCGCGCACTCAATGAGGCGGGGCTGCATATGCCCCGCGATGTCGCGATCATCGGCTTTGACGACATTCCGGCCGCCAGCCTGACCAGCCCGATGCTGACCACGGTGATGCAGGATATGAAGGGCGCGGGCGAATTGCTCGTCGATGCGCTGCTCCGCCGCATCGACGGCCAGCCCGCCGAGCGCCGCGTGCTACCGACGCGGCTGATCAAGCGGCAAAGCACGGCGGTCTGACGCGAACGTATTCGTATGCCTGACTTGCCCTGCCCGGCCGCCGCTGCAAGACCCGGCGCAGGAACGGGCGCCGTGCGCGACCCGGTGGGGAGAGCGTGATGGACAAGCCGCGCCTGGGCTTTTGGGGCCTGTGGAATATCAGCTTCGGCTTTCTGGGCATCCAGATCGGCTTCGCACTGCAAAATGCGAATATGAGCCGCATTTTCCAGACGCTTGGTGCCGAACTCGAAAGCCTGCCCGCGCTGTGGATCGCGGCGCCGCTGACCGGGCTGCTGGTCCAGCCGATCATCGGCCATATGTCCGACCGCACCTGGCTCGGCCGGTTCGGACGCCGCCGCCCCTATTTCCTCGCCGGCGCGATCCTCGCCGCGCTCGCGCTGCTGCTGATGCCCGAATCGACCGTGCTCTGGGTCTCGGTGCTGCTGCTCTGGGTGCTCGACGCGTCGATCAACGTCTCGATGGAGCCGTTTCGCGCTTTCGTCGGCGACATGCTGCGCCGCGACCAGCACAGCCTCGGCTATGCGGTGCAGACCTTCTTCATCGGCGCCGGCGCGGTGGCGGGGTCGGCCTTTCCCTGGCTGCTCGACCATCTCGGCGTCGCCAACACCGCGCCGCCGGGCACGATCCCCGACACGGTGCGCTACAGCTTCTGGGCGGGCGGCCTCGTCTTTTTCCTGTCGGTGCTGTGGACCGTCGTGACCACGCGCGAATATTCGCCCGCGGAAATGGCGGCGTTCGCCGAGGCGGACACGGTCGGCGCGATGCCCGACACGAGCGCGCCGCTCGCCGCGCGCGGCTATGGCGGTAGCGCGCTGTGGATCGCCGCCGGGCTGGCCGTCGCCTTCGTCGTCGAGCATTTTGCGCTCGCCAAGGAAATGTATCTGCTCGCGGCACTGCTCGCCGCTTACGGCCTCGCCAGCGCCGCGGCGATCGCGCTCGCCCGCGCGGGACGCAGCAACAATATGCTCGCGCATATCGTCGGCGATTTTTCGGGCATGCCGCCGGTGATGAAGAAGCTCGCGCTGGTGCAATTCTTCAGCTGGTCGGCGCTGTTCACCATGTGGATCAACACCACCCCGGTCGTCGCCCAATATATGTTCGGCAGCGCCGATCCCGCCTCGCCCGCTTATCAGGAGGGCGGCAATTGGGTCGGCATATTGTTCGCGGCCTATAACGCCGTCGCCGCGGTCGCTGCGCTGACCCTGTTGCCCTGGCTGTCGCAGCATGTCGGGCAAGCGCGCACGCACAGCATCTGCCTCGCCATCGGTGCCGCCGGCTTCGCGAGCTTCCTCGTCCTGCGCGACCCGCAAGCCCTGCTGTTCTCCGAAATCGCGATCGGCATCGCCTGGGCGTCGATCCTCGCCATGCCTTATGCGATCCTCGCCTCGAACCTGCCGCAGGCGAAGCTCGGCATCTATATGGGGCTGTTCAACGTTTTCGTCGTGGTGCCGCAATTGCTCGTCGCCACGGTGATGGGAACCATCATGCGGCAATTCTTCCCGGGGGAGCCGATCTATACGATGGCCTTCGCAGCGGCGATGTTCCTGGTCGCGGCGGCCGCGATGCTGCGCGTCGTGACGCCCCGACAGGCGGCTTAGTCGGCTGGGCCTTGCGGGTGATGGTGCCCCTGGCCGGACTCGAACCAGCACTCCTTGCGGAACTCGATTTTGAGTGGGGCGAGACAACCGTAAGCATATATAATATATGGCTTTATTTTCGTCAATCCAAAAAGTGTGTAAGACTTTGTGTAAGTTTGCGAGGTCTTATTCGTCACCCACAAAAATTTTGGGGCGTCTAAGATGGCCAAATCACCTGTCGCAGTCCGCCATTGAATTGCCCGGACGCGATGAATGACCCGGCGCCGACGCGACCAAGGTTGGTGACACTGAAAGAAGCAGCGATTGGCTCAACGCGAATAGCCGATATTTGACACGACCCGGGCGCCCGACGGTCATTCCGGCGGGAACCCAACATTAAGCGGCCGGAATCCAATTGATGGTGAACTGATCGCCGTCCCCCGTTCCAGCGGTACGAACAAGGTTCGCGTGAAGCTGTCGTTGTTCAAACCCAAGCATGACACGCGTGGAGCGATATTTCGACCGATGCGCCAGCGGAGCAAAATGCAGTCGATCAACGCTGTGGCATTTAAAGCTTCTGCTCTTCTTCTCGCCGCCGCAGCTCCTGCTCGACCGCCTCGCGAATAAACTTTGCAAGCTGACGGTTACCGACCTGCGCTTCGATCCGACGGATCGTGTCCTCGGATAGCCGGATGGTCGTGGCTTTCATTCCGAGCGGCGGGCGTCCCATGCCGTCGTCGCTATCGGCGTCGCGCTCAATCTCAAAGAGAATCGCGTTAATAACATCGTTTATTTGCATATACGCTACCGTTTATGATATAAACGATAGCGTAAACAAGCTTAGGCTTTTCGGCGGAAGATGAATTGAGGCCGAATCACGCCAGCGACGGAGGCGACATGATCCACAAAGCCGCTAGCCCCCGATCTAAGTCGGTCAGGAAAGTCAAACCGGCGCCCGTCCCGGCTTCGCCTTTATTGGAGGATCAGCGCCCCGCATTCCCGATGCTAGTGAGATCACGCGAGGGCCGGGTATTAAGCGCAGTGCGCTATCGGAACGGCGAGAGTTTCGCCCTCGCGATTGAGGAATTGCGTTTCCCCGATACGGGCGATCTTCTGTACCAGACCGGCATCGTGGCCCAGATGGCGATAAGCTCGCATCTCCTGGATGTTGGTTTTGATGATCGATGGTGCGCCCGGAACATCGGCCTGCACATCAGCACGGCACTGGCATATGCCAATGTGACCGGCCTCAATTATCAATCCCCGGAACTAGAGCGGCTGGCCACTGTGCTCTCGCCCTATAACGTCTGGCGAAATCCGGACATCCACGGTTCGCGGCCCCCGGTCCCCGCATCGCTGCCGGACATTCCACTCTTACTCAGAGAACTGCTGGACCATGTGCGTGACATAACCGGACACTCTCGCCCTAGGCGGAGGAAAGCTCTTGGCTGAGGACAACATGGCCGCCCGCTTCGCGCGCACGATCCGAGACCTGTTGGTCCCGCCCCCGGCGGTTCCAAGGCTTGACGAACACATCGATCCGGAGATTGCGCGGGTCGAGTGGGCGATAGCCCGCTTGCCGAAGCGCACTCGCGAAGTGTTCCTGATGCACCGCTTTGAAAATCTTGGATACGACCGTATCGCGCATCGGCTCGGTATCAGCGAAAAGGCTGTTGAGCGGGAGATCGTCAGGGTGTTGCGCGCCGTTCGCAAGGCAAGGGAAGATCATGCCCGCGAGCTTTATAAATAGCTGTCGGGGCATCGTCGCCTATGGCTATGATTTGCAGCGCAAGGCTAAGCCAATGCCGATAGCCGGGACGGCGCCAGCATATGATTTTGCCCTGCTTTGCGGGTAGCGCGAACTGCACGCGCGATCGCTTAGGCGTCAAACCTGCCCACATTCCCGGTCTGGTCGAATGTTGTTTATTGCGAACGCCAGCGCATGAACGGGGTCAATCCCGCTTTCCCGGTATGTCCAAAAATAGGCGCACGGTGCATGACTTTCATCATGAACCGAAGCCTGAGGATCAGCGTGCAATAGGCACCCCCTTCGTGGGGTGATCGGCGTGCAAAAAGGACCCCTTCATCCCGGGGATTTAGTCGGCCGACTGGTTTTGATCAGTTGGCGAGAACGGGATGTTGATCGTGGAGACAGTGG
>JAEULK010000081.1 GCA_016793775.1 Sphingopyxis sp. | reverse complement strand
CGCCAAAAAAAACGCCGCCATATAAAGCGGTGCGGGGCGAGCCACGTGTATCCACCTGTCCGCCACGGCGGCGCCCCGGGTGTCTCGATTCCGCACGACACCAGCGGAATTGGGGGCGGTCCGCTTCCCAACCCCAAACCCTTCACTCACCCTCCACACCCCAATTCCACGCCCAACCGACCCCCTTTCTGCGCCGAATTGCGCCCCAACAGCATATTGTGTGTTTTCTATGCAACAGGTTTGTCGTAACGAAGCAACAATGGCGAACGGCGTGACGGTTACCGGCGATATCGAGTCCGAAGGGCAGGGCGCCCGTTCGCGCATCTGGACCTTCGCCGCGCCCGAATATTATACGCTCTCGCTGATCGTCAGCGTCGCCATCGGAACCTATATCTTCGTGACCGGCGATGCCCAGAGCGAACGGCTGCTGACCCCGGCGCTCGTCGCGACGATCATGGTCGCCAACCTTGTTCCCGCCATGACGCTGATCGTGCTGATCGGCAGCCGGGTGGCGCGTGCGCGCGCCGTCCGCTCGATGGCGGGGGGCAGCGGCCGTCTCCATGTGCGTCTGGTGGCGCTGTTTTCGCTGATCGCCGCCGCGCCGACGATGCTGGTCGTGATTTTTGCGTCGCTGCTGTTCCAGTTCGGCGTCGATTTCTGGTTTTCCGATCGCTCGCGCGGCATGTTCGAAAATGCCGCGAGCCTTGCGGAGGGCTATTATCAGGAAAACCAGCGAGAGGTTGGCGCCAACACGCTGAAAATGGCGGGGGACCTCAGCGACATCCTCGTTCGCTTTCGCATCGATGGCCCCGAATTTTCCGATTATTATCTGCAACAGGTGGTCGTCCGGAATCTCAATGAATCGGCGATTATCGAGGTAGGACCCGACGGTATCGCGCGAACCGCAGCGATGATCGATCCCGACAACCGCGACGCCGACGCGCGCATTTCGCCGTCGATCGTCGCGCGTCTGGATGGCGGCGAGGAAGTCATCGTCACCCGCCGGTCGGACCGGATCGAGGCGGTGACCAAATTGCCGCGGCGCCCGCGCGCCTATCTCTATGCCTCGCGCGACGCCAATGTCCTCGGCTTCCAGCAATCGGAGCGCGCGGGAACGGTGCTTGCCGATTATAACGCGCTGTTCAAGCGCTCGCAGCTTCTCCAGCTCCAGTTCAACGGCGCGCTCTATCTCGGCGCGCTCCTGTTGCTCGCGCTGGCGGTCATCGGCGCCATCGTCGTCGCGGATCGCATCGTTCGCCCGCTCGGCACGCTGGTCGGTGCCACGCGCACCGCCGCCGGCGGCGACCTGTCGGTCCGTGTCACGCCGTCCGCGAACAACGACGAAATTTCGGTTCTCGCCCATGCCTTCAACCGCATGACCGAGCAGATACAGGGGCAGACGGGCGCGCTCGTCAACGCCAATGAGCAGATCGAGGCACGCCGTACCTTCATCGAGGCGGTGCTCAGCGGCGTGTCATCGGCGGTGGTCTCGGTCGATGCCGAACATCGCATCCTGCTTGCGAACGCTGCGGCTGAGCGGCTGATCGGCAGCCGCGCCGAATATCTCACCGGGCGCCCTCTTCAGGAGGTCGCGCCCGAACTGGCGCGCCTGATCACCACCGATGAACGCGAAGCGGTGGTCCAGTTGGCGCGCAGGGAAGGCGAGCCCGCGACGCTGGCAGCCAAGGCGGTCGCGCAGGGCGACGGCTTCGTGCTCAGCTTCGAGGATATCACGCAGCAATTGCTCGATCAGCGCCGCGCCGCCTGGTCCGACGTCGCGCGCCGCATCGCGCACGAGATCAAGAATCCGCTCACCCCGATCCAGCTCGCCGCCGAGCGCCTGCAACGCCGCTTCGGCGACAAGGTCGAGGGCGATCAGGCGACCTTCCGCAAGCTGACCGACACGGTGATCCGCCAGGTCCACGATATGCGGCGCATGGTCGACGAATTCTCCAGCTTCGCGCGCATGCCCAAGCCGACCTTCGGGGTCGAGGACGTCCGCGACATATTGAAGCAGGCGGTCTTCCTGTTCGAGGTGGCGAAGCCCGACATCGAATTCGGCGTCACGATCCCGAACGAGATCGAACCGCTCGTCTGCGACCGTCGCCTCCTGTCGCAGGCGCTGACGAATATCGTCAAAAATGCCGTGGAAGCGATTGAAGAAAATACCAAAAATTCCGAAACTTCACCGATAGGCCACATCCGCGCCATCCTCGATATGGGGAAGGGCGGTGAAATGACGATCAGCATCACCGACGACGGCATCGGCCTCCCCGAAGCCCGCGACAGCATCGCCGAACCCTATATGACCACGCGCCAAGGCGGCACGGGGCTGGGGCTCGCGATCGTCAAGAAGATCGTCGAGCAACATTATGGCGAACTCGAGTTCGCCGACAATCCCGCAGGGCAGGGGACACGCGTCACGCTGACGCTGCACCCCGACCGCCTGCGCCCGCTGATGGGGCGCGGCGCCGACACCATGACAGGGCAGGCTGAAACGGTCCCCGGACGCTTCCGGAACCGCCAGGACAGAGAAGAATATGGCGCTTGATATTTTGATCGTCGACGACGAGCGCGACATTTGCGAGCTGGTCGCCGGCGTCATGGAAGACGAAGGTTATGAGGCGCGTACCGCGTCGGACAGTGACGCCGCGCTCGAGGCGATCCGCCAGCGGCGGCCGTCGCTCGCGCTGATCGACGTCTGGCTGCAGGGCTCGCGCCTCGACGGGCTAGGACTGGTCGAGGCGATCAAGGCGTTCGACCCGACGCTGCCGATCATCGTCATTTCGGGGCATGGCGGGCTCGACACCGCGGTCGCCGCGATCCGCCGCGGCGCCTTCGACTTCATCGAAAAGCCGTTCGAGGCCGAGCGACTGCTTCATCTGGTCGCGCGCGCGACCGAGAGCGAGCGGCTGAAGTTCGAATATGAACGGCTGCGCCAGCGCGCCGGCCCCGCCGACGAACTCACCGGAACCAGTGCTGCGATCAACAATGTCCGCGCTACGCTGAAACGCGTCGCGGGCACCGGCAGCCGCGTGCTGATCACCGGTGCGGCAGGGGTCGGCAAGGAAGTCGCGGCGCGCGTCCTGCACGGTTGGAGCGGCCGCCAGACGGCTCCGTTCCGCGTGATCTCGTCGGCGCGTATGGAGCCCGAGACCGTTGAGGCTGAACTGTTCGGGTCTGAAAGCGACGATGGCGCGATCCGGGTCGGCCTTCTCGAACAGGCGCACGGCGGCACCGTCTTTCTCGACGAGGTCGCGGACATGCCGCTGACGACACAGGGCAAGATCCTGCGCGTGCTGACCGACCAGAGCTTCACGCGCGTCGGCGGGCGGACGATGATCCGCGTCGATGTTCGCATTATTTCGGGTTCGGCGCGCGACCTGATGACCGAAATCGCCGAGGGACGTTTTCGCCAAGATCTGTATTACCGGCTCAACGTCGTGCCGGTGCATATCCCGTCGCTGCGTGAACGCCGCGACGATATCGTGGCCCTGTGCGAGCATTTCGTCGGTCGCTATGCCGCCGACCGCCGTGCGCCGCCGCCCGAGATCAGCGCCGAAGCGATGGCTGCGCTTCAGGCCCATGAATGGCCGGGCAATGTCCGCGAACTGCGCAACGTCATCGAACGCGTGATGATCCTCGCGCCGGGCGACCGGCTGGCACGGATCGATGCCGACATGCTGCCTGCCGAGCTGGTACGCGGCGGCACCGATATCTTGCCGAACGCCGAATCGATCACCGCGATTCCGCTGAAGGAGGCGCGCGAGAATTTCGAGCGCGAATATTTGCGGATTCAGATCAACCGCTTCTCGGGCAATATTTCGCGCACGGCCACCTTCATCGGCATGGAACGCTCTGCCCTGCACCGCAAGCTGAAGCTTTTGGGTTTGACCGACAATTCGGACGGTGAAGCCTGACATCGCGCGGCTTTGCGCTAGACCTACGCGCCGCTTTGCCGCATATTGCGCAGGCCACAACGAAAATGGCGGCCCACCAAAGGCCGACTAGCGGTTCTACCGCCAAGAACAGGAGGCCAATGTGTCCGATAAAAACCAAAATCTCCAGGATCTCTTCCTCAACGCTCTCCGCCGCAGCAAGACCCCGGTGACGATGTTCCTCGTCAAGGGCGTCAAATTGCAGGGTATCATCACCTGGTTCGACAATTTCTCGCTGCTCCTGCGCCGTGATGGCCAGTCGCAGCTCGTTTACAAACACGCGATTTCAACCGTTATGCCCTCGCATGATTTCGACTTGGGGCTGCTCGGCGACAGTGTGCGCGACGCGCCCGGCAGCAAGGGCAAGGCATTGCAGGACGTGTTCCTGAACGCGGTGCGCAAGTCGGACGAGTCGGTGACGATGTTCCTCGTCAACGGCGTGATGCTGCAAGGCGATATCGTGGCGTTCGACCTGTTCTGTATGTTGCTCGAGCGTGAGCGGCAGGTGCAGCTGGTCTATAAGCACGCAATTTCGACGGTGCAGCCCAACGGACCGATCAACCTGAGCGATAGCGAGCCCGAAGGCGACGCCTGATCGATATCGTAGCTGAAAGCGAAGAGGTAACCCGCGGCGCGACCGCGGTGCTGATCGTGCCCGAGTGGCACGCGCAGCGGCTGTCGCGCGACCTCGACGCGCGCGCGGCGGAGGCGAAGGGGCTCGCGCTGGCGATCGGGCTGGAGGTCGTGGCGGTCTATCCGTTGCGGCTGCGGCAGACGCGCGCGGCGACGTTGATCGGGGTGGGGCAGGTTGACGCCATTAAATCGGAAGTTGGCGAAGGTGCCGCGCAGCTCGTCATCGTCGATGCGGCGCTGACGGCGATCCAGCAGCGTAACCTGGAGACGGCGTTCGAGACCAAAGTCATTGATCGGACGGGATTAATTCTCGAAATATTCGGCGAGCGCGCCGCTACGGCAGAGGGGCGGTTACAGGTCGAGCTGGCGCATCTCGATTATCAGGCGGGGCGGCTGGTGCGCAGCTGGACCCACCTCGAACGCCAGCGCGGCGGCTTCGGTTTCCTCGGCGGGCCGGGCGAAACGCAGATCGAGGCCGACCGGCGGATGATCCGCAACCGCATGGCGCGCATCCGCAAACAGCTGGAGGAAGCGCGGCGCACGCGGCAGTTGCAGCGCTCGAAACGCCAGCGCGCGCCCTGGCCCGTGATCGCGCTGGTCGGATACACCAACGCCGGAAAATCGACGTTTTTCAATCGCCTGACCGGAAGTGACGTCATGGCGGAAGATATGCTGTTCGCGACGCTCGATCCGACGATGCGCGAGATCAGGTTACCCGGGATCGACAAGGCGATCCTGTCCGACACCGTGGGCTTCGTCTCCGACCTGCCGACCGAACTGGTCGCGGCGTTCCGCGCGACGCTGGAGGAAGTGACGACCGCCGATCTGATCGTCCATGTCCGCGACATCGTTCATCCCGATAGTGAAGCGCAATATGCCGATGTTGTCGCCATTCTCAATTCGCTGGGGGTGAACGGGCCGCAGGACGGGAGGGAAGGGGCCGAAGAGGCGGGTTCCACCGTCATCCCGCAGGTTGAAATCTGGAACAAGATCGACACCGCCGACGCCGAAACGCGTGCCGCCATCGCCGAAATGGCGGCGCGGCGGAGCGACGTCGCGATTATCTCGGCGGTCAGCGGCGAGGGCGTCGAGGGCGCGCGCGAGCTGATGGCGGCGCAGCTGACCGCGCAGCACAAGTTGCAGCGGATTTTCCTGGGTTATGAGCGGGGCGAAGCGGCGGCGTGGCTTCACGCGCGCGGCGAAGTGCTGGGCGACGAGCCGCAGGATGACGGGCATGTGCTGACGGTGCGGCTCGATCCCGCGGACATGGCGCGGTTCGAGCGGCTGTTTCCGGGGCGCTAGGCCAAGATATCAAGTCGTCCGGGTGACGATGGTCGCAGGCGGGTCAGCCGCGTTCCGATGCCTTGACCGTCCGCCAATGCGCTTCCTGCTCGTCGAGCGACAGGCCGGCGAGGCTGCCGCCCGCAATGGCTTCCATGGCGGCAAAGCGCCGCGCGAATTTCGCATTGGCGTCGCGCAGCGCGGCTTCGGGATCGACGCCGAGCTTGCGGGCGTAGTTGGCCATGGCGAAGAGCAGATCGCCGATTTCTTCGTGCCGGTGCGCATCGTCGGTCGCGGCGGCGACTTCGGCGAGTTCCTCGTCGATCTTGTCGCGCGGGCCGTCGCTGTCGGGCCAGTCGAAGCCGACGCGCGCGGCGCGCGCCTGGAGCTTTTCGGCGCGCAGCAGCGCGGGCAGCGACAGCGCGACGCCGTCGAGCGCGCCCTTGGGACCGTCCGCGGCACGTTCGTTCGCCTTGATCGCCTCCCATTGCAGCCGCACGTCGGACGTCATGACGTCACCGAAAATATGTGGATGGCGGCGCTCCATCTTGTCGGAGATGGCGGTCGCGACATCGTCGAAGGTGAAGAGGCCGTCGTCGGCCGCGATCTGGCTGTGGAATACGACCTGGAGGAGCAGGTCGCCGAGTTCGTCGCAGATCGCGGCGGGGTTGCCGCCGGCGATCGCGTCGGCGACCTCATAGGCTTCCTCGATCGTATAGGGTGCGATCGTCGCGAAGCTCTGCGCCAGATCCCATTCGCAACCGCCGTCGGGGTTGCGGAGCCGGGCCATGACGCCAAGCAGGCGGGTGATGGGGGATGAGGGGGAATCGGCGCTCGTCTCGGGCATATGATTATCCGATAATATATATTATGTTAAATGTAAGCGATGGGAGGGAGGAAAGCCTCGGCCCCTTCGCCTCGTCATTGCGAGCGAAGCGAACCAATCCAGGGCGGCTTACGCCATGCTGGATTGCCGCGTCGCCTTCGGCTCCTCGCAATGACGGGGCTTGTCGCAACAGGTCACGTCACCGCCTGCCACGTCCGGACGACGAGAAAGAGCAGCCCGAAGATCGCGATCCAGGCCAGCGCCATCTTGACCCAGTCCTGCAGCGGCAATCGCCGCGCGATCAGCGAACTGCCGACGAGTAGCAGCGCCGCGATGCTCCATGCCATATAGGCCGCCATGTCACCGTTCATAGCTGTACCTCCATCCCGTCGTAGCCGGGCTCGACCCCCGGCGGCAGTTCGCCGGCAAGGTCGTCATAATCCATCGTATTGTCCATATGCGTGATGATCGCGCGCGGATTGCCGACCTTTTCGAGCGCCGCGAGCGTCATTGCAAGATGCGGGTGGGTCGGATGCGGATAGCGGCGCAGCGCGTCGATGACGAACAGGTCGACGCCGTGGAAAAAGTCCACCATCTCGTCGGTGAACTTAGAAAAATCAGTGGCGTAGCCGATCTTGTGTGCGCCATCGCTGAAGATCAGGCCGCTCGCCTTGATCGGGCCGTGCGGCATTTCGATCGCCGACACCTCGATCGGGCCGATCGATTGATGGTCCATCAGGTCGATCGGATCGACCGACGCCGGATAACCGGCATTGCCCGCAAAAGCATAGGTGAAGCGCCACTTCAGCGTGTCGAGCACATGGTCGCGGGCGTAGCATGGGACCGCCGAACCACGCAGGTGCATCACCTGGCGCAAATCGTCGAGGCCATGGGTATGGTCGGCATGCTCATGCGTCCAGATGACCGCATCGACCTCACCCACTTCGGCGGCGAGCAGTTGCAGCCGCATATCGGGGCTGGTGTCGACGAGGATGCGATAGCCGCCGAGCGAAATCAGGATCGAGGCGCGGCTGCGCAAATTGCGCGGATTGTCGGGGTCGCATTGGCCCCAGTCGTTGCCGAGCCGCGGCACGCCCGACGACGTGCCGCTGCCGAGGATGCGGACTTTCATTGCCTCACGACCAAACTCAACCCGTTCGTGCTGAGCCCCTCGACTGCCTTGCAGGCGCTCGGGAGAGCCTTGCCGAAGCACTGTCCTTCTTCGCGCGGCGTCAAAGAAAAGAACGGCCCTTCGACAAGCTCAGGGCGAACGGAAAAGGCTAAGATGTCGGCGACATGGCACGACGTCATGGCGTCGCCTTGTTGAAAAGCGCATAGAAATTGGCGCCCGTCGCCGCGCTGAGCGCTTCGGCATCCTCGCCGCGCAAATTGGCCAGGAAGGATAGCGTGTCCGCAACGAAAGCCGGTTCGCCGGTCTTGCCGCGGTGCGGGACGGGGGCGAGGAAGGGGGAGTCGGTTTCGATGAGCAGCCGGTCCTGCGGCAGCCATTTGGCGGTCGCCTGGAGGTCGGCAGCATTTTTGAATGTGACGATGCCCGAGATCGAGATGAACAGGCCAAGGTCGAGCGCCTGGCGCGCGAAGTCGTCGCTGGCGGTGAAGCAATGGATGACCCCGGGGAAGATCGCCCTGCCCATTTCCTCGCCGAGCAGCGCCAGCGTATCGGCTTCGGCGTCGCGCGTGTGGACGATGACCGGCAGGCCGGTCGCCTGCGAGGCGTGGATATGGCGGCGGAAGCTGTCCTGCTGCCGCGCGCGGTCGCTCTTGTCGTAATAATAGTCGAGCCCGGTCTCGCCGATGCCGATGACGCGCGGGTGCGCGGCGCGTTCGACCAGCTTGGCGGTGTCGACATCGGGATGATGGTCGGCGTCGTGCGGATGGATACCGACGCTGGCCCAGACGTCGTCGTTCGCTTCGGCGGCGGCGAGCACATCGTCCCATTCGCTTTCGCGCGTCGCGATGTTGAGCATCGCGGTGACCCCGCGGTCGCGCGCGCGCGCCAGAACCTCGCCCTGCTGCTCGGCAAGGCCCTTGTAATTGAGGTGGCAGTGCGAATCGACGAGCATCAGGCCTCCCCTTCCCCTTCGCCCTCGGGCAGTTCGAGACGCGGGAAGATCGGGACGGGCTGGCCGACGGTGAAGCCACTGGCGGCAAGGTTTGCGAACCAGTCGGTGTCGGCGAGCGCCGCAGAATCGCGCGCGTCTTCGGCGATGCCCATCTGGTCGAGCAACTTGTCGGCGGCCGTCGGCACCACCGGGCGGATCGCGATCGCCAGCGTACGGACCGCCCGGAACAGCGTCATCAGCACCGCGCGCATCCGTTCAGGGTCGGTCTTGCGCAGCGCCCAGGGCGCCTGGGCATCGACATATTGGTTGCAGGCGAAGACCGCGCGGATCCAGTCCTCGATGCCGACCGAGAATGCGAGCTGCTCGAATTCGCGCGGCAGGCGCTCGGTTGCCATCGCGTGGAGGTCGGCGAGCAGGTCGGAATCGTCCTGCGTCGGCGCATAGTCGGCCGAAAGCTTGCCATCCAAATTCTTGAAAATCATCGACAAGCTGCGCTGCGCCAGATTGCCGAAGCTGTTCGCGAGGTCGGCGTTGGCAGTGCGGACGATCGCCTCGGCCGAATAGCTGCCGTCCTGGCCGAAGCTGACTTCGCGGAGCAGATAATAGCGCAGCGCATCGACCCCGAAACGCTCGGCCAGTTCCATCGGGTCGACGACATTGCCGAGCGACTTCGACATCTTCTCGCCGCGGTTGAGCAGGAAGCCGTGGCCGAACACCTGTCTGGGCAAAGGCAGCTTCGCGCTCATCAGGAAGGCCGGCCAGTAAACGGTATGAAAACGAACGATATCCTTGCCGATCATATGAATGTCGGCGGGCCAGAACCGGCCCCACTCGCCGCCCGTATCGGGGAAGCCGAGCGCGGACATATAGGTGGTGAGCGCATCGACCCAGACATACATGACATGGCCGGGCGATCCCGGCACCGGCACGCCCCAGTCGAAGCTGGTGCGCGAGACGCTGAGGTCCTTGAGCCCGCCCTCGACGAAGCGCAGCACCTCGTTGCGGCGGCTTTCGGGGCGAATGAAGTCGGGGTTGTCGGTGTAGAGCGCGAGCAGCCGGTCCTGATAGGCCGACAGGCGGAAGAACCAGCTTTCCTCGACGGTCCATTCGACCGGGGTGCCCTGCGGCGAGACTTTGGTGTCGCCTTCCCCCTGCAATTCGCTTTCGTCGTAGAAAGCCTCGTCGCGGACCGAATACCAGCCTTCGTAGCGGTCGAGATAGAGGTCGCCATTGGCCTCCATCGCGCGCCACAGCGCCTGCGACGCTGCGTGGTGCGCGGGGTCCGAGGTGCGCATGAAATGGTCGAAACTTATATTCAGTTTGGCATACATCTCACGGAAATATCCCGACATTTCATCGGCGAGTTCGATCGTCGGGCGGCCCTGGTCGCGCGCCGTCTGATACATTTTCAGGCCGTGTTCGTCGGTGCCGGTGGTGAGGCGGACGTCGCGGCCGCGCGCGCGCTG
Organism: Sphingopyxis sp.; assembly: GCA_016793775.1. Lineage (GTDB taxonomy): Bacteria > Pseudomonadota > Alphaproteobacteria > Sphingomonadales > Sphingomonadaceae > Sphingopyxis. The sequence goes on along the minus strand of JAEULK010000081.1, from coordinate 7,672 downwards.
GAACCGCGCCATCACGTCGGTCGCGATCGCCTCATAGGCATGGCCGATATGCGGGCGGCCATTGGGGTAGCTGATCGCGGTGGTGATGTAGAAGGGCGTTTTGTCGGACATTTTTGTAGACATGGGCGGCGCCTTAGCGGGTCGCGGGCGCGGGGGGAAGTGGCCGCTTCCCCTTGTCAGCGCGCCGTCGCCGCCTTCGGCGCCAGTTCGGCGAGGCAATTGCCGATCTCGAAGCCGACCATCGCGCCATCATAGGAACCGCGGATCGCGTCGCGCACCGTCCGCTGCACGCGGTCCCAGCCGGCGAGCACCGGCGCGATCTCGGCGATCGGGCGGTCGCGGGCGATGCGGGCGAGCAGCCCGGGCACGATGTCGATGACGAGTTCGAGCCTGGCGCGGTTCGCAGTGCCGCCGACCTCGCGCGCGAGGGCTTCGCGCAAGCGATTGCCCGGATCGCCGGTGGTGGCGATGGCCAGCAATTTTTTCTCCATCGCCGCGACGTCGCTGTCGATCAGCGCCAGCGCCTTTCCCGGGACACCCCCCGACGCGGCGACGGTGGCGCGGACCTCGGCCATCTCGGTCATGGGGCGCAATTCGTGCAGCCACGCCGTCATGACGTCATGCTCAACCGGTTGAAAACGCAGCGTTCTGCACCGCGAGCGGATCGTCGGGAGCAGGCGTCCCGGCGAGTGGCTGACGAGGAAGAAGACCGTCTGCGCGGGCGGTTCCTCGAGCGTCTTGAGCAAGGCGTTGGCGGCGTCGGTCTCGAGATCGTCGATCGCATCGACGACGATGACGCGCCAGTCGCCGAGCGACAGCGAGAAATGGAGGCGGCGGATCATGCCGCGCACCTGGTCGATCGTGATGTTGCGCGCGAGATCCTTGCTCTTGTCCTTGGGCTGGCGCGTCAGGAGCAGCATTTCGGGATGGTTGCCGGCGGCGACGAGGCGGTCGGCGGCGGCGTCGCCCATATCGTCGAGCGGGACGGGGGGCGTCCCCTCCCCGCCCTGGCCATGGGTGACGAGGAAGCGCGCGGCGCGCGCGGCGAAGGCGGCCTTGCCCATCCCCTGCGGCCCGGCGAGCAGCCAGGCGTGGTGGAGCCGGCCCGCGGCCCAGGCTTCGAGGAAGGCCTCTTCGGGGGTCTGGTGGCCGATCAGAGCCATTCATCGAGCTCCGCGAGCAGCGATGACGTCACGGCGTCGGGCGTCTGTCCGGCGTCGATGATGCGCCAGCGGTTCGGTTCGGCGGCGGCGATCTCGGCGAAGCGCGCGGCGAGGCGTTGCTGGTAGTCGGCGGGCTTGCTGCCCATGCGGTCGGCGCCCGCGGCGTCGCGGACCGACAGACGGCGCGCTGCTTCGTCGGGGTTCAGAGTTAGCAGGAAGCTGCGGTCGGGGAGCAGGGTTTCGGAGCCGATGCGGTGGAGCGCGAGGATGTCGGCGTCGGAGAGGCCGCCGCCGCCGCCCTGATAGGCGCGCGACGAGTCGACGAAGCGGTCGCAGACCACCCAGGCGCCGCGCGCGAGCGCGGGGCGGATCGTCCGTGCGACATGGTCGGCGCGGGCGGCGGCGAAGAGCAGGGCCTCGCTGCGGGCGTTCCAGCGGTCGTCGCTGCCCTCCATCAGCAGGGTGCGGATGGCCTCGGCGCCGGGGCTGCCGCCGGGTTCGCGGGTGGTGACGACGTCGATGCCGCGCGCGGCGAGCGCTTCGGACAGCGCGCGGAGCTGGGTCGATTTGCCGACCCCCTCGCCGCCCTCGAGCGTGATGAAGCGCCCGCTCACAGCCCGGTGAGCCGGTAGAAGCCGGTGCGCGCGCGGTCGGTCCAGCCGCCTGCGGCGACATCGTGTGCGGCGAGCAATGGCGTGACCTGCGGCGGCAGGCCGTCGGGGGTGACGACGAGTTCGGCGACGCGGGTGCCGCGCGCTACCGGCGCCGGCAGCGGGCTGCGGCTGCGCAAGGTGGCGCGGTAGCCGCCGGCATAGCCGCGCGGGACGGTCATGCGGACGGGGATGGCGGCCTGGGCTTCGAGGGTGGGGCTTGTGCCCTGCCCGACTTCCAGCTTGCCGACCCTGGCGCCTGCGGGGACGATTTCGCGGCCTTCCCAGGCGTCGAAGCCCCAGGCCATCAGCCGTTCGGCCTCGTCGCGGCGGGCTTTCTCGCTGCTCATCCCCGCAACGACCATGATCAGCCGGCGGCCGTCGCGCTTGGCCGAGCCGAGGAAACAATAGCCCGCCTCCGCCGTATGGCCGGTCTTGAGGCCGTCGGCGCCGGCGAAACGGCCGAGGATCGGGTTGCGGTTGGGCTGGACGATCGGCTTGCCGTCGGGCGAGGTGCCGTGCTGGAGCCGGGGCACCGAGAAATAGCGGGTGTAGGCGGCGGGATGGTCGCGGATCAGCCGGTCGGCGAGCGTGATGAGGTCGGCCGCCGACACCTTGGTGACGCCGCCGTCGGGCCAGCCGCTGGGGGTGCCGAAGCGGCTCGACGCCATGCCGATCCTGCTCGCCACATCGTTCATTCTTTTGACGAAAAGCTCTTCGCTGCCGTCGATGCCGACCGCGAGGACGGCGGCGGCGTCATTGCCCGAGACGGTGATCAGCCCCTTGAGCAATTCGTCGACGCTGACTTTCTCGCGCGGGCGGAGGAACATCGTCGAGCCGCCGCTGCTGCCGTTCCATTTTTTCCACGTCGCCTCGTCGACGGTGAAGACCGTGTCGCGCGAGAGTTGGTTCGATTTGATCAGGTCGAGCACGACATAGGCGGTCATCACCTTGGCCATCGAGGCGGGGGCGAAGCGCTTGTCGGCGCCGCGCGAGAAGAGGATCGCGCCCGAATCCATGTCCTTCAGCATCACGATCGGCGCCTGCGTCGTATAGATGGGGCGGCTGACCGGTGTGGGCGCCTTTTTCACCGGGTCGGCGGCGGGCGCGGCCGCGGGGACGAGCAGCAGCGCGAGCGCCGCGACCGCGGTGCCCCCTGCCCTGTACCCCGTGGAAAATCGCCCCGCCATGGGCCGTCAGCGGTCGCGCTGGACCTGCGCGTCGCGGAAGCCCTTGGCCTTGGCCTTGGCGGCGGCACTCGCGGCCTCGGCCTCGCTGGCATAGGGACCCATGCGCACGCGCCACAGATTGCCCGCCTCGACCACGCTGCCGCCGACCGATTTGGCGGCGGCATTGGCGCGGCTCTGGCTGCTGAAGGCGGCGACCTGCACCGCATAGCTGCCGGTCGCGGCGGGGGTGGGTTTGGCGGCGGGCGGGGTCGGCTTGGCGGGAGTTGGTTTCGCGGCGGCGGGCTTCGGCGCCTTCGCGCCCGGCCCTTCGACGATGAAGCGGTCGCCGCCCGGCGCGGGGGCCGAGGGGGTGGGCTTGCTGGCGGTCGGCGTCGCGACGCCCGCGGGCACCGGCTTGCCCTCCAGCTTCTTGCGCAGGAGGACGAGCAGGGCGTCGGGGGTGGCGAGCCGTTCGGCGACGATGCCGCCGCTGCGCAGCTGCGCGCGTTCGGCCATCGGCGGGCTGGTGCGGCGGACGCGCACCGCGGCGATGCCGCCGTTGAGGCCGAGCTGCTGCGCGGCGCCGCGCGACAGGTCGATCAGCCGGTCGTTGGTCATCGGCCCGCGATCGTTGACGCGCACGACGATGGTGCGCCCCGTGTCGAGCGCGGTGACCTCGACATAGCTGGGCAGCGGCAGCGTCTTGTGCGCCGCGCTGATGCCGTCGGGGTTGAAGGGCTCGCCGATCGCGGTGGGCTGACCGGCAAGTTCCTCGCCATACCAGCTGGCGTAGCCGACATCGTCATAATCGGCGATGTCCGCCGGGGTGTAGGTGGTCCCCGCAACGGTGAAGGGCGCGCCGAGCTTCGGCGGGCCGTCGGTCACGCCGCTCGCGACCGGCGCGGGCGTCGGCCCGGAGACCGGACCGCCATCGCGCTTGCCATCGACACTGCCACATCCCGCCAGCAGCATCGTGGCCGCCAGCATTACCCCCAAATCAGCGATCGATTTCATCTGCCAACAACCCCACAGACAGCGCGTAAAAATTGGAACAATTGTAATCGAGTATCGCACGATAGTTGCCGGTGAGCAAATAGGCGGTGCGCCCCGGGCCGTCGGGTTCGAGCAGAGTCGCCTGCACGCGGCCGTCGGGCCAGCGCCCGCCCGCGAGCTGGAAGCCGTCGGCGCGCCATTCGGCGACCGAGCGCCAGCGGCTGTGGCGTGCGAAAACGCGCGGGCAGCGGGTCGGGGCGAGCTTGCTGGCGACGCTGTTGCGATTGAAACCCGTGGGCACGCTGACCGCGACACCCCAGGGCTGCCCGGCGCGCCAGCCGGCATTGCGCAGATAGGAGCCGATCGATTCGATCGCATCGGCCTCGCTCGACCAGATATTCGCCCGGCCGTCGCCGTCGCCGTCCTCGGCGACGCGCAGGTACACCGAGGGCAGGAATTGCGGATAGCCGAAGGCGCCGGCCCAGCTGCCCTTCAGCACGCTGCGCGGCACACCGCGTTCGACCATTTCCATCGTCGCGAGCAGTTCGGGCTCGAACAGGCTGCGACGGCGTCCCTCATAGGCGAGCGTCGCCAGCGCCTCGGGCAGGTCGAAGCCGCCGGTGACCTGGCCATAAGCGGTTTCATGGCCGTAGATCGCGATCATGATGCTGGTGGGCACCCCGGTGCGCGCCTCGATCCGCGACAAGAGCGGCAGCAGCCGGTCGTGGACGCGGCGCCCGCCGCCGATACGCGCGGCGTCGACATGCTTCGCCTTGTACGGCGCAAAACTGGGGATCGGGGTGTCGCCCGAGGGCGGCGCACCCAGATTGTCGCGGTCGAGCGCGACGACGCGCGGATTGTAGCGCAGCCCGGCGGTGACGCGGTCGAAGGTCGCGCGCGACACCCCGCGCGCCTGCGCCTTGGGCCACAGCGACTGGACATAGGTGTCGAAGCCGGCGTCGCCGCTCTGCGCCTGGAGCGGGGTCGAGGCCGCCATCGACCAAGCCGAGGCGATCACCGCCGCCAGCCCGAGAAAACGTCCGATTCCGGAAGATTGTCTACGCATCATGTCCACCCCATAGGGATGATCTGGCACGGATGCACGCCCGCTGAACAGGGGGGCGGGAGACGAGCCGAGTCATAAGCGCGGCGGGCCGTTTCGAGCGATGCGCGCGCCGGGTCGCATGGGCGGGTCATTTGCCCGGTGGGTCATGAAAAGGGTCGCAATCCCGGCGAGTTGACGCCAAGTTGACGCTGCCGCCGGGCATCTATAGCCATCGGACCAGCGATCAGCGGGGGATCTATGAATATTGCGCCGAGCGTCTTGCGTTTCTTCTCGCCATTGCGCCGCGTGCGCGGCTGGCACCGCCTGTGCGCGGCGCTCAACAATCCCGGCCGCAACGGGCATGGCGATGTGACGATGCGCTATTCGCGCGGCACCGTCAGCCTCGATCCCGCCTCCTATGTCGAGTGGAACGTCCTCGTCCTGGGCAATTATGAAGGCGACGAAAAACGGATCTTCTGTGACCTTGCGAAGCGGCGCGGCAGGACCGATGCCTGCCTCGACGTCGGCGCCAATGTCGGCATGCACGCGCTGACCTTTGCCGAGACGTTCGCGACCGTACTGGCGCTCGATCCGAACCCGCCGGTGTTCGACCGGCTGGTGCGCAATATCGCGACGGGATCGGCGCAGAATATCGTGCCGCTGAACGTCGGGCTGGCCGACAGCGACGGCGCCCTGCTCTTCTATCAGCCGACCGAGGCCAATCAGGGCATGGGCACCTTCGACCCCGCCTTTGCGCCGCCTAACGCGCGCGAGATCACCCTGCCCATCCGCATTGGCGACGAGGTGGTCGCGGAAGCCGCGCTGAGCGACCGTATCGACGCGGTCAAGATCGATGTCCAGGGTTTCGAGCCGCAGGTGCTCGCCGGGCTGCGCGCGACGCTGGAGCGGTGCAAGCCTTTGCTGTGGTTCGAGGTGTCCGATTCGACGATCGAGCGCTTCGCGGACTATGGCGGCATCAAGGGCACGGTGCCGTTCGATTTCGACCTGTTCCGCTTTCACACGCGGCAGATCGGCGGGCTGTTCCACCAGACGCGGCTGGTGCCGTGCGGAGTGGATGAGCCGCTGACCAATGCGGATTATGTGGTGGTGCCGAAGGGCTGACGTCGGGGGATCGGGGGCGAGGTTTCGCTTGCCGGGAGCGGGCGCCGCGTTATGGCGCGGGGCTGAGGACAGGTGGCCGAGTGGTTTAAGGCAGCGGTCTTGAAAGCTGCTGGAGTTTGTGAATCTGAAATATGAATACCTAGTATTTTCAACGAGTTATTTTCTACCCTGTTGTCCGCCGAAATTAGTCATAAGCTTATTGTAAGCTACGAATCGGCGAAATGGCATGGAAGAGTGGCCGAGTGGTTTAAGGCACTGGTCTTGAAAACCAGCGACGGGGCAACTCGTCCGTGGGTTCGAATCCCACCTCTTCCGCCAACCTACTTCAACAGTCCATTCAGGTGCTTGAAGGCAGCCTCGAAGCGGTCCTTTGTGTCATCCGACACTTTTGGCCATAGCTTGGCTGCCTGCTCGGTGAAGTAGCGAGCCGGACGAAAATGCCCGAAAGAGCCGGACTTCATCGGATTCCCCGCTAACCAAGCTTCAATAGCGCGCAGCGTGCGAGGCTCCTGCGCATTGAGCTTCGTCTTGGTGATCTTCTCCGGCAGTTGTCCCGCGAACTCTCCGTTCACCAATTCAATATAGAAGGCTCTGTCGAACATGTCCTCTACGTCCGCCTCTGCGGTGCCCGTGAAGTCAGCGTAGGTCGAAACTTGCTTTTTGGTGAGCAGCTTCTTCTTATACAGGTCTTCGATAAGCTGTTTGTCGCTGCTCTGTATGTCCAATAAGGTGGCGACATTCAGCCCCTTCTGTGAGCCGAGCAGCGCGACGAACGTGGGGACTTTACCGCTTCCACCAACTGGCGTGACGACCCAGTCTTCGGACAGTCCAGTGCGGCCTTCGCGCTCAAGCTGTGCAGATACCGCTCGAAGGTAGAGCATGTCTGCGACGCCCTCCACGATTAGAGCGTTCGGTCCAATGAAAAGCGTTTGCTGTATTTCGTAGCCCAGTGCGCCCTGCAACGGGAACAGGCTGTCATCTGTGGCGTCGAAGACATTCGCCAACACTTTGGTGCCGTCCTCTTCCTTGGGCAGCGCCTCGGGGGCATCAATTCCCAAATCTTGCACGATGCGGACCCGCTCAAACTTGGTTGGGTCGATCATGAATGGTGAGTGCGTCGTGTACAGAAGTTGGTGACCAGACAACTCGGCATCAAAGTAGCGCAGCAAATCGCCCTGCGCCCGACCGTGCAGTGACAGACCCGGCTCGTCTAATAGCAGGATGACGTTCTGTCCCTGGCGCTTCACGTCCTCGTACCAAGCAAGGAACGAAAAGAACCACACGAAACCCCGCGAGCGGTTGCTCAGCGGCGTGGTGGCCCAATGCACTGAGTCGTACACTTCGCCCCAAACGTTGACCCCTTGCTGCATCCCGTCGGGATCTCCAGGTTGTCAAACGGCCCTTTAATTGCGGGTTTCTGTCAAGCCTGTAGTTGATCCATACCGGGGTCATGGTCCTTTTCGAGGTCATGGCCTCATGATGATGTCCGGGTCGGGTGCCTCAACGTGTGCAACGCGGTCCTGAAGTCCG
>JAEULK010000036.1 GCA_016793775.1 Sphingopyxis sp. | reverse complement strand
CATGACCGAGAACGGCACCTTCTTCGTCAACGGCACCGAGCGCGTCATCGTGTCGCAGATGCACCGTTCGCCGGGTGTGCTGTTCGACCATGACCGCGGCAAGACCCACTCGTCGGGCAAGTTCCTGTTCGCCGCGCGCGTGATCCCCTATCGCGGTTCGTGGCTCGACTTCGAATTCGACGCCAAGGACATCGTCAACGTCCGTATCGACCGCAAGCGCAAGCTGCCGGTCACCAGCCTGCTGTACGCGCTGGGTGATGCGACCGTGCAGGTGGAAATGCGCAAAGGCAAATTTGCGATTGGTGAGCAGATTGAATTGGCAGGCCTAAGCGGCGCGGTCGAGGTTGTCGATATCGACGGCAACTATGTGACCGTGAAAGAACCGAAGGGCGCTATTTCGGTTGGTGGTTATATCCGCAATGAGGATAATTCTGCCGAAGGTCGGATCGCGCGCGAGGTTAGTCGCGGTATGAGCGGTGAAGATATCCTGGCTCATTTTTACGAAACACTGGTCTTCGAGCGCGACGCCAATGGCTGGAAAGTGCCGTTCGTCGTCGAGAATTGGCGCGGGTCCAAGCCCGCGTTCGACGTCGTCGACGCCAAGACCGGCGAAGTCGTCTTTGCCGCCGGCCACAAGATCAGCCCGCGCCTGGCCAATAAGGCCGCGAAGGACGGTCTCGACACGCTGCTGATCCCGACCGAGGAAATCTTCGGGCGTTATTCGGCCTATGACCTGATCAACGAAGCGACCGGCGAGATCTATATCGAGGCCGGCGACGAAGTGACCGCCGAGAATCTGGAGAAGATCGACGGCGCGGGCATCGACAAGCTGGTCCTGCTCGACATCGACCACAACAACACCGGTCCGTGGATCCGCAACACGCTGAAGGCCGACAAGGCCGAGGACCGCGACCAGGCGCTGTCGGACATCTATCGCGTCATGCGCCCCGGCGAACCGCCGACGCGCGAAACCGCCGAAGCCCTGTTCGGCGGCCTGTTCTTCGACGCCGAGCGGTACGACCTGTCGGCCGTCGGCCGCGTCAAGCTCAACATGCGCCTCGGCCTCGACGCCGAGGACACGGTGACGACGCTGCGCAGCGAGGACATCCTCGCCGTGGTCAAGGAACTGGTGAACCTGAAGGACGGCAAGGGCGAGATCGACGATATCGACAACCTCGGCAACCGTCGTGTCCGCTCGGTCGGCGAGCTGCTGGAGAACCAGTATCGCGTCGGCCTGCTGCGCATGGAGCGCGCGGTGAAGGAGCGCATGAGCTCGGTCGACGTGTCGACCGTGATGCCGAACGACCTGATCAACGCGAAGCCCGCGGTCGCCGCGGTGCGCGAATTCTTTGGTTCGTCGCAGCTCAGCCAGTTCATGGACCAGACCAACCCGCTGTCCGAAGTCACCCACAAGCGCCGCGTGTCGGCGCTTGGCCCGGGCGGTCTGACCCGCGAGCGCGCGGGCTTCGAGGTCCGCGACGTTCACCCGACCCATTATGGCCGCATCTGCCCGATCGAAACGCCCGAAGGCCCGAACATCGGTCTGATCAACAGCCTCGCGACCTTTGCGCGCGTCAACAAATACGGCTTCATCGAGACCCCGTATCGCAAGATCATCGACGGCAAGGTCACGACCGACGTCGTCTATCTGTCGGCGATGGAAGAGCAGAAGCACACCGTCGCGCAGGCGAACGCCGACCTCCACGAGGATGGCAGCTTCGTCGACGAGCTGATCTCGGCACGCGAAGCGGGCGAATTCCTGATGGCGCCCAAGGCGCAGATCACGCTGATGGACGTGTCGCCGAAGCAGCTGGTTTCGGTCGCGGCGTCGCTGATCCCGTTCCTGGAAAACGATGACGCCAACCGCGCATTGATGGGATCGAACATGCAGCGTCAGGCCGTGCCGCTGCTGCGGGCGGAAGCGCCCGTGGTCGGCACCGGCATGGAAGAAACCGTGGCCCGCGATTCCGGTGCGGCCATCGCGGCGCGCCGCGGCGGCATCATCGACCAGGTCGACGCGACGCGTATCGTCATCCGCGCCACCGACATGATCGAGCCGGGCAAGTCGGGCGTCGACATCTATCGCCTGCAGAAGTTCCAGCGGTCGAACCAGAACACCTGCATCAACCAGCGTCCGCTGGTGAAGGTGGGCGACGTCGTCCGTTCGGGCGACATCATCGCCGACGGTCCCTCGACCGAGCTGGGCGAACTGGCGCTGGGCAAGAATGTGCTCGTCGCGTTCATGCCGTGGAACGGCTATAATTATGAGGACTCGATCCTCATCAGCGAACGCATCGTGAAGGACGACGTCTTCACCTCGATCCACATCGAGGAATTTGAAGTCACCGCGCGCGACACGCGCCTTGGCCCCGAAGACATCACGCGCGACATTCCGAACGTCGGCGAGGAAGCGCTGCGCAACCTCGACGAAGCGGGCATCGTCTATATCGGCGCCGAAGTCGGCCCGGGCGACATCCTGGCCGGCAAGATCACCCCCAAGGGTGAATCGCCGATGACGCCGGAAGAAAAGCTGCTGCGCGCGATCTTCGGCGAAAAGGCCAGCGACGTGCGCGACACCTCGCTCCGCCTGCCCCCGGGCGTGTCGGGCACGGTCGTCGAAGTCCGCGTCTTCAACCGCCACGGCATCGACAAGGACGAACGCGCGATCGCGATCGAACGCGAAGAGATCGAGCGGCTGAAGCAGGACGCCGACGACGAGCGCGCGATCCTGAACCGTGCGACCTTCTCGAGCCTGAAGGAATTGCTGGTCGGTCAGGCGACGAGCGCCGTCCCCAAGGGCCTGAAGAAGGGCGATGTCGTCAGCGAGGAGATGCTGACCGACCTCGACCGTGCCGACTGGTGGAAGCTGGCGGTCGTCGAGGACAATGCCCAGACCGCGCTCGAAGCGATCAAGGCGCAGTATGACGACGCGATCAAGCGGATCAACGCGAAGTATGAAGATCGCGTCGAAAAGCTGCAGCGCGGCGACGAACTCGCCCCGGGCGTGCTCAAGATGGTCAAGGTCTTCGTCGCGGTGAAGCGCAAGCTGCAGCCGGGCGACAAAATGGCCGGCCGTCACGGCAACAAGGGCGTCATCTCGCGCATGCTGCCGGTCGAGGACATGCCGTTCCTGGAGGATGGCACGCATGTCGACATCGTGCTGAATCCGCTGGGCGTGCCGTCGCGCATGAACGTCGGGCAGATCCTGGAGACGCACCTTGGCTGGGCCTCGCGCGGCCTGGGTCAGAAGGTCACGCAGGCGCTCGACGAATGGCGCAACGCCAATCCCGACGCCGTCGCCGGCCAGATGCCCGAAGTGGTGCGCGACGCGCTGGAGCATGTCTATGGCGCCGAATATCTGGAGGATATCAAGTCGCGCGACGCCGAAAGCGTCATCGAACTGGCCGACAACCTGCGCGTCGGCGTGCCGTTCGCGACTCCGGTGTTCGACGGCGCCAAGGAAGCCGATGTCACGAACATGCTGACCCTCGCGGGGCTGCATGAATCGGGTCAGTCGGACCTGTACGACGGCCGCACCGGCGATCGTTTCGACCGCAGGGTGACCGTGGGCTATATCTATATGCTGAAGCTCCATCACCTGGTCGACGACAAGATCCACGCGCGTTCGATCGGGCCGTACAGCCTCGTCACCCAGCAGCCGCTGGGCGGCAAGGCGCAGTTCGGCGGCCAGCGCTTCGGCGAAATGGAAGTGTGGGCGCTGCAGGCCTATGGCGCGGCATATACGCTCCAGGAAATGCTGACGGTGAAGTCCGACGACGTGATCGGCCGCACCAAGGTTTACGAAGCGATCGTCAAGGGCGACGACACCTTCGAGGCCGGCATTCCCGAAAGCTTCAACGTGCTCGTCAAGGAAATGCGCTCG
>JAEULK010000104.1 GCA_016793775.1 Sphingopyxis sp. | reverse complement strand
CGGGCGGGGATCGGGTTCGTCCTGAAAGGGCCTCCAGCCATAAAGCTGAAGTTCTGACAGGACGTGATCGGTCGGGGACGAGGTGTGATGGGGCTCGAAATCGTCGTGCTCGCTCGTCATGGGGGTGCTCCTTCATCGCTGGGACCGCGACCCTCGCGGCCTTCTGGCGACGGAAAGCGCACGGACGGGACGGATTGGCAGGTCGCGCCTCCGCGCGACCCCCGATGGCCAAAAGGCCGTCGATTTTGCTTCGCGATGCAAAGGCGGCCGCAGGACGCCGGCGGAAAATCGTCGGCCGACGCCATTGCCTGTCCAGCCCGTTTGTGCGCCCGATCGCCCTCTCGAAGGCCGGGTCGCGGCTCTCCCGCCTCGAAGGTCTGGCACGCCCCAGCGCGCACGGCGATCCCGAGAACGAACCGCGTTCCCCTGCCGGTCTAGGCGGCCTCGACCATCAGCGAGATGGCGTCGCAGCGCAGAAGCTGGTCGCGCACCAAGGCGGTAAGAGGCTCCTCGCCAGCCCGCCGCAGGTCTTCATTGAAGTCCCCGAGCGCGGGCGAAAGGTCCAGCGCCTCGATCCCGACATCCCGCGCTCGCCGGCGCAGCGTCTCCCGCGCTCTATTGCCGGCCGGATCGAGATCGCGTGCAATGTAGAGGCGCCGCAGCCCCGGCGGGAACCGGATGGCGGCAAGGTGGGCGGCCGATAGCGCGGCGACAGCCGGGAGACCGGGCAGGACCTGCCGGAGCGACAGCATGGTCTCGATGCCTTCGCCTGCCACCAGCACTTCGCCGGGCGCACCGAAGCGCACCGCATTGCCGAGCAGGAGCCCCATGGCCTTGCGCGGCGTCTCGATCGGAGCTTTGCCCAGACGGACGGGATCGAAGCCGTCCGGGTCGAGCCAGGTGCGGTGCGCCCCGGTGACGCGGCCCGAAAGATCGGTGACCGCGGCGATCATGGCGGGCCAGATCTGGGTGGGGCCGTTCGCGTCCGACCGATAGTAGCAGCGCGGATGGAAGCGCAGCGCGCCGGTCCCGGCGAGCACCGTCACCGCGCGGCCGCGCAGGTAATGAGCGACCAGCGTTCCGGCGATGGGCTGGGCCATGCCGACCAGACGCCTCGCTGCTTCGGGCGATCCCGGCGGAGCCGAACCACGGCTGAGCGCGGGAGCGGATGGCTTCGGTTCGGGGTGCGGCTCGGAGAGGAAAGCGCGGGCCTCGGCAACGACGTCCTTGAAGTCGATGAGGCCAAGGGTTTCTCGAATGACGTCGAGCAGGTCGCCATGCTCGTCGGTCGCCGCGTCGGTCCATTTGCCAGCGGGACCCCTGGCGCTATCCTTGAGGCGCACGAAGGTCGAACGGCCGGGGGCGTTGCGCACATCCCCGACCAGCCAGTAGTTGCCCTGGCGCCTGCCACTGGACAGATAGTGGCGGCACACCGCTTCGGCGCGGCGGCCGAGACGGTGGGCCAGATCGGCGGCATACCGGCCCGGCATCACGCGGCGTCCCGCTCGGAAACACGCTCGACGGGCCAGCGGTCGAGGAGTTTCGCCAGCACCTCGGCTCCTTTGGGGTCAGTCGGAACGAACATCCGGAGCTTCCACGAGATGATTTCGTGGAACAGCCCGTAGGCCGTCAGGCGCTCGCGCATGGTATCGGTGAAGCCTGTCAACTCGATCCGATATCCGCCCATGACACGGACGCGGCGGAGCTGGAGGCCCTCGGCGAGGTCGATCACGGTCCTGCCGTCAACGAGCGCGGCAAGGGCGTCCTCGCCGGTGAGCGAGAGCGATCCCGTCGTCACCGCATTGGCCGCCCAGGCGGGCGAGACCCTGCGGCCGATGATCCGCTCGCCGTCGTCGGTCTGGAGGCGATAGACGCGGGAGGATTCGTTGGGCAGCCGCTTCCAGATCGGCAAGAGAAGCCCCGCGACGATATTCAGGGTCGCGTCCGTAAACTCGGGCACCTCGGCGATCTCCGATTCCCAGGCGGCCGCGAAGGAGTCGCGGTCAGCTTCCTGCCAATGGCTTCCGACCATGGCCGAGGCCGGCACCGCATGGGCTTCGGTCGGACGCACCAGCCGGACGCGATACTGCACGTCGCCGTCGTCGGTCATCACCGAGGGGGCGTGAAGCTGCACCGCCGCCCGGCCCGACCGCTCATTGAGGAGAAGCCTTGCACGGGAATCGGTGAGGTGATCGAGCGCGGCTTCCAGCGTCAGGGGTCGGTTGCGCCTGCGCTCGGCAATGGTGAGCAGCCGCGTTTCCGCGCCGGTTGCCGGATGGGTGTAGATCGTCTGCCGTTCGGTGACGATGAAGCTCTCCGCCCGCAGCGTTTCGAGCCCCATGTCATAGGTCCCCGCCGCGATGGCGCCTTCGATCCGCGCGTTCAGCAACTGCTCGAAGGCGGTGAAGAGGACGCCCTGAAGCTCGATGGTGAGCGCCAGCATCCGGTTGAGGAAGGTGGTGATGGCGGGCAGCTCGTCCTTGATGCCGTTGGAATCGACGAGCTTGAGCCCGGTCGCTTCCTGGAAGCGCTGAAGCGAGCAGCCCTCGACCTTTCCGCGCACAAGGAGCATGTAGAACTGCCGCAGCGCATCGCGCGCATAGTGCGATTCCAGATTGTCCTCGGGCCGGAACAGCCCCTGGCCGCCGGTTTGGCGCTGCCCACGCGTGATCGCGCCCAAGGTGTCGAGGCGTCGCGCGATGGTGGACAGAAACCGCTTCTGCGCCTTCACATTGGTCGCGATCGGCCGAAAGAGCGGCGGTTGTGCCTGATTGGTGCGGTGGGTGCGACCAAGGCCCTGGATCGCACGGTCTGCCTTCCAGCCCGGTTCGAGCAAGTAGTGGGTGCGCAGCCGCGTGTTTCTCGCCGACAGTTCGGCATGATAGGACCGGCCCGTACCGCCCGCCTCGGAGAAGACGAGGATGCGCTTGGCGTCGTCCATGAATGCCTGCGTCTCTGTAAGATTGGCCGCCGGGGCGCGGGTCTCGACCACGAGCCGGTCGGGCCGTCCTGCGTCGCCCCGCTTGCGCACGATGCGGCGGGACCGGCCCGTCACCTCGGCCACGATATCCGTGCCGAAGTGCTGGACGATCTGGTCGAGCGCGCCGGGGACCGGCGGCAGGCTGGCGAGGCGTGCGATCAGGTCATCGCGTCGGGCGACGGCCTCACGGCTCTCGACGGGCTGGCCGTCGCGAACGACCGGACGCGAGGCGAGATTGCCCTGGGAGTCGGTATAGGGTTCGTAGAGCTGAACAGGGAAGGAATGTGCGAGATAGTCGAGCACATATTCGCGTGGCGTGATGTCGACGCGGACGTCGTTCCATTCCTCGGTGGGCAATTCGGCCAGGCGCCGCTCCATTAGCGCTTCGCCGGTGGAGACGATCTGGATGACGGCGGCGTGGCCGTCCTCGAGATCGCGTTCGATGCTCCGGACGACGGTGGGAGTCGTCATGGACGTGAGGAGGTGACCGAAGAAGCGCTGCTTGGCGCTCTCGAACGCCGAGCGCGCGGCAGATTTGGCCTGCCGGTTCAGCGTGCCTTCCGTGCCGGTGACGTTGGACGCCTGCAAGGCGGCGTCGAGATTGTTGTGAATGATGCGGAAGCCACCGGCATAGGCATCGTAGATGCGGGTCTGCTCGGGGGTCAGCTCGTGCTCGACGAACTCGTATTCGACGCCGGCGAAGCTCAGCGAGCGGGCGGTGTAGAGACCGAGTGCGCGCAGGTCGCGGGCCAAGACCTCCATCGCCGCGACGCCCCCGGCCTCGATCGCCTCGACGAACTCGGCGCGCGTCGAGAACGGGAAATCCTCGCCGCCCCACAGGCCGAGCCGCTGGGCATAGGCGAGATTGTGGACGGTGGTGGCACCGGTCGCGGAGACATAGACGACGCGCGCGTCCGGCAGCGCGTGCTGGAGCCTCAGCCCCGCACGTCCCTGCTGGGAGGCGGCGACGTCGCCGCGCTCGCCCTTGCCGCCGACGGCGTTCTGCATAGCGTGCGCCTCGTCGAAGATGATCACACCATCGAAATCGGAGCCCAACCATTCGACGATCTGTTTGACCCTGGAAAGCCTTGTTCCACGGTCGTCGGAGCGTAGCGTGGCATAGGTTGTAAATAGGACGCCCTCATTGAGGATGATCGGCTTTCCCTG
>JAEULK010000077.1 GCA_016793775.1 Sphingopyxis sp. | reverse complement strand
AACCGGCAAAAGCGGCTCGATCCGAGCCCACTGATCGTCCGAAAACCAAAAGAAATCCGCCATTCTCAACGCCTCCTCACAGAAACCGTTGAATCACATTCACAGCGGCACGGGAACCCGCTTATTGGGTCCGGACCCTAGAACGCGGCGCAATTGCGAGCGTACCGTGCTGATCGCGACATCGCCGTCGGCGGCGATTTCATCGGGCGTGTCACCGCCCGCGATTCCCCGCGCGACGCGCGCCTCCGACGGGGTCAGGTCGAAGAGCGACTTCATCAGCGTCGCCGAAGGTGCGCGCTCCGATGCCACCGGGATCAGCAGCATCAGCGCAAAACTGTCGCCGAACACATCGTGCGCGCTGCGCCGTACCGGCACGATATGCGCGACCAGTTCGGGATTGCCCGCAGCATCGCCGATCGGGAAGGAGCGTACCTGGTCGCCCGCGTCGCTGCCCAGCCCCGCCAGCGCCTCGGTCGCGCCCTCGGCGCGCTTCATCTGCAACCGCGCGCTGACCAGCGCGCTGCGCGCGATATGCGGGCGCAGCATGTTCAATCGCGCAACATTTTCAGGCTCGATCGGCCCGCCGTCGAAGGCGCGCTCGACGCTGAACACGATATTGTCGCCGGTCGGCAATTGCAGAGCCGTCCCCGCCGACCAGCCGAGCCCGCGCGGGCGGAAAAAGTCGCGATAGACGGGATCGGCGCGCAGTTCCTCCTCGCTCCAGAAATCATATTCGACGAAAAAGGAGGGCGCGTCCTGGCTCATCAGGCAGGCGCGGCGGCTGCATTTGCCGAACCAGCCGTCGTTGACATAAGCGTCGAACGCGTCGGCGACGCTGTTCGAGGCCGTCCAGTTGAGCGCCTTGCGCGCAGAGAACAATAGCCCGCCCGTTGATCCCGCGAGCGCCGCAACCTCGTCGAGCGCCGCCGGCCACGCCTCGGGCACCACCGAACATTCGTAAATCCTGTCGACCAAATCGTCGTGCATCATCGTCCCCGACCGGTTCGCGGGCATTGTCGGGTTTTGCGGGCGAAATTCCGGCGCGGTGGTCACTCCGCGCCGCCGTCCCCCTCCAGCACATCGACCGCCCGCTTCAAGGCTTCGACGACCTCGTCGACATGCTCGATATGCGTCCGGAACGACAGGATGGCACAGCGCAGCATCTGATGCCCGTCGATGCGCGTTCCGCTGAGCAACACGCGCCCCTCGTCGATCAGATGGCGCAGCAAGCGTTGGTTGAAGGCGTCGACCTCGCCCGTGTGCGGTCGGTAACGAAAGGCCACCACCGACAGGTCGGGCGGCGCGCCAACCTCGAAACCGTCCAGCTGCGCCAGCCGGGCATGGAAATAGCGCGCCAGCGCCAGCTTCTCCGACTGCGCGGCGCGAAAGGCGCCGACGCCCGCGATCTGGAGCGGCAGCCACAGCCGCAACGCGCGAAAATGGCGCGTCAGTTCGATCGACATATCGGCGGGCGACGGACCGACGCCGAAATCGCCGAGCGGCGCGATATAGTCGGCGGTGGCGCCGAACGCCTGCGCCAGATGGCGCCCGTCGCGCACGAGCGCGGCGCCGGTGCCGTAGGGGAGGAACAAGGTCTTGTGCGGGTCGAGCGCGACGCTGTCGGCGAGATCGATCCCACGCACCTTCGCCCGGCCCTCGTCGCAAAGCGCGAACAGGCCGCCATAGGCGCCATCGACATGGAACCAGGCGCCATATTGCCGGCAGAGTTCGGCGATCTCGGCGAGCGGATCGACCGCGCCCGTATCGACGGTTCCCGCCGATGCGACGACCAGCCAGGGACGGACGCCTGCTGCCCGGTCGGCTTCAAGCGCGGCGGCGAGGGCGGGCACCGACAGGCACTGATGGGCGTCGGTCGCGATGGCCCGTCGCGGCGCGCCCGCGCGCCCGGCGATATGCAGTGCCTTGTCGATGCAATGATGTGCGAAACGCGACAGGTAAACGGCGCCGCCGCCGTCGCCGTCGAGCGCATCGCGCGCGGCGACGATCGCGGTCAGATTGGCGACGCTGCCGCCTGAGGTCAGCGTCCCGCCCGCGCCTTCGGGATAGCCGATCGTCTCGGCAAGCCAACGGACGGTGAGATTCTCGATCCGCACCGCACCGGGGCTGGCCGACGCGAAGCCCGCATATTTGTTAGACACCGCGGCGAGCATGTCGGCGAGCGCCGAGTGGAACAGGCCCCCGCCCGGAATATACCCCATGAAGCGCGGCGAGGTCGTCGCAAAGCCCGGCGCGTCGATGCAAGTCGCAATATAGTCGAGCGTCGCGGCGATATCGCGGCCGGTTTCGGTAAATTCGGGATCGAGCCGCCGCGCGAAAACCTCATCCGCGGGCCGATTGCTCGGCGCGTCGGCGATCTGCGCCAGATAGGCGAGCGCATGGTCCAGCGCAAGCCGGCCGAACTGATGGCGCTCGCCCGCCTCGGGCTCGAGCGGCCGCATCGCTTCGCGAAGCGCCGCAATGCGCGTGCGTTCGTCGGTTGTTGAAGGCGCGTCCAAAGCCTAGCCCAGTT
This sequence comes from Sphingopyxis sp., assembly GCA_016793775.1. Taxonomy (GTDB): domain Bacteria; phylum Pseudomonadota; class Alphaproteobacteria; order Sphingomonadales; family Sphingomonadaceae; genus Sphingopyxis. Next base: position 41,530 of record JAEULK010000077.1, on the reverse strand, counting down.
CCGCCAGGTCCAGCGCCTCCAGCAAAGCCGCCCGCGCGCGCCGCACGTCGGCGGTCAGCCCGGCCGATGCCAGATCGGCCGCCGCGATCGCCTCGGGCCAGTGCTTCGCCACCACCTCGGAAATCCGGTCGAGCTTGGCCGCATCGGCCAGGAAGCGCGGATCGACCGTCGCCGGGTCGGCGACGACGCGCAGCCGGAGGCACGCCGGGCCGCCGCCATTCGCCATCGACTGGCGGACGTCCACGGGCAGCAGGCGGCGGATCGGGCCGTTGCCTGCGACATGCGCCTCCAGCCAGGTCCACACCGCGGGGGTCGCCTGCGCCTCAGTCGGCAGCACGAGGCCCATGCCGCCGCCGCCCGGCAGGCTGACGAGCTGCGCGTTGAACAGATAGGATTTGATCGCGTCGGGCAGGCTCACCGCCTCGGCGGGCACCTCGACGATCTCGACCATGGGAAACGCCGCGCGAATTTGCGCATGCGCGCCCTCGCGATCCTCGAACGCACTTTCGTGGGTGAAGAGCACGCGCTCGTTCGCGACCGCGACGACGTCGTTGTGGAAGGCCCCGCCTTGGATCGCGGTGTCCGACTGGTGGATGAAGAGCGTGCGTGCGGGATCGAGCCGGTGGTGCCGCGCGATCGCCTTCGACGCGTCGAGATGCTGGCGCGCGGGGAAGCGGCCGCCGCCGACGCCATAGACGAAAATCTCGACCCCCGCCGAGCCGTGCCCGTCGCACAGCCGCATATGGTTCGCCGCGCCCTCGTCCCCGAAAGGTGCCGGGACGGGGCCGTGAACCGCGAAGGCGGGGTCGGCGAAAGCGAGCCTGAGCTGCTTCAGCGTGCCCTGCCACTCGTGGCTGCGGTGCGGCATGGTGACGAGGTTGGCGACGGTCAGGTGGCATTTGCCGTCGCCGCTGTCGGGTGCGGGCGAGACCGTCGCGGCATTGGCGGCCCACATCGACGACGCCGACCAAGCCTGCGCACGCAGATGCGGTTCGGCCGTCTCCAGCGTTGTGCCGAGCGCGCCCAGCCAGGGCGCATCGGGGCGATCGAGCGGGGTGAAGAAGCCTTGCGGCAGCCCGAGCGCGAGGTTGTGGCGCATCTTGTCGAGGCCCTGCAGCGCCGCTGCGCGCGGCTGCGATACATCGCCGGCGTGGCTCGCCGATGCGATATTGCCGCGGCTGAGGCCGGCATAATTGTGCGTCGGGCCGATGATGCCGTCGAAATTGATCTCGCTCAGCATGGCCTTAGCGTCCGATCCAGCTGATCTGGTCGCCCGCGCCGACGCCCAATATGCGCGCGGCGTCGGCATCGACCGCGCCACCCGCGCCGACCTTGCCGAAGCAGCAGCGGAAATCGGCGAGCCGCCCGGCCGCGATCAGCGCGTCCTCGCCGCCTTCGCCGACCCCCGTCACTGCGACGGTTTTGGCATCGCGGATGCTCGCGACCTGGTCGGTGCGCGCGGTCATCGTCGGGCCGCCGTCGAAGATATCGACATAGTTTTCGAAGGCGAAACCCTCATTCTCCAGCATCCGCATCGCGGCGCGCCCGGTGGGATGCGGGACGCCGATGACGCTGCGCGCATGGTCGTTCAGCATCGCGATATAGACCGGGTGCTTGGGCATCAGGTCGGCGATGAACTGGTTGCCGTGCACCGCGTTGAACTGGTCGGCTTCCTGGAAACTCATCCCGAAAAATTTCCCCGCGACGCCGTCCCAGAACGGCGAGCCGCCCGCCTCGTCGATCACCCCGCGCAGTTCGGCGAGGATGCGGTCGGCAAACCGCGCGCGGTGGTGGGCGATGAACAGGTAGCGCGAGCGCGCGAGCAACAGCCCGAGGCCGCCGGCGCGTGCCGCAGGGTGAAGGAACAATCCGCCGACTTCGGATGCACCGTTGAGGTCGTTGCTGAGCATCAGCACCTGCGCGTGGAAGGTCCGGCCGAGTTGCTCGCTATGCTTGCTGTCGGTGCCGATGCGATAGGAATAGAAGGGCCAGCGCTGGCCGACCTGCCCGAAAATCTGGCACGTCCCGCGCACTTCGCCGCTGTCGAGATCCTCGAGCATCATCAGATAGAGCTCGTCCGACGGATATTCCTTGTCCGAGGCGAAGCTCGCCTCGGTGCGCTCGAGCTTGGCGCGCAGCGCTTGTCTGTCGGGGGGCAGGTTGGTGAAGCCGCCGCCGGTCAGCTTCGCCATCTCGTAAATGCTCTGCAAATCGCCCGGCTTGGCCGCCCGGATCACATAATTCACACCGTCCCCCGTTCCGCTATTCTTATCATGGCAAGTGCCGACAAACGTGCCCGTTCCGCCAGGCTATCGACGATCAGAAATTCGTCCGAAGAGTGAATGGCGCCGCCGCGCGGGCCCATGGTATCGACCACGGGTACGCCGCAGGCGGCGATATTGTTGCCGTCGCACACGCCGCCGGTGGCGTTCCAGCTGATCGGGGGCAGGTCGAGGTCGGCGCCGCAGTCGCGCACCAGCTCGAACAGGCGCGTCGCGGCGGCATCGAGCGGTTTGGGCGGGCGGTTGAAGCCGCCGTGGAGGTGGCAGTGGACGTCGTGGTCGCGCTGGATGTTGGCGATAGTGTCGCGTAGCGCGACTTCGGCGGCCACCATCGCCGCGGGGGTCGAGGGGCGCATGTTGACGCGCAGGATCGCCTGGTCGGGGACGACATTGTTCGGGCCGCCGCCGTCGATTTTAGCCGGATTGACTTTTAATTCCAATGATTTGAGGGCGTCCAAACGCAAGGCCAGATCGGCCGCGGCGAGGAGGGCGTTGCGCCCGTCGTCGGGGTTGCGCCCGGCATGCGCCGACACGCCGTGCACGGTGATGCTGAAGTTGCCGCTTCCCGGCCGTGCCCCCGCGAGCGTGCCGTCGGGAAGCGCGGGTTCGTAGGTCAAGGCGGCGGTTTTACCCTTGGCCAGTTCGGCGATCAGCGCGGCGGAGGCCTGGCTGCCCGTCTCCTCGTCGCTGTTGATCATCACGTCATAGCCGATGCGGCCCGCGAGCGGCGAGGCTTCGAGCGCGGTCAGCGCCGCGAGGATGACCGAGATGCCCGCCTTCATGTCGGCGGTGCCGGGGCCGTTGAGCACCCCGGGCTCGCGCCATTGCAGCGTCTGGAACGGATGATCGGCGGCGAACACCGTGTCCATATGCCCCGTCAGCAGCAATTGCACCGGCGCCTCTGGCCGCACGCGGAGGTGCAGGTGATCGCCGCGCTGCGTGGTGCGGATGGTGCCGGCGGCATCGACGCTTTCGACCGGATCGGGCGCGACGAGACGGATATCGCCGGGCAGCGCCGCGAAGGCGTCGGCGAGCAGGCCCGCGACGGTCTTCAGCCCCGCGAGGTTGCCGGTGCCGCTGTTCACCGCCGCCCAGCGTTCGACCTGATCCAGCATCGGCGCATCGGCGGCGACTTCGAGCGTCGCGCTTTCGGGGGCGGTGAGACGGGTCATCGGACCGCTATAGCGAGCGGGGACGGGCTTTTGCACCCCCCGACATCATGCGGTGCTATTGCGCCTTGGCGGCGGGCTTCAGCAGCGGGGTGGGAACCTGCGCCTCTACTCTCGTCATGCTGAAATACGTTCAGGATGACGATGTTATGAATGTCGCGTTCCCGCCCGAAACCCGCCCCCAGACCTGCCATGCCGCGTCCTAAGGCCTCCGCGCGAACCAGATGATGTGGCGGCCGCCCTTGCCGGTGATGCGCGCGCGCACCGGGACTTCGTCGATCGCGAAGCCCGCGTCCTTCAGCCGGCGGGTGAAGCGGGCGTCGGGCGCCGCCGACCAGATCGCGAGGATGCCGCCGGGGCGCAGCGCCGCCCTGGCGCGGGCGAGGCCGGCCATGGAATAGATGCGGTCGTTGCCCTCGCGCGTCAGCCCGTCGGGGCCATTGTCGACGTCGAGCAGGATCGCGTCATAGCGCCGCGCCGCGTCGCCGATCACCGCACCGACATCGCCCAGCACCACATCGACGCGCGGGTCGTCGAGGCAGTTCACGGTGAGCGCCGCCATCGGCCCGCGCGCCCAGTCGATGATCTCGGGCACCAGTTCGGCAACGGTGACGCGCGCCTCCGCGCCCAGCCGCGCAAGCGCCGCGCGCAGGGTGAAACCCATGCCATAGCCGCCGATCAGCAGGTGCGGCGCGGCCGGGTCGCGCAGCCGGTCGCATGCCATCTCGGCGAGCGCCTCCTCGGATCCGCTCATCCGGCTGGTCATCAGCTCGCTATGCCCCAGCGTGATGAAATAGTCTTCGCCGCGACGGAACAGGCGCAACGCATCGCCGCCAGGGACGGGGGCCGTGGCCAGAAGTTCGCGCGGGGTCATGCGCCGCCTATAGGATGCGGTACCGGTCTTGGCACCCCCCGGCCGTGTCGATCCGGGCGATCGCATCGCTTTCCGAAATCGGGCGCGATTATGCGCCATATCGCTATCCTTCCCGCCCATGCTGCTTTACACTGCCGACGCGGGCAGGCGGGACGAATGGGGAGGGATACAAGATGGCAAGCAGCAGTCAGCCATGGGATGGCACGCCGTTGGCGACGGGGACGCGGATCGCGATCAAGTCGAGCCGCTATGATTACAGCGACGGGATGTCGGGGTGGGCGGGCGATTTCGCGACGCCCGCCGGCCTGGCGTTGCAGTCGGTCAGCTTTGCCGGCGTGACCTATCCGAACACCTTGGTGTTCGACGAGGCGATCACCGGGCTTGGCGCCCAGTTCACCATCGAGACCTGGCCGGCGGCACCGGGCGAATATTTCGATGCCTCGCCCTATATGAAGTGCATCCTGCAAGCCGATAACGGCCAATATCTCACCGCGGGTCAAGCCGGATGGCTGAGCGCAACGGTCGACCGGGACGCGGCGGCCGTTCTTGTCCTGGCGCGCGATGGCGACGTGCATGCCCTCTATTGGATCGGTTATGCATTCGCCAATCGCGCCGCATACGACCCCTCGCTGGGCACCCTCCAGCAAAATGGCTGCCTGACGTTCACGGCGTCGGGGGCGCCGCCCACCATCCCCTATATTCTGGGGTTTGTTCAGGGATATTGCACCCTGGAGGTCACCGTGGTTGGGACCGACGACATCGCCTGACCGCGCGCCGTCGGCCGATTGCCGGCGGCCGCACCTGAACCCTTGCCCTCGCGCCCGCTTCGCGGCATAGGGCGGCGGCCCTTTCCTCCCCGGACCAACAGGCGCGAATGCGCCGAATCAAAGGGTGCTTCATGACCGAATTTCTGGACCGCCACGGGCTGTCGATCGATACGCGGCTGGTCGATTTCGTGCAGGAGCGCGCGCTCGACGGTACCGGGCTCGACGCCGACCGTTTCTGGGCGGATTTCGCGGCGCTGCTCGGCAGATTCGCGCCCGAGAATGCCGCCCTGCTCGCCAAGCGCGAGGAGTTGCAGGCGCGGATCGACGCCTGGCATCTCGAACGGGCGGGGCAGGCGCATGATCCCGCCGCCTATCAGGCCTTCCTGCGCGAGATCGGCTATCTGGTCCCCGAACCTGCGCCGTTCCAGGTCGGCACGACCAATGTCGATCCCGAAATCGCGACGATGGCGGGGCCGCAGCTTGTCGTGCCCGCGCTCAACGCCCGCTTCGCGCTCAACGCCGCCAATGCGCGCTGGGGCAGCCTCTATGATGCGTTCTACGGCACCGACGCGCTCGACGCGCCGCCCGCGAAGCCCGGCGGCTATGATGTCGAGCGCGGCGCCGCGGTGATCGCGCGCGCCAAGGCGTTCCTCGACGAGGCGGTGCCGCTGGCGTCGGGGTCGTGGGCCGACTGGGACGGCAAGACGCTCGGCCTCGCCGACCCGGCGCAGCTTGTCGGCAAGATGGGCGACGATTTCCTGCTTCGCCACAACGGCCTGCATATCCATATCGTGCGCAGCCTGACCCATCCGATCGGCAAGAGCGATCGCGCGGGCATCGCCGATGTGAAGCTCGAAGCCGCGCTTTCGACGATCATCGATCTCGAGGACAGCGTCGCGGCGGTCGACGGCGAGGACAAGACCCTCGGCTATGCGAACTGGCTCGGGCTGATGCGCGGCGACCTGACCGAGATATTCGACAAGGGCGGCGCGACGGTGACGCGCGCGATGGAGCCCGATCGCTGCTGGGTCACGCCCGATGACGACAATCTGGTGGTGCCGGGGCGCAGCGTGATGTTCGTGCGCAACGTCGGCCATCTGATGACGACGCCGATGGTCCGGCTCGCCGACGGCAGCGAGGCGCCCGAGGGGATTTGCGACGCGGTGCTTACCAGCCTCTGTTCGCTCCACGACCTCAAGGGTCTCGGCGATCCCGCGATCCGCAACAGCCGGACCGGCAGCATCTATATCGTCAAGCCCAAGCAGCATGGGCCCGAGGAGTGCGGCTTCACCGACCGGCTGTTCGACGCGGTCGAGGACATGCTCGGCCTGGCGCGCCATACGATCAAGGTCGGGGTGATGGACGAGGAGCGGCGCACCAGCGCCAACCTTGCCGCGTGCATCCATGCGGTGAAGGACCGCATCGTGTTCATCAACACCGGCTTCCTCGACCGCACCGGCGACGAGATTCACACCAGCATGCGCGCGGGGCCGATGATCCCCAAGGGCGAGATGAAAGCGAGCGACTGGATCGCGTCCTACGAGGATCGCAACGTCCGCATCGGCCTTGCCTGCGGGCTGTCGGGCAAGGCGCAGATCGGCAAGGGCATGTGGGCGATGCCCGACCTGATGCGCGCGATGCTCGACGCCAAGATCGGCCATCCGAAATCGGGCGCGAACACCGCCTGGGTGCCGTCGCCGACCGCCGCGACCTTGCACGCGCTGCATTATCATCAGGTCGATGTGTTTGCGCGGCAGAAGGAGATTGCAGGCGAAGCGGTGCCGTCGCTGGACCGGTTGCTCGCCATTCCGGTCGCCACGGGACGCAACTGGAGCGAGGCCGAGGTCACGCGCGAGCTCGACAATAATTGCCAGGGCATATTGGGCTATGTCGTGCGCTGGATCGACCAAGGGGTCGGTTGTTCCAAAGTGCCCGACATCGACGATGTCGGCCTGATGGAGGACCGCGCGACCTTGCGCATCGCGAGCCAGGCGCTGGCCAACTGGCTGCTCCATGGCGTCTGCACGCCGGCGCAGGTCGACGCCGCGCTGGTCCGCATGGCGGCCAAGGTCGACGGCCAGAATGCCGGCGACCCGCTCTACGAAAAGCTGACCCCCGACGGCATCGCTTACCAGGCGGCGCGCGCGCTGATCTTCGAGGGCGTGACCCAGCCGTCGGGTTATACCGAACCGTTGCTGCACAAATATCGGCAGGCGAAGAAGGCCGCCTGAGGTCGGTCGGACAGCGAAAATCCGGCTGGACTGGCCAGGAGCAAGCCACTTGCGCGGACACCGAAGGCGGATTATCTCCTGTATATGGCGAAATCGGGCAAGAAATTGGATATGAGGGCTGCTCGCAAGCGTGCGCTCGCGCGGAAAAGCCTTCCCGCTCGGACTGCGAAAAAAAAGGCGCACGCCGCGCATTACCAACAAAAATATTCTAAAGAGGGATTTACACCGGTAACCCAAGTCATGATCGATGTGACCGGAGCCATTCAGGATATGAATGTGCGGACGCTTCGGTTCGGAATGGTAACCGTGTCCAATACGGTGCCCGATGCCGCAACGCTCAAGGTGAATGTGGGTGCGGGCCGCGACGCGCTGACGCGCGCCAAGGCCGCGCTAATCAGGCCGGGCGTCAAGCTTCATCATGGCGCGGATGTGCCAACATTTCGTGTGGAGCCGGGAAATCCCAAGATACTCATTCGGGAGGTCAACGGCAGGGTTGATCGTGGCACGATCGTGAATGGCACGTTTATTCCTGCCGACTGATATGCTCGAGTCCGCGATCGACCAAGTGCTCGAGGCGCAGCGCGCTTCGCAAAAACCGCTTGGAATAATTTTGGCGGGTCACAATGGGTCGGGAAAATCGACCATGTGGCGCGATCATCTTTCCGAAAAGCTGCAAATTCCGCTTGTTAATGCCGACCGCATGATGCTGTCGATCTTGCCTGAAGTGGATGATTTGCTCGACCTTCCCGATTGGGCGACAAATCTCCGAGATCGCAATGGCGCCTGGATGCGGGTCGCGCAGTTGGGCGTCGAATCGTTTGTCGCCCAGGCAATGGTTCAACAGGTCCCCTTTGCGATGGAGACGGTCTTCTCCGATTGGGCACCCAGGGACGACGGTTCCATTAGATCAAAGATCGAGAAAATTCAGCAGCTTCAAGAGGAAGGATATTTCGTGCTGCTATGTTTTGTGGGTCTTTCGAATGCGGACCTCTCGATCGCGCGTGTCTTGACGCGCGTCGCGGCGGGTGGACATGGCATCCCCGAACTCAAGTTGCGCGATCGGTTTCCAAGAACACAGCAAGCGATCATGAAGGCAAAGTCGATCGCCGACGCCGCGATCCTGGTGGACAACAGCCTGAGCGCCGATGAGGCTTTCGGCGTTTGCCAAATCCAGCTTGGCGAGAAAATTTTGTTCGATTTGCGCGACGAGGGCCCTGTCGAACCCGCAATTCTGGAATGGTTGGATATTGTGGGGTCGCAGGACGTCGCGCCGGGCTGACTGGTGCCTGTCGGTACCCCCTCTCGCCGTTTCCGTACAATATAGTTTCCTCAAACTCGCTATGATCCGAAATTAGCGCGCGTGCGGAAAACTGGAGGGGTACTGCAATGACGGCACCGTTTAATTTCGGGCAACTCAGATTCTTGAAAGCGCTGACCGAGGCGTTGTTTCACGGCGTCGACATGGTGATCACCGCCGATCAGGTCGTCGCCAATGTCGCCGAACTGTTCGGAAAGGTCGGTGGGACCAAACTTCGGGAGCTGCGCTTTTCGCTCAACGCGACCGAGCTGGTGCTGGCCCCGGTGTTCGTCGATATCGACGTCGATGCGCGCGCCGAGCGCGTCCGCGACCGGCTGCAGAACAGCGACTTCGATCTGTTCCAGGACATGGCGCGGCTGCGCGGAATTATATATGCGTGCTATTACGGCTATTGGGAGGGGGGCGAGCTGCCGCGCAAGGAGGGCCAGCTCGCCAACGAGCATAATGCGGTGCACGCCCAGATCGGCTTCACCCTGCCGACGTTCCGCACCCGCGTCGAGCCGCCCGACCTCGACATCACCGATGTTCCCGGCCGCGAAATCCACAAGGACCATATCCTCGATGCCGCGACGCTGGACGACGACTATGACGTCATCGTCATCGGCTCGGGCGCCGGCGGCGCGGTGGCGGCCTATAATGTCGCGGCGCAGGGTTATAAGGTGCTGATCGTCGAGGCCGGTCCCTTCTACCCTTCGCCGCGCATCACCCACCGCGAACTCGACATGATCGCCGCGCTCTACAAGCATGGCGGGGTGCAGACGACGACCAACAGCGATTTCGTGATCTTTCAGGGGCGCTGCGTCGGGGGATCGTCGACGGTCAACAACGGCATCTGCCTGCGCGTCAACGAGGACGGCCGGACGCACCCCGATGCGCCCGACGTGCTGGCCAAATGGGCGAGCATCGGCGCGCCGATCGACCCCGACGCCTTTCACGCCAGTTACGACGCGGTGCGCGACCGGCTGGGGATCGGCCGCGCCGAACCGCGCAGCGGGCGGCACAATGGCAACCATCTGATGGACGGCTGGCGCAAGCATGCCGCGACGTCGACCGACCCGCGCGAACAGCGCGCGGTGACCGACTGGTTCGACAAGAATTTCGGGCCGCCGGGCACCCCCAATGCCTGCGCCTATTGCGGCTATTGCAATTCGGGCTGCCCCTATGGCCGACGCATGGGCATGGCGCAGACCTATCTGCCGCAGGCGTGTCGCGATCATAAAGCGCGCATCCTGCCCGATACCAAGGCCGAGGAAATATTGTGGCAGGACGCATCGAACGGCAAGCTGGAGGCCGAGGCGGTGCGGCTGGTGATGCCCGACGGATCGCGGCGCATCGTGCGGGCGCGCGTCGGAGTCGTCGTCGCGGGCGGCACCATCGCCTCGTCGAAGCTGCTCGACGCCAGCGGTATCGCGGGCACCGGCTACCAGATCTCGCTCAACGTCGCCTCGCCGGTCGTCGCGCTGATGCCCGATGGCGTCGGCGGCAACGCGTGGGACGAGGATCAGATGTCGAGCTATGTCGACTGCGGCCATTATCTGCTCGAAAGCCATTTCCAGCCGCCGATGGCGATGGCGTCGCTGATGCCCGGCTGGTTCGGTACCCATGCCGAGCGAATGCGCAATTTCAGCCGCGTCCATTCGGCGGGCATCCTGTTCCCCGCCGACCGGCGCGGGCAGGTGGTCGATGGCAAGCTCGATTTCCGGCTCGACATCGACGACGATCTGCCGGTGCTGCGCGATGCGATGGCGACGCTGACCAAGGTGCATTTCGCCGCGGGCGCGGTCGAATGCTACCCCGCGCTGGCGAGCGGCAAGACGGTGACGCCCGAGATGGATATCGATGCATTTTTCCACCGCGAGATCAAACAACAGGACGATCTGACCCTGTCGAGCAGCCACGCGCACGGCGGCAATGCAATCAACGAAAATCCCGAGTTCGGTATCGTCGACCTCGAATGCCGGGTGCATGGCACGACCAATGTGCTGGTCACCGACGCGAGCGTCTTTCCGAGCTGCATCCGCGTGAATGCGCAATGGACGACGATGGCGATGGCGCACTATGCGACCGGGCGGGGCGATCCGTTCGGGTGAGGTGAAGGCAACGCTCTTCATCCCGTTTGTGTCGAGCGCAGTCGAGACACGCTGGCGCCGGTCTGGCGTGTCTCGACTTCGCTCGGCACAAACGGCTATGGGCGGCCGATCATGCGCTTCACCGTCGCCGCCCTCTATCGCTTCGCGCCCTTCGACGACCCCGCCCCGCTGCGCCAGCCGTTGCTCGACATCTGCGCCGCGAATGGCGTCAAGGGCACGCTGCTCCTCGCGCGCGAGGGCATCAACGGCACCGTCGCCGGCCCCGAAGCGGGTATCGCCGCAGTGATCGCGCATATCCGCGCGCTGCCCGATTGCGCCGCGCTCGACGTAAAATATTCCGCCGCCGCCGCCATGCCTTTCCAGCGCCTGAAAGTGCGGCTGAAGAAGGAAATCGTGACGATGAAGGTGCCGGGCATCGATCCGTCGCGCGACGTCGGGCGCTATGTCGACCCCGCCGACTGGAATGCGGTGATCGCCGATCCCGATACGGTGGTCATCGACACGCGCAACGGCTTCGAGGTGGGTTACGGCAGCTTCGATGGCGCGATCGACCCGCGGACCAGGAGCTTCGGCGACTTCCCAGGCTGGTGGCGCGAGCATGCCGAGGCGTTCGCGGGCAAGCGCATCGCGATGTTCTGCACCGGGGGCATCCGCTGCGAAAAATCGACGGCGTTCCTGCGCAGCGAGGGCGTCGATGATGTCGTGCATCTGAAGGGCGGTATTCTCGCCTATCTCGAACAGGTGCCCGAGTCCGACAGCCGCTGGCACGGCAGCTGCTTCGTCTTCGACGAGCGGGTGAGCGTCGGGCACGGGCTGGTCGAGGTGGGGGAGAAGGAATAGGGGCTGCCTTGGGGTGGAAGCCGACGTTGATTATGTCGTCATCCCGGGCTTGACCCGGGACCCGCCCTTTTTCTTTCGCTGCCGGATCAAAGGGAAGGCAGGCCCCGGGGCAAGCCCGGGGTGACGATGGGATCTGTTCCCCGGCGAAAGCCGGGGTCCAGATAGTCAGCGCAGTCCTGTCCCCGTGGCCCCCGGCTTTCGCCGGGGAACAGCGACTAACGTCCGAAACCGGACGCTCCCGCTCGCTACTCCGCGCTCACCTTATAGGTCACCTTATACTCGCTCCGGTCGCCGTTGATCGTGCGGGTGAAATTCCCCACGCGGGGCTCCAGATCGATCGTCCCCAATATGTCGTTGCCGCCGACGTCGTCGTCCTCCAGCAATTGCACCGTCGAGTTGCCGTCGAAGTCGAAGCTGCGCGGCACCACCCAGCGCTGGCCCTTCTTCATCGTATAGCTGTCCTTCTTGCTCTCGGGAAAGCGCTGGCTGCCGCCGAAGCGCAGGAACAGCTGGTCGGGCAGGCCGAGGAAGCCCGTCACCTTGACGCACTCGATGACGATATCCGACACGCGATATTTGCCGCCGCGCACCGCGCTGCCGTCGGCGCTCGGCGTCAGCAGCCGCGCGATCGCGTCCGACGCGTCGCCGGCGTAGCGCCCGCTCGGGAATTCCGACAGATAGGCGCTGAAGGCGCGTACGCTGCTTTCGGCGAGCGCGCCCTTCCAGAAAATCTCCTCGCTCGCGGTGCGGTCGCCGGTGGGGACGGTCGGCGCGGCCGCGACGAGGGTCGGCACGGTGCGCGGCACCAGATAGACCGGCGTGCCGGTGATGCTGGCGCTGACGAAGGGCCGCTGGTTGCCGCCGGTCGCGGCGAGCACATCGTCGCGGATCGCGCCGCCGAGCAGTTGCACCGGCAGGTCGGGTTCGGGCAGCCGCCGCGCCAGCGCGAGGGCAAAGGGGCTGTTCGCGCCGTTGCCGTCGCTCGCGGTCTGGCCGGGCGCGGCGGCGAAGATGACGAGTACATCGTCGGCCTCGACCCCCGCCATGCCGCGCGCCACCGCGCGCGTGCCGGAGCGCCATTTGCTGCCGAAGGGATTGTTGCGGCACGCGTCGAGCACGACCATGCGGATTTGCGCCCCCGACACCGCCTCCATCAGCCGGTTGAGCTCGATCGCCTCATAGGGGAGGTCGAGGTCGGATTCGAGCTTCACGTCGGTGGGCAGCAGCCAGTTCTTGCCCTGCGCCTCGATCCCGTGGCCGGCGAAATAGACCATCGCGACGTCGGCGCCGTCGGCCTTGGCGCGGAAATCGCGCATCGTGGTCTGGAACGCCTGATGGCCGAGGTTGCTGGCGACGACGACATCGTCGAAGCCCGCGCTTTTGGCCGCATCGGCGACGATCCTGATATCGTTCGCGGGGTTCGCCAGCGCGCCGGTGTTGGCATAGGCCGAATTGCCGATCACCAGCGCGACCTTGCGCGCCTCGGCGGCTTGCGGTGCCAGCAGCAGAAACAGCGTCAAAAGAGGTAGAAAGAAACGCGTCATCTCGCCGTCCTTTCGTTGCGTGCCACTCCCGTAAAGCCCCCGCCGGCTCACACATGCCTTGGCGTGCAGCCTGTCCCTTGCTAGCGCGATTGGCAACACCCATCTGTGCGCTCCGCCACAGGGAAAGAAAGACGATCATGCCCGCCACGCACCATAGCAAGATGCTCATCCTCGGCTCCGGCCCCGCGGGCCTGTCCGCCGCCATTTACGCGGCGCGCGCGGGCATGATGCCGATCGTGGTGCAGGGGCTGCAACCCGGCGGCCAGCTGACGATCACCACCGACGTCGAAAATTACCCCGGTTTCGCCGACGTCATCCAGGGCCCCTGGCTGATGGAACAGATGACCGCGCAGGCGACGCATGTCGGCACCAGCATGATCTGGGACACGATCGTCGACGTCGACCTGTCGCAGCGCCCGTTCCGGATCACCGGCGACGGCGGTGATATGTATCTGGCGGAGACGCTGGTGATCGCGACGGGTGCGCAAGCGAAGTGGCTGGGGGTAGAGGGCGAACAGGAACTGGGCGGCAAGGGCGTGTCGGCGTGCGCGACGTGCGACGGCTTCTTCTATCGCGGCAAGAAGGTGGTGGTGATCGGCGGCGGCAACACCGCGGTCGAGGAGGCGCTGTACCTCACCAACCACAGCGACGATGTAACGCTCATCCACCGCCGCGATCATCTGCGCGCCGAAAAGATTTTGCAGGACCGCCTGCACGCCAACCCCAAGATCAAGATACTGTGGAACAAGAAGGTCGATCGCTTCGTCGCGGGGGCGGGCGTGTCGGGCCTCGTCGGCGTCGACCTGATCGACACCGTCACCGGCGCGGCGAGCCACGAACCGACCGACGGCGGTTTCGTCGCGATCGGCCACAGCCCGTCGACCGAGTTGTTCAGGGGCAAGCTGCCGCTCGACGCCGACGGTTATCTGGAGGTCACGCCGGGTACCTCTTTGACGTCGATCCCGGGCGTGTTCGCGGCGGGCGACGTCACCGACAAGGTGTATCGTCAGGCGGTGACCGCGGCGGGCATGGGCTGCATGGCGGCGCTCGATGCCGAGCGGTTTTTGGCCGAGGCCGAATATCACGCGATGGTGGAGGCCTGACATCAAGGCGAGAAGGATTCGCGCAGAGGCGCAGAGGCCGCAGAGATTGTGGTTCACGCGGAGACGCGGCGGCGCGGAGATTATCTAAAATCCGTTCGCCCTGAGCTTGTCGAAGGGCCGTTCTTTCTTCTAGCGACGGTGAAGAGAAGGACTGTGCTTCGACAAGATCGGCACGAACGGGTTGAGAAAACCTCTCCGCGTCTCCGCGTCTCCGCGTGAACAAATTTTCTTTCTTCTCTGCGATCTCTGCGCCTCTGCGCGAAAATAGTATCAGCCCAGCGCCGCCAAAATCCGTCCCGCCAGCCAGTCCCCATCGTCCCCCGCGAAGCTGTGCGAAAGGCTTGCGAGCCGCTCGACGCGGATCGATCCCGGATTCGCCTCGATATAGGCGAGCGATTTGGCCAGCTTCTCCATGAAGGCCTGCGCGGTGCGGTCGCCCGTTGCGAGGAGGATCGTTACAGGGCAGAACATCTCGGCCAGCGCCGCGTCGAGTTCGTCGGCGAGGCTGCCGAACGCCGGGGCGGCCGGTTTCTTGCCCATCGCCGACAGCCCGCGCGCGAGTTTCTTCAGGTCGATTTCGCCCTTCAGCAGCCGGAGCAGGCTCCGCGGGTCTTTCAGCCGCGCGAGATAGCGCGAGCGGATCGCCGACGCCGGGGGCAGGGCGGGTTCGTCCATCTTGCCGTCGTCGCCGCAATCGTCCTGATAGGTCCAGGGGTTGGCCAGGATCAGCGCGCCGAGCGCGAGCGGCTGGTGGAGCAGCAGCGCGCTGGCGGCATCGCAATTGCCGAACGCGGCGACGCGCGTCACTTGCGGCGCCGCCTCGCGAAACGTCGCGATCGCTGCCGCTATGTCGGGGCCGCTCGCGCGGTAGCCGCCGTTCCGGCCTTCGCTGTCGCCGATGCCGCGGCGGTCGAAGCGGAAGACCGGATGCCCCGCCTCGGCGACGCGCTGCGCCAGCATCGCCATGCCGCGATGCGCGCCGCTGCGGATCTCGTTGCCGCCCGAAACGATGAGCAGGCCGGTCGAACCCGGCGCGTCGTCGAGCGTCGCGGCGAGGGCCGCGCCTTCGCAGGCGAAGCTCAGATGGCGCCGCATGACGCGCTCCAGTTCGCGATATCGGCGGCGATCGCCTGGGCCATCGCGGCGTCCTCGCCCGGCTCGGCGCGCAGCCACAACGGCGTGCCCGTAATGCCGCCGGCGCCGAGCGCGACGCTGCGCAGCGGTTCGACCGGCTGGGCCTCGGCGTCGCCGAGCTGTGCGATCATCGCGGGCGACAGGCGGTTGCCCGCGAGCAGCAGCGGTTCGCTTTTGGCGGTTTCGGTGAGGCTTTCGAGCGCCGATGTCACCCCCGCCTCGCGGTCGGCCGACGCGCGCGCGCGGAGCAGGGTGCGCAGCAGCGACGATCCGCCGACCGGCGCGAGCCGCCACCAGCCCGCGGCTTTGATGCTATGATCGATCAGGCACCCGCCGCGCACCGATGCCACCAGCAAAGGCCCGTCGATGATCGCCGCAGCCTCCGCCAGCGCCGCCTGCCACCCCGCAAGATCGACATCCTCCAGCGCGACCAAGCTCTCATTCTGCCCGGGCAGATCGGGCATCACAGCCGAAAAGCCGCGCGCGGCCAGCGCGCGCATCGCCAGCACGAGGGTATGGCGCGTGCGGTTCGCTTCCTCGAACAGCGGCGGGACGATCAGGATGGTGGCGCGCGGTGCGCCGGCGGGTTCGATGCGCAGATGATGTTCGCCCATGCGCGCCCGGACGATGTCAGTCGGTCACTTTGCGCAGCGAAAAGGCCAGCAAATTACCATAGGTTTCAAAGATTTCCCCATCGATCTCGTCGTCGTCGATGATGATGCCGAGGCGATCCTCCATCTCGGTCAGCACCGTCGCGACCGCCATCGAATCGAATTCGGGCAGCTCGCCGAACAGCCCGCTGTCCTCGGTCAGCGCCGCGGCGCGGGCGTCGCCCAGACCCAAAATATCGGCGAGCAGCGCGCGGAGCGTCGCGTCGACGCTGTTGGCGGGAGTATCGGTCATCGCATCCTCACTCGCGCCCCAGCTTCGAGCGCGCAAAAGCCTTTATCGCGGGTTCCCATGCCGCGATGCGCGCCGGATTGAAAGCCTCCAATCGCCACAGCCGCTCGTGGCGGTTCATCCAGTCCTTTTTGTAGCCGTCGTTGCCGGTCCCGAAATCGACGCGTTTGACGCCGTCGATCTCGATCACATGGCGAAACAGGGCGGCCGACAGCAGGGTGCCGGGCGAGGCCTTCAGACTGTCCTCGACATGCGCGAGCTTGTGGATGAAGGCGGTGCCGTCCTCGACCGTCCAATATTGCGCGGCGACCGGGATGCCCTCGATCCGCGCAATCCCCATGCGGAAGGTGCCGCGCCAGCTCTCCGCCTCGGCAAAGGCGCGTAGCAGCGCGGGGTCGCCCTCCTCGGGTTTCCAGCTCGCGGCATAGATGCTTTCATAGGCCGCCCAGCTGCCGGGGTCGAACTGGGTGAGCAGCTGGATATCGACGACGCCTTTCTTCGCCTTGCGCTTGACGGTGTTCTTGAGCGCGCCGGGGCGGCTTTCCCACCAGTCGTCATGGGTCATGCCGGCCAAGTCGAGCCAGTGGCGGTCGCCGGCGGGCGTTGCTTTCACCCACCAGCCGGCGGCGCGCAGGGCGATCTCGACGTCGCCATTCACCCCCTCGATCTCGGGTACGGGGTAAAGCGTCAGCCGCGCCGCTTTCCGGCGCAGTCCCGCGAAAAGCGCCTGCAACGCGGCGCTGCGCGCGCCGGGATGTGCCGGACCGGTGAACAAGGGACGGATAGAGAAGCTGTACCAATTGGCGAGGCCGCTGAGTGCGCCGCCCTTTTCGCGGCGCAGCGGCAGCCAGGCGGTGACCGACTCCACGGTCGCCCGCGCATCGACCCGCCCTTCGCCGGCAAAGCCGTGCGCCGCCAGCAAGTCGAACCACATTGCGCGGTCGAACGGCGACGCGAAGCCAGCCGCGCGCGCGTCGGCGGGCAGCCCCGCGTCATCATTAGCGCGATGTTCACCGTTCCCTTGCATAGGCTGGCGCTCTATCACCGGACTCCTAACAGCCAATGACCGAGACCCTAATCCCATCGTCGCGCCCGATCGACCATCTCGCCCTTTGCGGTGCGGCGGTCGATCCCGCGCTGCTGATCGGCGACAAGGTCACGAGTTTCGCCGAGCTCGACGCCGGCGTCGGGCGGCTGGCGTCGTGGCTGCTCGATCAGGCGGGCGGCCCCGGCGAACGCGTCGCGAGCTGGAGCGCCAAGATGCGGCTGGCCTGCCTGATGCCGCTGGCCGCGGCGCGCGCGGGGCTGATCCATGTGCCGGTCAATCCGCTGCTCAAGGCGCCGCAGGTCGCGCATATCCTCAGCGACAGCGGGGCGAAGCTGCTCGTCGCCAATGCGGCGCGCAGCGACACGCTCGGGGGCGGGCTGCCGGTCGACTGCGTCGTGCAGGATCTCAAGGTCGCCGAGGAAGTCATTGATTCGGGTGGGCAGGGGCTGCCGCCGTCGCTCGCCGAACCCCGCGACCTCGCGGCCATCCTCTACACCAGCGGCTCGACCGGGCGCCCCAAGGGGGTGATGCTCAGCCATGCCAATCTGTGGCTCGGGGCGGAGGCGGTCGCCGATTATCTGAAGCTCGTTCCCGAGGACCGTGTGCTCGCGGTGTTGCCGCTCAGCTTCGACTATGGCCAGAATCAGCTGCTCTCGGCCTGGTATGCGGGGGCGGCGGTGGCGCCGCTCGACTATCTGACCCCGCGCGACGTCGTGAAGGCGGTCGCGCGGCATGGCGCTACCACGCTGGCCGGCGTGCCGCCGCTGTGGGTGCAGCTCGTCGAGAGCGAGTGGCCCGCCGAAAGTGCGGCGCACCTCAGGCGCCTGACCAACAGCGGCGGCGCGCTGACGCCTTCGCTGATCGACGCGATGGCCGCGACCTTTCCGAACGCCGACATCTATCCGATGTACGGGCTGACCGAGGCGTTCCGCTCGACCTGGTTGCCGCCCAAGCTCGTCGCCGATCATCCGACCTCGATGGGCCAGGCGATCCCGCATGCCGAAATTCTGGTATGCCGCGCCGACGGGACGATCACCGCCGACGAGGAACCGGGCGAGCTGGTCCATTGCGGGCCGCTGGTCGCACAGGGTTATTGGCAGGATGCGGCGCGCACCGCCCAGCGCTTCAGGCCCGCGCCGCGTGCGTCGCACTATGGCGGCCTGGCGGTGTGGTCGGGCGACACGGTGCGCCGCGACGCCAACGGGCTGCTCTATTTCGTCGGCCGCGACGACGCGATGATCAAGACCGCAGGCAACCGCGTCAGCCCGACCGAGGTCGAGGATGTCGCCACCGCCTCGGGCCTGATCTTCGAGGCGGTGGCGTTCGGCGTGCCCGATGAACGGCTGGGCGCCGCGATCGTGCTGATCGTGCGCGGCAAGGGGGAGAGCGATCCCGATGCGCTGGCGGCGTATCTGAAGGCGAACCTGCCCAATTTCATGCAGCCGCAGGCGATCGAATGGCGCAGCGAACTGCCCCGCAACCCCAATGGCAAGCTCGACCGCGTCGCGATCGCCGCTGGATGGAAGGTCGCGGCATGAAACCGCATGGTCCGATCCCGCCGGGCTTTACCGCCGACAGTGACGGTATGCTGCTGATCGGCGGCCAGCGCGCCGACGACCTCGCCGAGGATGCCGGCGACACGCCGCTCTTCGTCTATGATTCGAAGATGTTGACCGCGCGCGTTGCCGAATGGCGCGCGGCGATGCCGTCCGAATTGCGGCTTCATTACGCGATGAAGGCGAACCCCTATGGCCCGCTGCTCGGTCATATGGCGATGATGGTCGACGGGCTCGACGTAGCCTCGGGCGGCGAGCTTCAGGCGGCGCGGACCAGCGGCATGGCGACGGGGCACATCAGCTTCGCCGGGCCGGGCAAGCGCGACCGCGAACTCGAATATGCGATCAAGGTCGGCGCGACGCTCAACCTCGAATCGGCGGGCGAGGCCGAGCGCGCGCTGGCGATCGGGGCGCGGCTGGGCGTCGTCCCG
This sequence comes from Sphingopyxis sp., assembly GCA_016793775.1. GTDB lineage: Bacteria > Pseudomonadota > Alphaproteobacteria > Sphingomonadales > Sphingomonadaceae > Sphingopyxis. Next base: position 22,243 of record JAEULK010000077.1, on the reverse strand, counting down.
CGGCTCGCGGTGCGCGTGAACCCCGACTTCGACCTCAAGGGATCGGGCATGAAGATGGGCGGCGGCGCCAAGCCTTTCGGGGTCGATGCCGCCGAGGTCGCGGCGCTGGTCACGCGGCTGCTGGATGCGGGCGCCGACTGGCAGGGCTTCCATATTTTCGCGGGATCGCAGGCACTTGATGCCGCGGCCATCGCCGACACACAGGCGCAGACGGTGGCGCTCGCGGCGCGGCTCGCCAACGAGATCGGCGCGGTGCCGCCGCTGGTCAATCTGGGCGGGGGCATGGGCGTACCCTATTTCCCCGGCGATACGGCGGTCGATGCCAAGGCGGTCGGCGACGCCTTGGCGAAGACATTGAGCGCGCGCGACCCGATGCTGGGGGCGAGCCGCTTCGCGATGGAACTCGGCCGCTGGCTCGTCGCCGAGGCGGGGGTCTATCTGACCCGCATCGTCGACCGGAAAGTGAGCCATGGCGACACCTTCCTCGTCACCGACGGCGGGCTCCACCACCAGCTCGCCGCGAGCGGCAATTTCGGCACCGTCATCCGCCGCAACTATCCGATCGCGCTCGCCAGCCAGTTCGGCGCCGAACCCGTCGAGACCGTGTCGGTCGTGGGCTGTCTCTGCACGCCCTTGGACCGGCTGGGCGACCAGGTCGCGCTGCCGCGCGGCGAGGTCGGCGATCTTGTGGCGATCTTCCAGGCCGGCGCTTATGGCGCCACCGCCAGCCCCTCGGCCTTTCTGGGCCAAGGCCCGGCGAGGGAAATGCTGGTTTGAAGGGCAAGCCGGCTACCTCCGAGGGGCCAATAGGGACAGTCCCCAATAAATAGGGACAGTCCCTATTTAATCGTCTCGCTCCCATCCGCTCGTCGACCTGAACGGATTAAATAGGGACTGTCCCTATTTATTGGCGGGGCGCCGCATCGGAGGTATGGGTCACTTCTGTCCCAGACCGGAACAAAGTGCGACGAGTGCGGTGTAAACCTAGCCGACTACTAACGGTATATTCACCCTTTTCCGCCATCGCTGATCCTGACGCATTGGCTTCCGCCCTGGGCATTTAGCCTGCGGCGGGGCCCTTGCCGCAGGAAAGGTGATAGCATGATGACGTCCTTCCCCGCCCTTCGCGCCGCGCGCGTGGCCCTGGTTTCGGGCATCGCCGCGACCGCGCTGACCGGCTGCATGGGCGGCGGCGGTGCCGCGCCGCAGCTGCCGAGCGCGAATTTCGTGCAGAATCAGGAAGGGCCGGGCGAGGAATATATCATCGGCCCGCTCGATGAGCTTCAGATCTTCGTGTGGCGCAACCCCGAGCTGGGCGGCAAGGTTCAGGTGCGCCCCGACGGTCGCATCACCACCCCGCTGATCACCGACATGCCGGCGGTCGGCAAGACCCCGACGATGCTCCAGCAGGACCTGAAGCTCCAGCTTAGCCAGTATATCAACGACCCGATCGTCAGCGTCATCGTCACCAGCTTCAACAGCACCTTCTCGCAGCAGGTGCGCGTCGTCGGCGCGACCGAAAAGCCCGCGTCGATCCCGTTCCGCGCCAATATGACCGTGCTCGACGCGATGATCGCGGTCGGCGGGCTCGGCGAATATGCCGCGGGCAACAAGGCGCGCCTCGTCCGTTACGACAAGGGGTCGGGCAAGCAGCAGGAATATGGCCTGCGCCTCAACGACCTCGTCAAGCGCGGCGACATCAAGGCGAACGTCCGGCTCCAGCCGGGCGACGTGATCATCATTCCCGAAAGCATGTTCTGACGCGCGGTTGCGCTGCGAACACCCCTAGCTTGCCAAGGACGAAGACCAGACGATGAACGGCCTTTACGACGAATTCCGGGTGGCGCTGCACAGCGTCTGGACGCGCCGCTGGCTGGTTCTGGGCGTCGCCTGGGGCATCTGCATCCTCGGCTGGCTGGCGATCGCGTCGATCCCCAACCGCTATGATTCGCGCGCGCGGCTGCTCGTCGACATCAACGAGATCATCCCGGCCGACGCGCAGAGCGGCGGCCCCTATGCCGATCGCTCGCAGATCGACCAGATCCGCGAAACGCTGACCAGCGCGCGCAATCTCGAAAAGGTCGCGGTGACCACCGGGATGCTGCCCGCCGGCGCCGGCGAGCGCGAAAAGGCCGGCGCGGTCGCGATGCTGCAAAAGAATATCAAGGTCGTCCCGCAGCAGGAAAATATCTTCGAGATCACCTCGTCGATCGGGGTCGGCAGCCTGTCCGACGCCGACAATGCCAAGCTGGCATCGGGTGTGCTCGACAGCCTGATAACCGTGTTCCGCGACGAGCAATTGCGCGGCGGCCGGATGACCGCGCGCGAGGGGCTGAAGTTCCTCGACGCCCAGCTCGCCGACCGTGAAAAGGCGATCGGTGCGGTCGAGGCGCGCCGTGCTGCCTTCGAGGCGAAGAATATCGGCCTGATCTCCAGCGGCACCGGCTCGCCCGGCCAGCGCATCGATCAGGCGCGCGCCGAACTCGGTCAGATCGAGACCCAGCTCGCCGCCGCGCAAGGTGCGCTCGCCGCCGCCAACGGCCAGATGGCGACCACGCCGGCGACGATCAACGTCCCCGGCCTCAACGCCACCGGCGGCGGCGTCGCGCGCCAGCAGCTGGCCGGCGCGCAGGCCGAATTGTCGTCGATGCGCGCGCGCGGGCTGACCGACGCGCACCCCGACGTCGTCGCGCTGAAAAGCCAGATCGCGTCGCTCAAAGCCATGGCCGACCGCGAAGGGACCGGCGGCGGGGGCGGCGGCAATGCACAGAACCCCGCCTATGCGACACTCGCCGCGATGCGCGCCGAACGGCAGGCGACGGTGTCGGCGCTCAGCGCGCGCAAGGCGCAGCTGACGGGCGACATCAACCAGATCACCACCGCGCAGATCCAGAACCCCGGCGTTGCCGCTGAATATGAGCGGATCAACGGCGAATATACCGCGCTGAAGGCGCAATACGACCGGCTGATGGCGCAGCGCGAGCAGGTCCGGCTGCGCGGCGATGTGCAGACCGAAACTGACGCGATCAAGATCGACCTGATCGACCCGCCGACGAAGCCGACCGCGCCCTCGGCGCCGAACCGGCCGATGTTCCTGACCCTCGTCCTGTTCGCCGGCATCGGCGGCGGCATCGGCGTGGCCTTCGGCCTCGGCCAGGTGCGCACCAGCTATGCCACCGCATCGAAGCTCGAACGCGCCAGCGGCCTGCCGGTCATCGGCTCGATCACCGAGGTCGTGACCCCCGATCGCCAGGCCGATCGCAAGAAGAAGCTCGTCTGGCTCGCGGGCGGCGGCGGGGCGCTGGTGGCGCTGTTCGTGCTGCTGCTCGTCGCCGAATTCGTCCAGCGCGGCATGGTCGCCTGAGGGGTAATGACATGAACGAACACCGCCCCGTCAAGCGCACGCCTTCGCTGCTGGAACGCGCCGCCGACCTGTTCGGCACCGATCCCGCCGCCGGTGCGCCGACGATCGACCTGTCGGCGCTGCCCGAAGAGCCGGCCCGCAAGGGCAAGGCCAAGAAAAAGGCCGAGCCCGAAGCGCCCGCGACACCGCAGGCCGAAATCCTCGACCCTGTCGTCGAAACCCCGCCGGTCGTCGAACCCGCGCCGAAGGTGTCGCCGCGCAAGGATATCGCCCGCGCCGCGCCCGCCGTGGTGCCGAGCCGCCAGGGCACGATCGACCGCGAGCGGCTCGCCGCGCGCGGCATGATCGTGCCGGGCGCCGCGGTGACCGGGATCAGCGAAGAATATCGCATCGTGAAGCGCGAGATCATCCGCAACTTCACCGGCGGCCCCGGCCGCCCGGTGCTGCCGCGCGGCCACCGCGTGCTGATCGGTTCGGCCAATCCGGGCGAGGGCAAGACCTTTTCGGCGGTCAATCTCGCGCTCAGCCTCGCGGTCGAGACCGATCACGACGTGCTGCTGATCGATGCCGACATCGCCAAGCCCAGCGTCATCGCGGCGCTCGGGCTGGAGGACGGCCCCGGCCTGATGGACGCGCTCGCCGACCCGCATCTGCCGCTCGGCGACTGTTTGATCCAGACCGACATCCCGGGGCTGAAGGTGATGCCCGCGGGCACCGGGCACACGCACGACACCGAATTGCTCGCCTCCGCCCGCACCGAGGCGCTGCTGACGCAGCTCGAGGCCGGCGCGCCGGGCCGCATCCTCATCCTCGATTCGCCGCCGGTGCTGGCGGCTTCGCCCGCCGCGGTGCTCGCCGGCCACGTCGGCCAGCTCATCATGGTGGTGCGCGCCGACGAAACGCTCGAAGGCGCGCTGCGCGACGCGATCGGCCTGATGGGCGCCTGTCCGCACATCCAACTGCTGCTGAACGGGGTCAAATTCTCGCCCGGTGGCCGCCGCTTCGGAACCTATTACGGACAAGGAGGCGCCTGACCATGCGCACCACTCTCCCTTACGCCCGCCATGGCGTCATGACGCTCGCGGCGCTGCTGCTCGCGGGCACCGCGACGACGGCGCACGCCCAATTTTCCGGCCCCGAAAGCGGCGGCGGCAGCAGCGACAGCGCCGCCGCGCCCGCTTCCTCGGACAGCGGCAAGGCCGGCAAGGTCGGCAAGGCCGAGAAGCGCGGCGAACGCCGCAGCAAGCGCAGCGTCGAGATCACCCCCTATCTCGAAGTCGGCCAGGTGCTCACCGCCGACCTCAAGAATGACGGCGATGTCCTGACCTATACGAGGCTTGCGGCCGGGGTCGATGCGGTCGTTTCGACGCGCCGGGCCGAGGTCGCCGCGACCGTGCGCTATGAATATCGCATCGGCGAAGCGGGCAATATCGGCGATTCGGATACGATCAGCGGGCTGCTGCGCGGTCGGTACCAACTGGCGCGCGGCCTCAATCTCGAGGCAGGAGTGCTCGCGACGCGCAGCCGCGCCGACGGGCAGGGCGCCGACGACACGATCTTCGTCGGCAACGGATCGAACACTGCCAATGTCTATTCGGTGTACGCCGGGCCGACCTTCGCGCGCCGCATCGGTGGGCTCGACGTTGGGGCGGGCTATCGCTTCGGTTACAACAAGGTTGATGTCGAAACCCCCGCGACCGTCGTCCCCGGCGCGTTCAGCCAGGATATTTTCAACTCGTCGACCAACCATGTCGCCTGGGGCAGCGTCGGGCAGAAGCCCGGCGACCTGCCCTTTGGCTGGCAGGTGTCGGGCGGCTATCAGCGCGAGGATGCGAGCCAGCTCGATCAGCGCTTCGATGGCAAATATGCCCGCGCCGACGTCACCGTGCCGATCGGCCCGACGGTCGCGCTGCTCGGCGGCGTCGGTTATGAGGATATCGAGATCAGCCAGCGCAATGCGGTCGTCGATACGAACGGTATTCCCGTGCGCGACGCCAACGGGCGTTTCGTCACCGACCCGAACAGTCCGCGCCAGCTGGCGTTCGAGACCGACGGGCTGATCTGGGACGCGGGCGTGATGTGGCAGCCCAGCCGCCGCACCTCGCTCACCGCGCGCGTCGGGCGCCGCTATGGCGACACCATCTATACCGGCAGCTTCTATTACCGCCCGGGCCATGCGACGCAAATCCAGATCGGCGTCTATGACGGCATTTCCAGCTTCGGGCGCGGGCTGTCCGCGGGCCTCGCGGGCCTGCCGACGCAGTTCGACCCGACGCGCAACCCGATCGACGGCGACATCAACAGCTGCCAGTTCGGCGCGCAGGGCGGCGGTTGCCTCAACAATGCGCTGTCGAACGCCACCGGCGCGCAGTTCCGCAGCCGCGGGGTGCAGGGCATCTTCACCAGCCGCGCCGGCGGCTGGAGCTATGGCATCGGCGCCGGTTACGATCGCCGCCGCCTGCTGGTCCCGGCGCTGTCGGCCATCGCGGCGCTCAACGGCACGATCGACGAAAATTATTATCTCTTCGCCTCGATCGGACGCGGGCTTGGCCCCGACGCCGACATCTCGCTCGCCGGCTTCTATAATTATTACGACAATGGCGCGCCCAACGCCTTGGACGTCCAGTCCTATGGCGGCTCGCTCGTCTATTCGCGGCGCTTCTGGCGCGGCCTGACCGGCAGCGCGGCGGCCAGCATCACCGGCTTCGACCAGGACGGCTTCAACAGCCAGCTCATCGGCTCGGCGCTCGTCGGCCTGCGCTACAATTTTTAGAGCGTGATGACATGATATTGATCCACCGAGACGGAGCCGATTTTGGCCCAGTGCAAGGAGCGAGGAGCGCGCGATGCCAAAGCATCGTGAGTGACGCGCGACGCCGCAATGGGCCAAAATCGGCCAGCCCCTGCGGGGTTGCCCTGGGACGCCCGCCGGGCATCGTCATGTCGCTGACAGGGGCAACCAGCCCCTGCGGCGCGCCACTCCTTGCCGGCGAACGTCCCAGGGCAATCGCGGCGGGTCAATATCATGTCATCACGCTCTGACGGGGAATATCGATGTACGATCAATATTATGGCCTTACGGGACGCCCGTTCCAGCTGACGCCCGACCCGAATTTCTATTTCGAGAGCGGCACCCACCGCAAGGCGATGTCCTATCTCGGCTATGGCCTGGCGCAGGGCGAAGGCTTCATCGTCATCACCGGCGATGTCGGCGCGGGCAAGACGACGCTCGTCGGCCATCTGATGAACACGATCGACCCCAATCGGCTGACCGCGGTCAAGCTGGTCTCGACCCAGGTCGAGGGCGACGACCTGCTGCGCCTGGTCGCCGAACAATTCGGGCTCGACTGGGAAGGCGAGAGCAAGGCCGAACTGCTGCGCTCGATGGAGCAATATCTGCGCGAACAGGCGCGCGCCGGCCGCCGCACCCTGCTGATCGTCGACGAGGGACAGAATCTCGCGATCTCGGCGCTCGAAGAGCTGCGCATGCTGTCGAACTTCCAGCTCGGCGGCCATTCGCTGCTCCAGATCTTCCTGCTCGGCCAGCCCGAATTTCGCCAGACGCTCTTTCACTCGCCGCAGCTCGAACAGCTGCGCCAGCGGGTGATCGCGACGCATCACCTCGACCCGATGGAGCCCGAGGAGGTCGAACCCTATATCCTCCACCGCCTCGGCAAGGTCGGCTGGACCGGCAACCCCAGCTTCAGCCCCGACGCGTTCGAGGAAATCTTCGATTATAGCGAAGGCGTGCCGCGCAAATTGAACGTGCTGGTCAGCCGCATCCTGCTGTTCGGCGCGGTCGAGCAGCAGCATCGCATCACCGGCCAGCATGTCCGCGACGTGGTCGCCGAGGTCGAGGCCGATCGCGGCATCGACGCGAAGACGATGGTGCCGGCGCCCCAACCACCCGCCCCTGCGCCGGTGGCGTCGCTCGCGGCCATGGCCGCACCGGCGCCGAAGCCCGAAACGATGTGGGTCGAGGCCGAAGCGGCGGTCGCCGAAGAACCGCTCGACCTGGTCGAGGCGTTCGTCGAACCCGCGCCCGAGCCCGTTGTGGAGTCGGTCGAACCCGGTCCGGCGCCGTTCGCCCCGCCGGTTGCCGATGCGCCGCTCGAATGGCCGGCCGCCGCCGCCGAGCCGGTCGCCGAACCCGAAATCGAGAGCGTCGAGATCGCGCCGCCACCTTTCGCCGCGCCGGTCGAAGACGCCCCGATCCTCGGTCTCGAACGCCTGTCGATGCGCGCCGCGCTCGAAGAGGTCGATATCCTGCCGCCGACGCCCGCCGCGTCGAACTTCGTCGAAGCGCGCTCGCTCGTCGCCGAACAGCTCGGCCTTGCCGCCGCCGCGCCGGTCGAGGCCGAACCGGCCGCCGAAGCCCCGCGCTTCACCATCGCGCCCGACCCCGACCGGGTGCCGGTGACGGCGGAAGAGGAGACGCTCGAACTCGGCGGGGATGTTGCCGAACCCGCGCCGGTCGAACCCGAATCCGAAGTCGAACCCGAAATCGAGGTCGATGCGGCTGTCGAAGCCGAAGCGCCCGTTGCGGCGCCGATCGACGACGATCATCTGGTCGCGCTGCAGCGTCAGATCGCGGGTCTCGAAGCGCGCATCGCCGACCAGGATGCCGCGCTGCGCCGGGTGCTTGATTTGTTGATCGATTGGGTCGAACGCGATCCGGCGAACGCGCCCGACCCGACGCAGACGCAGACCTGGGCCGCCTGACGGCGCCCGGTCGGCTCTTTCAGGGTCGCTGAAGGTGAGAGAGCATGCAGAACGGCCTGTCGGTCGATGTCGAGGATTGGTTCCAGGTCGGCGCCTTTGAGCGCGTGATCGATCGTGCCGACTGGCCGACGCTCGAATGCCGGGTCGAGGCGAATTGCGACGCGGTGCTGCACCTCTTTGCCGAGGCCGGGGTCAAGGGCACCTTCTTCACCCTCGGCTGGGTCGCCGAACGCTATCCGGCGCTGATCAAGCGCATCGTCGCGGCGGGGCATGAACTCGCCAGCCATGGCTACGACCATCAGCGCGTGTTCCAGATGACCCCCGAGGCCTTCGCCGCCGATCTCAAGAAGACGCAGGCGATCCTCGAGGATCTCGGCGGGGTTCCGGTGCGCGGCTATCGTGCGCCCAGCTTCTCGGTCGACCAGCGCACCCCCTGGGCGCATGTGATCCTCGCCGAACAGGGCTATGCCTATTCGTCGAGCGTCGCGCCGGTCGCGCACGACCATTATGGCTGGCCCGCCAGCCCGCGCCACGCCTGGCGGCCCTTGGCCGACAGCGATCTGGTCGAATGGCCGGTCACCACCGCGCGCTTCGCGGGGCGCACGCTGGCGGCGGGCGGCGGCGGCTTTATGCGGCTGCTCCCCTATGGTTTCACGCGCTGGGCGATCACGCGGATGAATGCGGAGGGGCACCCCGCGATCCTCTATTTCCACCCGTGGGAGATCGACCCCGGCCAGCCGCGCGTCGCCGATGCACCGCTCAAGTCGAAGATCCGTCATTACAATGGTCTGTCAGCCATGGCAGGCAAGCTGCGCAAATTGCTGGGCGATTTTGAATGGACGCGCGCCGACACCTTGCTCCCCGCGCAGCAGGGCCGCGCCGTTCCGTGGAGGCAGGCGGCATGAACGCGCATGCCCGTCCGGTCGCGGCTCCGCTCGGCGAGGCGGACGGCTGGGACGCCTATGTCGAGGGGCATCCGCAGGCGACGCCCTTCCACACGCGGGCCTGGTGCGAGGCGATTGCGAAGGCGACGGGGCACAAACATCATCTGATCGCGCAGCGCGACGCCATGGGCCAGATCGTCGGTATCCTGCCGCTCCACCATATCCGCTCGCCGCTGTTCGGGCAGGCGCTGGTTGCCAGCGGCTTCGCGGTCGGCGGGGGTATCCTTGCCGATAATGAGGCGATCGCCGCGGTCCTCGCCGATGCCGCGGTCGACCTTGCGGGGTCGCTCGGGGTGCCGTCGGTCGAACTGCGCGGCGGTCCCTTGCCCGAGAGCTGGCATGTCGAGGACGGCGTTTACGCCGGCTTCGCGCGCGATCTCGCGAAGGACGAAGAAGCCGAACTGCTCGCCATCCCGCGCAAACAGCGCGCCGAAGTCCGCAAGGCGCTGGCGAGCGAACTGACGGTCACCACTGGCAGCGATACCGCGCATCGCGCCGACCATTATCGCGTCTATGCGACCAGCGTGCGCAACCTCGGCACACCGGTCTTTCCCAAGGCGCTGTTCGCGTCTGTCCTCGACGCCTTTGGCGACGCGGCCGACATCTTGACCGTCCATAGCGGCGGGGAGGCGGTGGCCAGCGTGCTCAGCCTCTATTGGCGCGGCATGGCGATGCCCTATTGGGGCGGGGGCCTGGCGGAAGCACGCAGCCTCCGCGCCAACGAGCTGATGTACTTCGCGCTGATGAACCATGCGCGCGCGAAGGGCTGCACCCGCTTCGACTTCGGCCGCTCGAAGCTCGGTAGCGGACCCTTCGCCTATAAGAAGAATTGGGGTTTCGAGCCCCAGCCGCTGCGCTACGCCCGCTGGCTCGCGGAGGGCGAAGCGCCGCGCGATACGAATCCGACCAGCGCCAAATATCGGCTGCAGGTCGATTTGTGGAAAAAACTGCCGCTCTGGGCCGCGAACCGCATCGGACCGCCGATCGCGCGCGGATTGGGGTAGACCGATATGGCGAACTCCTCGTGGCCATTAAATAGGGACTGTCCCTATTTAATTCCGACCGGTCGGGGCGATCGTGCGCGCCGCTTTCCATTAAATAGGGACTGTCCCTATTTAATGGCGGGAGTTGACTGATGGCCGGAATCCTGTTCCTCGTCCACCGCGCGCCCTGGCCCCCCGACCGCGGCGACCGCATTCGCAGCTGGCATATGTTCGAGGCGCTGGCGAAGCTCGCCCCCGTCCATGTCGCGGCGCTCGCCGACAATCACGCCGATGCCGACGCCGCGCGCGCCAAGATGGCGCCGCTCTGCGCCAGCCTGTGCATCGAAGTCCGCAAGGTGTCGCGCCCGATCGCGCTGGCGCAGGCGGTGCTCAACGGCGAGCCGGTATCGAACCGGTTGTTCCGCAATGCCGCGCTCGCCCGCCATGTCGCGGCGTTGCTCGCGGGCGGCGGCATCACGCATATCGTCGCCTTCTCGGGCCAGATGGCGCAATATCTGCCCGCCGATTTCGACGGTCCGGTCCTGATGGATTTCGTCGATGTCGATTCGGCAAAGTTCGCCACCTACGCCGCGCAGGACAAGCGCCAGCCGCTGCACTGGGTGCATGCCCGCGAAGCGCGCCGCCTTGCCGATTATGAGGCCGACGTCGCGGCGCGCGCCGACGCCAGCCTGTTCGTCAGCGCCGCCGAGGCGGCGCTGTTCCGCGGCCGCAGCGGGCTCGACGAGGATCGCGTGCGCGCGGTCGAAAACGGCATCGACACCGAACGCTTCGACCCGGCACTGGCTTTCGATCCGGTCGGGCAGGGCGAAGGCCCGCTCGCGGTGTTCACCGGCCAGATGGACTATCGCCCCAATATCGACGCGGTACGCTGGTTCGCGACCGATATCGTGCCGCTGATCCGCCGCCATCATGCGGAGGCGCGCTTCGCGATCGTCGGCCGCGCGCCGACCGACGAGGTGCGGGCGCTGGCGGCGCTGCCCGGCGTCACCGTCACCGGCGAGGTCCCCGACGTCCGCCCCTGGCTCGCTGCCGCCGACGCGGTGGTCGCACCGCTGCTGCTGGCGCGCGGCATCCAGAACAAGTTGCTCGAGGCGATGGCGATGGCGCGCCCCGTCGTCGCCAGTGCCGCCGCCGCCGAGGGCATCGATGCCGAGCCGGGCACGCATCTGCTCGTCGCCGACGGCGCCGAGGCGATCGCCGCGGCGGTCGGCACCTGCTTCGGCGATCCGGCCCGCGCCGCGGCGATGGGACAGGCCGCGCGCGCGCGGATGATCGCGCGCTATGGCTGGGATGCGCGGCTCGCGCCGCTCGGCCAGTTGCTGGGTCTCGCGGCGTGAGGACGGGGACGTTGAACCCGACCCGCCCGCAAAGCTGGAGCCGCTGGCAAGCGCATCTGATGGCACTGGCCGGACTGTCGGCGGCGATCCTCGCGCTCTTCCACCGCGATGCCGCCGACATGGCGGGCATCTGGTGGCATAGTTCGACCTTCACCCATTGCCTGCTGATGGTGCCGATGATCGGCTGGCTGGTGTCGCAGCGCGCGGCGCTGCTGCGCGCGCTGACGCCCGTCTATTGGTGGCCGGCGCTGATCTGGATCGCGGGCGGAGGGTTCGCTTGGCTGATCGGCGAGGCGGCGGGCGTTGGGCTTTTCCGCCAGCTTGGGCTGATCCTGATGCTGCAGGGTGCGGTCGCCGCGACGCTTGGCGAGAAACTCGTGCGCGGGCTGCTCTTCCCGCTGGCCTATGCGCTGCTGCTCGTGCCGTTCGGCGAGGAGCTGGTGCCTTGGCTCCAGACGCTGACCGCGCATATCAGCATCGTCCTGCTTCACCTGATCGGTCTCGACGCGCAGATGGAGGGGGTGTTCATCACCACCCGCGCGGGTTTCTTCGAGGTCGCCGAGGAATGTTCGGGGATCAGTTTCCTGATCGCGATGTTCGCTTATGCGACCTTTGCCGCGCATCTCTGTTTCCGCAGCTGGACGCGGCGCATCGTCTTCGTTGCGGGGGCGCTTGCGACGACGATCCTCGCCAACGCGCTGCGTGCCTGGGGCACGATGGTCGCCGCCGACATCTGGGGCATCAAGGCGGCGGGCGGCATCGACCATATCTTCTATGGCTGGATTTTCTTCGGCGTCGTGATCGCGCTGGTGATGCTCGTCGCGCGGCGCTGGTTCGACCGGCCGGCGAACGATGTCGCGGTCGATGTCGCCGCGCTGGGCGGCACCCCGCGCTTCACCGGGGCGGCAAAGGCCGTGCTGCCAGCCGCGCTGGCGGTGCCGCTGCTGTTCGCCGGATGGGCGGCGCTCGTCGGCGCGCGTTCGGCGCCGCTGCCGAGCAAGATGGAGATTGCCGTCCCCGCGGATTGGACCGAGACGGTCGGCGAAGGCACCGCCTGGGCGCCGCGCTTCGACGGCGCCGACCAGCTGTGGCTGCGCCATTTCGTCGATAGCAGGGGCCGCCGCGTGGCGGTCGCGCTCGGCGGTTACGAGCGCCAGGCAGAGGGCCGCGAAATCGTCGCCTTCGGCCAAGGCGCGGTCGATCCCGACAGCGCATGGGCGTGGAGCGCGGCGCTACCCACGATCGACGGGGGCAAGACCGAAAAGCTGCTCCATCCCGGTCCGGTGCTGCGCGACGCCGCGACCTTCTATGTCGTCGACGGCGCGGTCACCGGCAATCCGCGCGCCGCGAAACTCGCGGGCCTCAAGGCGCGCCTGCTCGGCGGCGATCCGCGCGCGCTGTCGCTGATCGTGTCGAGCGAGGAAGGGCAGGGCGGCGCATCGGCGATCGCCGATTTCCTTTCCGCGTCGGGCGGAGCGCAGGCGATGGCTGACCGCGCGCTGAAAAGCCGCTAAGCCCCCGGACCATGTGCGGGATCGCGGGCCTCTATCACCTGGACACGGCAAAGCCGGTCGACCCGGCGCGGCTGCGTGCGATGCTGCATCCCATGAGCCATCGCGGCCCCGACGGCACCGGCACCTGGACCGCGCCGGGGGTCGGCCTCGGCCATTTGCGCCTGTCGATCATCGATATCGCGGGCAGCCCGCAGCCGATGGCATCGGACGACGAGGCGGTGACGCTGAGCTACAATGGTGAAATCTATAATTTCCGCGAGCTGCGCGCCGAACTGGAGGAGCGCGGCCATCGCTTCCGCACCAGCGGCGACACCGAGGTCATCATCGCGGCGTGGCGCCAATGGGGCGTCGAGTGCCTGAGCCGGCTCAACGGCATGTTCGCCTTCGCGCTCCACGACCACCAGCGCCAATGCCTGTTCCTCGCGCGCGACCGGCTGGGGGTGAAGCCGCTGCACCATGCGCGGCTGTCCGACGGCTCGCTTGCCTTTGCATCCGAACTCAAGGGCCTGCTCCGCCACCCGCTGTTGCGGCAGGAGGCCAATCTGTCGGCGGTCGAGGATTTCCTCGCGCTGGGTTATGTGCCCGACGACAATTGCATTGTCGCGGGGGTGCAGAAACTGCCCGCCGGCCATTATCTGCTGCTCGAACGCGGCAAGCCCGTGCCCGCGCCGACCCGCTGGTGGGCGCCCGATTTTTCGAAGCGCATCCGGGCGAGCGAGGGTGAGGCCGCCGAGCATCTCGTCCATCTGATGCGCGCCGCGGTGACCGATCGCATGGTCGCCGACGTGCCGCTCGGCGCCTTCCTGTCGGGCGGGGTCGACAGCAGCGCGGTCGTCGCGCTGATGGCCGAGGCGAGCAGCAAGGCGGTCAAGACCTGCACCATCGGTTTCGACCAGGCCGCGCTCGACGAGACCGCCTATGCCCAGCAGATCGCCGAGCGTTTCGCGACCGACCACCGCACGCGCACCGTTGCCGCGAGCGACTTCGCGCTGATCGACACGGTCGCCGACATGTTCGACGAGCCCTTTGCCGATGCGAGCGCGCTGCCGACCTATCGCGTCTGCGAACTCGCGCGCGAAGAGGTCACCGTCGCGCTGTCGGGCGATGGCGCCGACGAAGCCTTCGCGGGCTATCGCCGGCTGGTGTTCCAGCATCAGGAGGAGCGGCTGCGCGGGCTGATCCCCGGCGTGCTGCGGCGCAACCTGCTCGGTCCGCTGGCCAAGGTCTGGCCGCAGATGGATTGGGCGCCGCGGCCGCTGCGCGCCCGCGCGACGCTGGCGAGCCTGTCGAAGAGCGGGGCGGAGGGCTATGCCGAAGCGGTCGGCGTCACCGGTCCCGACCAGCGCGCACGGCTGTTCAACGGCGCGGCGAAAGCCGCCCTCGGCGACCATGTCGCGGAGGCGCGCTACTGGAAGGCGATGGCCGAGGCGCCGGCGCGCGAGGCGCTCGACCGGGCGCAATATGCCGATCTGATGATCTGGCTGCCCGGCGACATCCTGACCAAGACCGACCGGATGAGCATGGCGGTGAGCCTTGAGGCGCGCGAGCCGCTGCTCGACTATCGCCTGATCGAATTCGCCGCCTCGCTGCCCGCGTCGATGCGGGTCAAGGGCGGGACGGGCAAGGCGATCATGAAGCAGGCGATGGAGCGCTATCTGCCGCACGACATCCTCTATCGCCCCAAGATGGGCTTTGTGACCCCGGTGTCGCACTGGTTCCGCGGGCCGCTGGTCGAGGCGGCGCGGGCGCTTGCGACCTCGTCGACGCTGGCGCGGTCGGGCTGGTTCGACATGGCCGAGATCGAACGGATCGTTTCGGCGCACCAGAGCGGCAAGCGCGACCATGGGCGGCTGATCTGGCAATTCTTCATGCTGGAAAAGTCGCTGGCGAGGTTGTTCGGGATTTGAGGGTTTGTTCTCCCCCCCCCCGCTTGCGGGAGGGGTCGGGGGAGGGCTTGTTTCCGGGCGCCCCCAAATTCCGACATGCCCTCCCCAAACCCCTCCCGCAAGCGGGAGGGGCTTAGTGTCGCAGCCACCTCATCTTAACCCCTCGCTGCTAGCCTCGCCGCAATGACGGTCCACCCCGCCTTTCCGGTCGACGGCACACCCATGCCCGCGAGCGCCGCGCCGTTGACGGTGCGCGTCGTCGATCCGCTGGCGCTGTCGCCCCCGCTTGCCGCGGCGTGGGATGCGGTGGCGCGGGAGGCGAGCGAGCCCAACCCCTTTGCCGAACGCTGGTGCCTGCAATCGGCGCTGCATCTGCTCGATCCCGAGCGCCAGACGCGGCTGGTGATGGTGCAGGGCGGCGCCGACGGACCGGTGATCGGAGTGATGCCGCTTGCGCCGGCGCGCCATTATGGACGCCTGCCGCTGCGCCACGCCATCGGCTGGGCGCACCCCAATCATTTCCACGGCGCTCCGCTCGTTCGTGCGGGGTTCGAGCGCCTGTTCTGGTCGATCCTGCTCGGCTGGTGCGACGCGGCGCCCTGGGCGAAGACGATGGTGCATGTGCCGCGCCTCACCGAAGACGGCCCGCTGCACCGCGCGCTGGTCGATGTCGCGCGGGTGCGCGGCGCCGAGGCCGAGACCGTTCACCGCGAAGAACGGGCGCTGCTCGAAAGCGGCCTGTCGCCCGAGGACTATTGGGACGGTGCGGTGCGCGCGAAGAAACGCAAGGAGCATCGGCGCCAGGCGAACCGCCTCGCCGAGCAGGGCGCGGTCGCATTCCGTCGCTGGTCGGCGGACGAACCGGTCGAGCCGTGGGTCGATGCCTTCCTCGACCTGGAAGCGCGCGGCTGGAAGGGGCGCGCCGGGTCGGCGCTCGCCAGTCATGGCGAAACCGAAGCCTGGTTCCGCGCCATCATTGCGGGCGCCGCCGAAGCGGGCCGACTCGACATGCGCGCGCTCGACCTCGATGGCCGGCCGCTCGCGATGCTCATCAACTTCCTCTGCCCGCCCGGCGGCTTTTCGTTCAAGACCGCCTTCGACGAGGAGCATGCGCGCTTCTCGCCCGGGGTGCTGCTGCAACAGGCGAACCTCGACCTGCTTGCCGACGACCGCATCGCGTGGGTCGACAGCTGCGCCGCGCCCGGCCACCCGATGATCGACAGCGTCTGGCGCGAGCGCCGCGCGCTCGTCTGGGTCAATGTGCCGCTGGGCGGCGCGGGCGACCGCTTGCGCTTCGCCTTGCTCAGCAAGGCCGAACGGGTCTGGCGGCGCTGGAAGCGTACCGAACCAGCGCCCGCCGAAACCCCGGACGAACAGGACCAGCCATGACCGCGCACCAAGTCATCGACCGCCCCGTCTTTCCGGCCGACACGCTCGCGGCGATGGCGGCGCTCTATCCGTTGCAGGCGGGGCTGCTGCATCATCGGCTGCCCGATCATCCGCTGCTGTCGCTCGAAGCGCTGGCGCGGCTCGGCGAGAACCTTCCCGCCGCCCAGGCCGAATATAATCCCGGCAATGTTCCGATCGGTATCTTGCCCGAGGACATTCCCTCGAACGGCCTGTCGATCGGCGAGACGATCCGCACCATCGACAGCAACGGCAGCTGGGCGGTGCTCAAGAATATCGAGAGCGAGGGGCCGTACCGCGACTTGCTGATGCGCCTGCTCGGCGAACTCGAACCCGTGGTAAGCCCCCGCACCGGCGCGATGCTGACGCCGCAGGGTTTCATCTTCATCTCGTCGCCGGGATCGATCACCCCGTTCCACTTCGACCCCGAGCATAATATCCTGCTGCAATTGCGCGGCACCAAGGTGATGAATGTCTGGCCCGCGGGCGACGAGCGGTTCGCGCACCGCCGCGAGCATGAACGCTATCACACCGGCGGCCACCGCAACCTGCCCTGGGAAGAAGGCTATGAGGGCGGCCAGCAAAGCGTGCCGCTGGCGCCCGGCGACGCGGTGCTGATGCCGGTGATGGCGCCGCACTATGTCGCCAATGGCGATGCCCCCTCGATCTCGCTGTCGATCACCTGGCGCAGCGAATGGAGCTATCGCGAATCCGAGGCGCATGCCGCCAACGCCGCGCTGCGGCGCATGGGGCTGGACCCCGCGATGCCGCCGCGCTGGCCGAGCTATGCCTGGGCCAAGACGGTCGCCTGGCGCGTAGCGCGGCGGCTGCGGCTGGTGCACTGACAGACGGCTTCCCATCGCGGGCTTTTGCCGCTATGGGCGCGCATCCAAATTGTTTCGAGACCCTTGAGGATTGATGGCGAAAGAAGAACTTCTGGAAATGCGCGGCCAGGTGGTCGAACTGCTTCCCAACGCGATGTTCCGCGTCAAACTGGAAAATGACCACGAGATTCTGGGCCACACGGCCGGCAAGATGCGCAAGAATCGCATCCGCGTTCTCGTCGGCGACGAAGTGCTCGTCGAACTGACCCCCTATGACCTGACCAAGGGTCGGATCACCTATCGCTTCAAGTGAGCGGGGCGGTGGAAGCGCCCGCGCTTGTTTTGGCTTCGACGTCGCCGCGCCGGCTCGAACTGCTCGCGCGCATCGGGCTGATGCCCACGCGCATCGCGGCCCCCGAAATCGATGAAACGCCCCTGAAAGGCGAACTCCCGCGCGCCTATGTCGCGCGGCTCGCCGAGGGCAAGGCGCTCGCGGTCGACCGCGCGCCGAACGAGGTCGTGCTGGCGGGCGACACCACCGTCGCGGTCGGGCGCCGTATCCTCGAAAAGCCGATCGACGAAGCCGATCTGCGCCATATGCTCGGCCTGCTGTCGGGACGGCGGCATCATGTCTGGTCGGGGGTCTGTGTCGTCGGCCGCGATGGCAAGCCGCGCGGGCGCGTCGCCGACACGATCGTCGCCTTCAAGGCCCTGAGCGTCGCCGAGATCGACTGGTATGTCGCCAGCGGCGAGGGCATGGGCAAGGCGGGCGGCTATGCGATCCAGGGCCGCGCCGAAAGCTTCGTGCGCTTCCTGTCGGGCAGTCATTCCAACGTTGTCGGCCTGCCTTTGTTCGAGACGCGGGGCCTCTTGACCGGCGCGGGTGTTGCTTTTGGCTGAGTGGCTTTACGAGGCCGGGATCGGCGAAGCGCGCGCCGCGCTGGTCGAGCAGGACGAGATCGTCGAGGCGCGCATCGAGCGCGAGGGTGAGGGGCCGCGCATCGGCGCCGTCGTCGCGGCGAAACTTGTCGAAGCGGGCAAGGGCGGCGAGGGCGCGCTGGTCACGCTCGACACGCCCGGCGACCCGATGGCGACGCTGGCAGCGGTACCGCCCGCCACCTCGATCGGGGCACGGCTGACGGTCGAGATCACCCGCATGGCATTGCGCGAACGCGGGCGCGACAAGCCGGCGCGGGCGCGGCTGGCCGAAGCCGGGGTCGAGTTCTCCGATGGCCCCGACCTGCGCGCACGCATTGCGGCAACGGGCATAACCGTGGTCGATCTGCATCCCAGCGGTCCCGACAGCCTCGAAGCGGCGGGCTGGTCCGAACTGATCGACCGCGTCCGCACCGGCCATTGGCCCTTTGCGGGCGGGGCGCTGTGGGTCGATGCCACGCCGGCGATGCTGCTGATCGATATCGACGGCGAGGGTGACGCCTTCGCGCTCGCCAAGGCGGGGGCCCGCGCGGCGGCGCAGGTCATTCGCTGCTGCGATGTCGGCGGATCGATCGGGATCGACGTTCCCTCGCTGCCCGGCCGCGCCGAGCGGCTGGCGATCGACGCGCTGATCGACGACTATCTGCCGCAACCGTTCGAGCGCACCGCGACCAACGGCTTCGGCTTTATGCAGATCATCCGCCGCCGCGAGCGCCCGTCGCTGATCGAGCAGATCCGCTTCGACCCCATCGCGACCGATGCCGCGCTGCTGCTGCGCCAGGCCGAGCGCGCGGCGGGGACGGGGATATTAGGACTGTCAGCGCGCCCGGCGGTCGCCGACCATATTGCGGCGCACCCCGCCTGGACCCATATGGTGCAAACACGCACCGGACGACCGGTGGAAATCACCGCCGACGCGGCCATCAAGGGATCGGGCCATGCTCAGTAAATCAGCGACCAAGGCGCGCGCCTGCCCCCTGTGCGGCAATCCGCGCCGCGAGGAGTTCAAACCCTTCTGCAGCCGTGGCTGCCGCGATCGCGACCTCTTGACCTGGTTCGGCGAAGGTTATCGCGTGCCGGTCGACCAGCCGCCCGACGGCACCGCCGACGCCGATAATTTCACCGACGAATAGGCGTAAAAAACGCGCAACAAAGGTGCTGGACAGGACGCGAGACCCTGCCTATAGCCGCCGCTCGCCAGCGGGCCGGTCGGTCCGCGAGGCCCATGCCTGGGTAGCTCAGTTGGTAGAGCATGCGACTGAAAATCGCAGTGTCGGCGGTTCGATCCCGTCCCCAGGCACCACTTTTCTAAGTCTTTGGCTACGAGATTTGCAGTCGGTCGGATTGCGCCTGACAATCCCGGAGTTCTGCGGGTATCCGGCGACGCCATTTTTAACGACCGTGCTGGGAGACGATTTCGACCTGCCGCATGACGCTCGTTCGACCGATATTATCTGTGGGGCGTTTTGGCAGTCGGGCGATGCGATGCGCATCAGTTGCGCATCATCTGCGGGCGGTCTCAGCCGAACCCGAACATCTCGCGCTGACGCTGCCATTCGATCGGAAGATTCGTAACGCGGGCCAACCGCTGGCGGTTGAGGTGAGCCGGTTGGCGACCATCCAATATCGCTGTGACAATGTCGGGCGCGAGATACCCGATACGGACCAGCACACCAAAATAGTCCTTCGTATATCCGCGGGCCGATGCAACCTCCGCGACCGATCGCTCGCCAGCGAGCGAGAGCGCTTCACGGGCCATGTGCGCTTTGACGACCAGCTTTATCAGCGCAGGGTCTCGCTGGGCCGTCCGCTGTTGATCTGGCGGGACCGCTATTCGTTTCTCGCGCCCGCGACTAACAAGTGCGGCCGGGATTGATGTAGACCTTGCTGCAATCGGGATATCTGCCGAGAATGTTATGTTGATCCGATCGGCGCAAACGTCCACGCGTTCGACATAACGCGCGATGGCAGTCCTCTGCTCAAGTCCGTCACCGGTAGATAGTGAGAGCAGCTGGATCGGAGCATCATCCTCGTCGAACAGTCGGCAAAGCTGGGCGATCACGATCGCTTCCAAGTCTCCGGCGGGAACGCGCACTGCCTTACTTTGCCCGATCTCGGTCGCGCTGGCATAATAGCGATATCTCTTGGTGCGCCGCGATGTGTGGCTGGGCGACATACGTCGTCCAAGATAATCCCAGACCTTGCCGACGAGAAGACTCGGGTCTTTTAGCCCTACGCCATCGGCGTTGTTGTTGCGGTTCTGCGCGAGGAGTGCCTGCACCGCCGCGAACAGTTCCGGTTCGATGATCGCAACATGCTCGCCGGGATAGGATTTGCCCTTGAAGTTCACCTCCCCGAGATAAGTCCGGTTCTTGAGCATCAGATATAACGCACCGCGACTCAATGCGGCGCCGCCGTAGGTCTTGCCGGTGCGGCTGACCCGAACCTTGCTGCGCACCCCCTGTGTATCAAGCTGGCCCGCAAGGGCGCGAACAGAACCTAAGGCGAGATATTGCTCATAGATCATCTGCAGCTTGGCCGCGTCGTCAGGGACGATCACGAGCTTCCGGTCCTGCACCTGATATCCCAGCGGGACATTGCCACCCATCCACATCCCGCGGGCCTTCGAGGCAGCAATCTTGTCGCGGATGCGTTCGCCAGTCACCTCGCGCTCGAACTGGGCGAACGACAGCAGCACGTTCAACGTCAACCGCCCCATGCTCGTCGTCGTATTGAACGCCTGCGTGATGCTGACGAATGATGCGCCTTGCTGGTCCAGCACATCAACGATCCTCGCAAAGTCCGCGAGGCTGCGAGTGAGTCGATCGACCTTGTATACGACGATAACATCGATCTTGCCCGCCCTGACGTCGGCGAGCAGATGCTGCAGACCCGGCCGATCTATATTGCCGCCGGAATAACCCCCATCATCATATAGGTCGGGAACGAGCACCCATCCTTCGTGTCGCTGACTGGCAATATAGGCTGAGCAGGCCTCGCGCTGTGCATCGAGGCTGTTGAACGCCTGCTCCAGACCCTCCTCGGTCGATTTGCGGGTGTAGATGGCGCAGCGTACCGGCTTGCCGTCACGCATGGGTCGTTCCCTTCAACCCGAAGAAGCGCGGACCAGACCAGGCCGCGCCGGTGATCTCGCGGGCAATCGGGGTCAGCGAGCGATAGTGGCGATCCTGGAACTGGAACCCATCCTCAAGCACCAGGACGGTGTAGGGCTCGCCATGCCAGTGTCGCACCAGCCGGGTCCCCGGCTTGAGGCGGACCTCGCGCGCGATATCGAGCTCGCCGCCATTTTCCAGCTGCTGGGCCAACCGGCTGAGCTGCCGGAGAGTTGCGGGTGTCAGGCCGCCGCTGATGCGTTCCTGCACACGCCATGCCAGTGCCCTGCTGGCGAGGTCGCGACCAAGCCCGGCTGGCATCGTGCGGCCCTTATGGGCCTTGCGCCATTCGGCGCGGAGCTGAGCCGGCGACATGGTCGCCAGCTCAGCCAGCTGATTATCAATGCCGTTCATCTCAGCGCTCGATGCGCCAGCAGGTATCGCCGTTCGGGCGGCATTCTCGGATGAGTTTGAGGCCCTTCTTGCGCAGACCGGTAAGGAAGGCGCGGGCGCTATGCGGCTGCCAGCTCGTCGTGTTCGTGATCTCGGGAAGTGTCGCCCCCTTATTCCGGCAAAGCAGATTCTGCACTGTCGCAGCCTTGGTGGGCGCGCGGCGTGCAGCAGGCACTTCGGCGGCCTGGGTCGTCTGGTCGGTCATGTTCAGTCTCCGGTGGGGCGCAGCCTTATGCCGGCCCCACCAGCTCAGGCTCCGGATCCTTGGAGATCGGAGCGAAGCGCGTTCGTGCAGGCGCCGTTGGACCAATGCTTGCGGTGCTTGAGAAGTCGAATGATTTGATCGCGGACGGAGCAAAAGCTGCGTCTGGACTTCTGTGCGTCACGAGAGCGTGGTCACCGACATGGACCAAGAAACCTCAGATCTAATCGCCCAGATCAGCACCCGCGTCGGAATGATTATGGAAGACGCCAGCGTGATCGCCCTGACGTTGGGGCGTGTAAGTAGCGAAGCGCGGGTTGCGAAAGTCTGCGAGATTGCGGATGCCGCCGCGAAAATTCATGCTCTGACGGAAGCGATAAAAGCGCTGTCACGTTAGGTGAGGATCAGCGTGCAATAGGCACCCCCTTCGTGGGGTGATCGGCGTGCAAAAAGGACCCCTTCATCCCGGGGATTTAGTCGGCCGACTGGTTTTGATCAGTTGGCGAGAACGGGATGTTGATCGTGGAGACAGTGGTT
>JAEULK010000071.1 GCA_016793775.1 Sphingopyxis sp. | reverse complement strand
CAACCAGAAGCAGGCCAACGCCGGCGACGATGAATCGAAGAAGCTGTACTGCATCTATGTCGCGGTCGGCCAGAAGCGCTCGACCGTCGCGCAGATCGTGCGCCAGCTGGAAGAAAATGGCGCGATGGAATATTCGATCGTCGTCGCCGCGACCGCGTCGGAGCCCGCGCCGCTGCAGTTCCTCGCGCCCTATACCGGCTGCACCATGGGCGAATATTTCCGCGACAACGGCATGCACGCCGTGATCGTCTATGACGATCTGTCGAAGCAGGCCGTCGCCTATCGCCAGATGTCGCTGCTGCTGCGCCGCCCGCCGGGCCGCGAAGCCTATCCCGGCGACGTTTTCTATCTCCACAGCCGCCTTCTCGAGCGCGCTGCGAAGATGAACAGCGACAATGGCTCGGGTTCGCTCACCGCGCTGCCGATCATCGAAACCCAGGCGGGCGACGTGTCGGCGTATATCCCGACCAACGTGATTTCGATCACCGACGGCCAGATCTTCCTCGAAACCGGCCTGTTCAACGCCGGTATCCGCCCGGCGATCAACGTCGGCCTGTCGGTGAGCCGCGTCGGCTCGGCCGCGCAGACCAAGGCGATGAAGAAGGTGTCGGGTTCGATCAAATTGGAACTGGCGCAATATCGCGAAATGGAAGCCTTCGCCCAGTTCGGTTCGGACCTCGACGCGTCGACGCAGAAATTGCTCAACCGCGGCGCGCGCCTGACCCAGCTTCTGAAGCAGGCGCAGTTCCAGCCGATGCCGTTCGAGGAGCAGACCGCGTCGATCTTCGCCGGCACCAACGGCTATCTCGACAATGTCGCGACGACCGACGTGTCGCGCTACGAAGCCGCGATGATCGCCTATCTGCGCAGCGACCATGCCGATGTGCTCAAGACGATCCGCGACACCAAGGACCTGGGCGACGACGCCAAGAAGGGCCTCGTTGCCGCGCTCGACGCCTTCGCCAAGATTTTCGCCTAAACCCCAGCGCAGGCAATAAATAGGGACTGTCCCTATTTATCGGGGACGATCGGATTAGGAGTTAAAAGACGGTGCGAGATAAATAGGGACTGTCCCTATTTATTGCCGTCAGGGAAGCGCAATGGCCAGTCTCAAGGAACTCAAAGGGCGGATCAACTCGGTCAAGTCGACCCAGAAGATCACCAAGGCCAAGAAGATGGTCGCCGCCGCCAAGCTGCGCAAGGCGCAGGCCGCGGCCGAAGCCGCGCGCCCCTATGCCACGCGTCTCGAAGGCGTCGTCGCCAGCCTGGCGTCGAAGGTCGGCGCGTCGGACAGCGCGCCGCAACTGCTCGCCGGCACCGGCAAGAGCGACACCCACCTGCTCGTCGTGCTCAACAGCGACCGCGGTCTGGCGGGCGCGTTCAACTCGAACATCGTGCGCGCCGCGCGCGACAAGGCGCTCGACCTGCAGGCACAGGGCAAGAAGGTCCTCTTCTACCTCGTCGGGCGCAAGGGCCGCCCGGTCATCGCGCGCCTGTTCGCGGGCCAGATCACCGAGCAATATGAGACGACCGGCATCCGCGACATCGGCTTCGACCAGGCGAGCGAAATCTCGGCGAAGGTCATGGAGCTGTACGAAGCAGGCGCGTTCGACGTCGCGCATCTCTTTTATTCCAAGTTCCGCTCGGCGTTGCTGCAGGAAGCGACCGGCCAGCAGTTGATCCCGGTTCCCGCCCCCGTCGACGTTCCGGCGTCGAGCGGCGCCGCAGTCGAATATGAGCCCGACGAGGAAGCGATCCTCGCCGACCTGTTGCCGCGCAACATCACGATCCAGATCTTCAAGGGCCTGCTCGAAAACGCCGCGTCCGAACAGGGCGCGTCGATGACCGCGATGGACAATGCGACGCGCAACGCGGGCGACCTGATCAACAAGCTGACCATCGTGTACAACCGCACGCGCCAGGCCGCGATCACCACCGAACTCATCGAAATTATTGCTGGCGCGGAAGCGCTGTAGCTCTGCGAAGAAACGGGCGCCGAAGCGCTCTAACCGATCAACCCAAGGAAGAAGACAATGGCAACCGCTCCCGAGAAAAAGGCTCCCGCCAAGAAGGCCGCTGCCCCCAAGGCCGCCGCGCCCAAGAAGGCCGCCGCTCCCAAGGCTGCCGCGACCGCCGGCACCGCCACGGGCCGCGTAGCGCAGGTCATCGGCGCCGTCGTCGACGTCCAGTTCACCGGCACCCTGCCCGCGATTCTGAGCGCGCTCGAAACCGACAACAACGGCAACCGCCTGGTCCTCGAAGTCGCGCAGCACCTCGGCGAGAACACCGTCCGCACGATCGCCATGGACGCGACCGACGGCCTGACGCGCGGCCAGCCGGTCACCGACACCGGCGCGCAGATTTCGGTGCCGGTCGGCCCGCAGACGCTCGGCCGCATCCTCAACGTCATTGGCGAGCCGATCGACGAACGCGGTCCGGTGGAAACCGACCTGCGCGCGCCGATCCACGCCAAGGCCCCCGAATTCGTCGACCAGTCGACCGAATCGAGCATCCTGGTCACCGGCATCAAGGTCATCGACCTGATCGCGCCTTACGCCAAGGGCGGCAAGATCGGCCTGTTCGGCGGCGCCGGCGTCGGCAAGACCGTTCTCATCCAGGAACTGATCAACAACATCGCCAAGGGCCATGGCGGCACGTCGGTGTTCGCGGGCGTCGGTGAACGCACCCGCGAAGGCAACGACCTCTATCACGAATTCCTCGACGCCGGCGTTATCGCCAAGGACAAGGACGGCAACCCGACCCCCGAGGGGTCGAAGGTGGCGCTGGTGTTCGGCCAGATGAACGAACCGCCGGGCGCCCGCGCCCGCGTCGCGCTGTCGGGCCTGACGATCGCCGAATATTTCCGCGACCAGGAAGGCCAGGACGTGCTCTTCTTCGTCGACAACATCTTCCGCTTCACCCAGGCGGGTTCGGAAGTGTCGGCGCTGCTCGGCCGTATTCCCTCGGCCGTGGGGTATCAGCCGACGCTGTCGACCGACATGGGCGCGCTGCAGGAACGCATCACCTCGACCAACAAGGGCTCGATCACCTCGGTGCAGGCCATTTACGTTCCCGCGGACGATCTTACCGACCCGGCGCCGGCAACCTCCTTCGCCCACTTGGATGCGACGACGACGCTGAACCGCGCGATTTCGGAGCTCGGCATCTATCCGGCGGTCGATCCGCTCGATTCGACCAGCCGCGTGCTGACCGCCGCGATCGTCGGGCAGGAGCATTATGCGACCGCCCGCCGCGTCCAGGAAACGCTGCAGAAGTACAAGTCGCTGCAGGACATCATCGCGATTCTGGGCATGGACGAGCTGAGCGAAGAAGATAAGCTGGTCGTCGCGCGCGCGCGCAAGATCCAGCGCTTCCTGTCGCAGCCCTTCCACGTCGCCGAAGTCTTCACCAACATCCCCGGCAAGTTCGTCGCGATCGAAGACACGGTGAAATCGTTCAAGGCAGTGGTCGACGGCGAATATGACCATCTGCCCGAAGCGGCCTTCTACATGGTCGGCGGCATCGACGAAGCGGTCGCCAAGGCCGCGAAGCTCGCCGAAGACGCGTAATCCGGTTCCCCTCCCGCTTGCGGGAGGGGCTAGGGGAGGGCCTGTCGGGGGACCGGCCTTTCGCTTGAAATGGAACATTCCCTCCCCCGACCCCTCCCGCAAGCGGGAGGGGGGAGAATGAAGATGGCTCTGAAGTTCGAACTCGTCACCCCCGCCCGCCTCGAGCGGACCGCCGATGTCTATATGGTCACCGTACCGGGCAGCGAAGGCGACTTCTCGGTGCTCGAGGGGCATGCGCCCTTCATGGCGACGCTGCGCAACGGCCCGCTGACCATCTATGCAACGCAGGGCGCCGCGCCCGAGACGATCGAGGTCGAAGGCGGCTTTGCCGAGGTCAACGAGCAGGGTCTGACCGTGCTTGCCGAGCATGTCACCGCCGGCTGATCCGCGCCAGACATCGACGGGACCAATAACGCCCGCATCCCCCCGGATGCGGGCGTTGCCGTGTCCGCACCCTTCCGATGCCGTCGGGCATTAGGAGAATGTCAAAGTTTCCGATCTATTCACCCTGTCGATTGGGGGGTCGTCTGCCTTGGCGGCGACACATCCATGGACATGATTCGGAAGCAGGACACAACCATGAGCGCATTCGGACGCCGACCCGGTACCGCAGGACGCCCCGCCTTTGGCGTGGCGAAGCCGATGCAGGGTGGTGCGGGCGGTGGCGGCCAGTTTCCCGCCTTCGACACCGCACCGCTGCCCGAAGCCGCGCCCTCGTCGCTGTCCCCCGAACTCGAGGCGATGGAGCGGCTGAACCAGCGCTCGACCGCCGAGGCGATGGAGCCCGAAAAGGCGCAAGGGTTTGAGGCGAGTGTCCACAAGATCAAGGAACAGGTGCTGCCGCGCCTGCTCGAACGCGTCGATCCCGAGGCTGCGGCGACGCTGTCCAAGGACGAGCTGACCGAGGAATTCCGCCCGATCATCCTCGAAGTGCTCGCCGAATTGCGGATCACCTTGAACCGCCGCGAGCAGTTCGCGCTCGAAAAGGTGCTGGTCGACGAACTGCTCGGTTTCGGCCCGCTCGAGGAATTGCTGTCGGACCCCGACATCAGCGACATCATGGTCAATGGCCCGTATCAGACCTATATCGAGCGCAAGGGCCAGCTGGTCATCGCGCCGATCCAGTTCCGCGACGAACAGCATCTGTTCCAGATCGCGCAGCGCATCTGCAACATGGTCGGCCGCCGCGTCGACCAGACCACCCCGCTCGCCGACGCCCGTTTGAAGGACGGCAGCCGCGTCAACGTGATCGTGCCGCCGCTGAGCCTGCGCGGCACCGCGATCTCGATTCGTAAATTCTCGGCCAAGCCGATCACGCTCGACATGCTGTGCCAATGGGGCGCGATGAGCCAGAAGATGTGCACCGCGCTGAAGATCGCGGGCGCCAGCCGCTTCAATATCGTGATCTCGGGCGGTACGGGTTCGGGCAAGACGACGATGCTCAACGCGCTGTCGAAGATGATCGACCCCGGCGAGCGTGTGCTGACCATCGAGGATGCGGCCGAACTGCGTTTGCAGCAGCCGCACTGGCTGCCGCTCGAAACGCGCCCCGCGAACCTCGAGGGCAATGGCGCGATCCATATGGGCGACCTCGTCAAGAACGCGCTGCGTATGCGCCCCGACCGCATCATCATGGGTGAGGTTCGCGGCGCCGAATGTTTCGACCTGCTCGCCGCGATGAATACCGGTCACGACGGATCGATGTGTACGCTCCACAGCAACAGCCCGCGCGAATGCCTCGGCCGTATGGAAAATATGGTGCTGATGGGCGACGTGAAGATCCCGAAGGAAGCGATTTCCAAGCAGATCGCCGATTCGGTCGATCTGGTCATCCAGATCAAGCGCCTGCGCGACGGGTCGCGCCGCGTCACCAACGTCACCGAGGTGATCGGCATGGAAGGCGACGTCATCGTCACCCAGGAATTGTTCAAGTTCGAATATCAGGACGAGGACAAGGACGGCAAGATCATCGGCGAATATCGCGCCATGGGCCTGCGCCCCTATACGCTGGAAAAGGCGCGCCAGTTCGGCTTCGACCAGCCCTATCTCGAGGCGTGCCTGTAAACGCCCGTCGCCCCGCGAAGGCGGGGGGCGACGTCATTTCTGATGCAGCCAGAAGGCCAGCGCGAACAACGCCACGCACGCCGAGGCGAGCGCGATGCCACGCCAGGGCATGAAACCGACATTATCGACGTCGCGGCGGTTGGTGCGGCGCCATGCGGCGAATTCGGCGATGCCGCACAGCAGCGCCGCGCCGATGCTCACCGCCAGCATGGACACTTGCATAACCGCCTTTCCCTTCGCACTATGGCCGTCCCCCCAACCGGGCCGGCGCGAACCGGCCCCCTCCCCTTGAGAGGTGCCCGATATGCGTCATTTCCATGCCGTTGCAAGTGCAGCGCTGATCGCCGTTGCCGCGTGCAGCGCCCCCGCGTCGAACGCGGCCGCCGGCGAAGCCGCCAAGCCCGGCGATGCCATTGCATCGGCCGTCGCCGCGACGACCCGCACCCCCGCCAATGTCGCGCGCGACGCATATCGCCACCCCGCCCAAACGCTCGCCTTCTTCGGCGTGAAGCCCGGCGACACCGTCGTCGAGCTGTGGCCGGGTGGCGGCTGGTACACCGAAATCCTGGCGCCGCTCAGCAAGGCGGGCGGCGGCACGCTCTATGTCGCGGCGCCGTGGGAAAAGGGGCTCAATCGCGTCAAGACGAAGCAAGCCGAGGATGCAGCGACCTATGGCGCGCTGAAATTCGCCGAATTCCCGGCCGCAGGGACCAATCCCAAGGTTCCAGACGGCAGCGCCGACGTCGTGCTGACCTTTCGCAACGTCCACAATTGGCGCTTCGACGGCACCGACAACACCGCCAATGCCTTCAAGCAGATTTTCGCGATGCTGAAGCCCGGCGGCGTGCTCGGCATCGAGGAGCATCGTCTGCCCGAGGAGATGGATTCGGCGCTCGAGGAAAAAAGCGGCTATATGAAGCGGTCGTCGGTCGTCGCCTTTGCCGAAGCGGCGGGGTTCAAGCTGGCCGGTGAAAGCGACATCAACGCCAACCCAAAGGATACGCACGACTATCCCGGCGGCGTGTGGACGCTGCCGCCGAGCCTGCGCGAAGGCGAAAAGGACCGCGACAAATATCTGGCGATCGGCGAATCGGACCGCATGACGCTGAAATTCGTGAAGCCGGCAAGCTGACGAAGCACATTGACACGATCGACCCTGCGCTGCTGCTCAGCGCCTATGCGCAGGGTCTGTTTCCGATGGCCGACGCGGCGGACGATCCTTCGGTCCATTGGGTCGAACCGCGGCTGCGCGCGATCCTGCCGCTCGACGGCTTCCACCTGTCGCGCAGCCTGAAAAAAGTGATCCTCGGCGAGGCGTTCCACGTCACCACCGACCGCGCCTTTGCCGATATGGTCGCGCTGTGTGCCGAACCCGCCGCCGACCGGCCGACGACGTGGATCAATCCCGTCATCAAGGCGAGCTACGACCGGCTCTTCCGCCTCGGCCATGCGCACAGCATCGAGTGCTGGCAGAAGGACGAGCTGGTCGGCGGCCTCTATGGCGTGACCTTGGGGCGCGCCTTTTTCGGCGAATCGATGGTCAGCCGGGTGCGTGACGCGTCGAAGGTGGCGCTGGCGCATCTCGTCGCGCGGCTGCGCGCCGGCGGGTGGCAGTTGCTCGATTGCCAGTTCATCACCCCGCATCTCGCATCGCTGGGCGCGATCGAAATCCCGCAGGCCGATTATCTGCGGCGGCTCTATTCGGTCTTGGCGGCTGGCGCCGGAACCGGCGGGGGGGAGACCGCGGGCGCAGCCGGCGCCGCGGCAGGCGTGCCCTCGCCGCCGTTCGTGGCGGGGGATTGGGGCGCCCTCGACGCTTTGGGTGCGGCCTTGGGCGAAACCCGCGCGACGGGTTCGCCGCCCGGATATGTCATCGCGCAGCTTTTGACGAACACGTCGTAGATGGGGTGCTGGATGATGTTGCGGTCGGGGCGCTCGCGGAAAATCCAGCCCGAAAAGACCCGATACCATTGGTCGTCGCGCTGATCCTGCACCGTCAGCTGGATGAAGGCGCCGGTTTCGGGCGGATCTTCCCAGGGCGCCGTCTGTTCGCAGGCGCGCAGCCGCACGATCGCACGGCCGACGCGCGCCGATTCGCCGGGCTTCATCTCGAGGTCGCGGACCAACCCGTTGCGCTTGTTGAGCAGGCCGACCACCGCGACCCGCTCGGCCATCGGGGTCGCGCCCTCGATCCCGCCGACTTCGGCGGGCACACGTTCGGATTTGGCGATCGTCGGCACCGTGGCGCTGCCATTGCCCTTCGACGGGGTGCGGTCGCAGCCCGCCAGCGCGGTCGCGGCCAGCAGCGCGATCAGCGCGGTCGGAATCGGGCGTGCGCGCACGAAGCTCACTCGGCGCCGGGGCGCCACGCCTCATAGTCGCCGGTCGCCGCGGCGCGCCGGCCACCGCGTTCGAGCGCGCCCGCCGGGCGATAGGCCTCGCCGGTGCCAGTCAGGTTCGCGGTCGCTTCCTTTTCCCAGGCGCGCGGCGCGGGCAGGACATCGTCGGGCAGATCGTCGAAGGTGCCGTGGAGCCAGCCGTGCCATTCGGGCGGCACCCGGCTCGCGTCGTTCGATCCCTTGTAGAGGACCCAGCGGCGACTGCCCTTCTTCGCGCGATAATAGCGGTTGCCAAGGCCGTCCTCGCCGACCTTTTCGCCGCTCGCCCAGCTGTTCAGCAGCGTGCCGACGGTCGCGCCGTCCCACCAGGTGAAAATCTTGCCTAACATGCCCATGGCCGCGCGTTTACAGGCAAGCACCGGCGTTTCGCAAGCGCCAATGGCGCCGCGCGGGACCGATCATTCGTCTTTCCAGGTGACGACCGCCTGTTCGTCGATGCCGAGCCGCGCCGCGGTGCCGCCGGCAAGCTCGAGCACCGCGCTCACCTCGCCGCCGCTGACCACGGGTTCGAGATTTTCGGGGATGGTGTTTTCGGCGATGCGATCGATGCTGCCGTCGGCGCGGATGAAAAACATATCGAGCGGAATCAGCGTGTTCTTCATCCAGAAGCTGGCGAAGCGCGGCTTTTCGAACGGGAACAACATGCCGCCATTGTCGGGCAGGCTGGTGCGGAACATCAGCCCCTTCGCCTGCTCCTCGGGCGTGCGCGCGATCTCGACGGTGAAGACGTGGGTCTTGTCCGGCGCCTTGATGGTGACCGGAATAGCCGCCGGGCGTGCGCTGTCCGTATCGCCGCACCCCGCCACCGGCAGCGCCATCGCAAGGGCAATGGCGGTCATCAAAGCTCGCATCGGCTGTTCCTTTCGCCGCAGGGCAATGGGGGCGTCCTAATCGAGCCCCGCTTCCTCGTCCAGCGCGGCCGCATCGCCCGGCGCCGCCGCGAGGATGCGGCGTGCCAGCGTCAGCGAATGGCCGGCGCGGGCAAAGGCCGCGACCTGTTTTTCGCGCAGCACCGGGTCGGTTACCATGGCGGCGGCATAAGGCCCGAAGCGGCGGCGGCGCGCGAAACCGAGCGCGGCCGCCAGCGCCGCGCCCGTCGCCGCCTCGACCGCCTCGGCCGAATCCGCGGAATCGATGCCGTCGATCCACAGCTGCGCGGTGACTCGCCGCACGCCC
The DNA here is from genome assembly GCA_016793775.1 of Sphingopyxis sp. Taxonomy (GTDB): domain Bacteria; phylum Pseudomonadota; class Alphaproteobacteria; order Sphingomonadales; family Sphingomonadaceae; genus Sphingopyxis. Next base: position 12,340 of record JAEULK010000071.1, on the reverse strand, counting down.
AGACCGCGCCGCGTCATCGCCGCGCCGCGCATCGCGGCATATTGCCGGTCGTCGACGAAGCCGAGCCGGTCCATTTTCGCGACGGCGGCGGCGCACGCCGCGCTGCCGTCCATTGCGCCGATCCAGTCGGATTCGCGTATCTTTCTAGACAGATAGCGCGTCAATTTGGCGCGGCTGGTGGCGAAACGCGCGACATAGGCCAAGGCAAGTTCGTCGAGCCGCGCCGCGTCCAAAGGCCTTCTTGTCCGGTCGGAGGGGGCGCGGCGGTTGGCCATATGCCATGTTTATGCCACAGTCGGGCCTGATTGAGAACGACCAGCGCCGCCATATCGGGCATCAATGCCTGAAAATAGGCGATTTGTTCCAACGATAAAGGGATCGCGCAGCACATATGGCACAGAAAGATGACATGCTTGTTGCCGCGCGCCCCGCATCGCGGGATGCCGGAGCCCCTATGACCGACATGATCACCGATGCGGCGGACGCACCCATGCCGACGCCGACCGAATGTTTCCAGCCGCGCCGTTTTTCGGACTTCGCGACCGTCGGCGAGGCGCTCGACTATGCCGCGAGCGGCAGCCGCGGGCTCAATTTCCACGATCCGCGTGGCAAGCTGGTGCACCCCTATCCCTATAGCGAGCTCAAGAGCGATTCGCTCGACACCGCGTACCGGCTGATCGCCGCCGGGGTGAAGCCCGGCGACCGCATCGCGCTGATCGCCGAGACCGGCGCCGAATTTGCCGCCTTGTTCTTCGGCACCATCTACGCCGGCGCCTGGCCCGTGCCGCTGCCGCTGCCGACCAGCTTCGGCGGGCGCGATAGCTATGTCGGCCAGCTGGTCGTGCAGCTGACCAGCTGCGATCCGACGATGCTCTTCTTCCCGCCGGAAATCGCCGCGATGGCGATCGAGGCCGCCGAGAAGCAGAATGTCGCACCGATGGACTGGAGCGAGTTCGCCGCGCGTCCGGCGCCGCAGACCGCGCTTCCCGAACAAAAGTCCGACGAGACCTGCTATCTTCAGTACAGCAGCGGCTCGACGCGCTTCCCGCACGGCGTCGCGGTCACCCACGCGGCGCTGCTCAACAATCTCGCCGCGCACAGCCATGGCATGGAATTGCAGGACAGCGACCGCTGCGTCAGCTGGCTGCCCTGGTATCACGACATGGGCCTCGTCGGCTGCCTGCTCTCGCCGGTCGCCAACCAGGTGTCGGTCGATTATCTCAAGACCGAGGATTTCGCGCGCCGCCCGCTCGCCTGGCTCGACCTGATCAGCCGCAACCGGGGCACGACGCTCAGCTATTCGCCGACCTTCGGCTATGACATCTGCTCGCGCCGCGTGTCGAGCCAGACGCATGTCGCCGACCGTTTCGACCTGTCGCGCTGGCGCGTCGCGGGCAATGGCGCCGACATGATCCGCCCCGACGTGATGCAGCATTTCGTCGACGCCTTTGCCGATGCGGGTTTCAAGGCGAGCGCCTTCCTGCCGAGCTATGGCCTCGCCGAAGCGACGCTCGCGGTCAGCATCATGCCCCCGGGCGAGGGCATCGTCGTCGAACTGGTCGAGGAAACCGAACTGTCGGGCGCCGCTAACGACGCCGGGCGTCCGACCCGCTATCGCGCGATCGTCAACTGCGGCCGCGCGGCGCGCGACATGACCATCGAAGTGCGCGACGAGGCGGGCAACATCCTGCCCGACCAGACCGTCGGCAAGGTGTGGTGCACCGGACCGTCGCTGATGACCGGCTATTACCGCGACCCCGAAGCGACCGCCGCCTGCATGAAGGACGGCTGGCTCGACACCGGGGATATGGGTTATTTGTCAGGTGGTTACATCTATATCGTCGGCCGCGCCAAGGACATGATCATCATCAACGGCAAGAATCATTGGCCGCAGGATATCGAATGGGCGGTCGAGCAGTTGCCGGGCTTCAAATCGGGCGACATCGCCGCCTTCGCGATCACCGCGCCGGGCGGCGAAGAGACGCCGGCGGTGCTCGTCCAGTGCCGTACCAGCGACGACAATGAGCGCGCCGCGCTGCGTGAGACGATCCGCGACCGCGTCCGCGCGATCACCGGCATGAACTGCCTGATCGAGCTGATCCCGCCGCGTACCCTGCCGCGTACCAGCTCGGGCAAATTGAGCCGGTCGAAGGCGCGCGCGCAATATCTGGCGGGCGAAATCCAGCCCTTTGCAATCGCAGCTTGATTTTCGTCCCCGGCCGGGACGAAAAAAGCCGTTTCGACGGGCCGGATAGTTACTTTCGGGTAACCCCATTTCGCTAAACCTCGGTCCGTGACCAGGGTGGCGAATGATCCGATTCCGACCGACGAGATTCCTGCGCGTGCGTTGCTGGGGCTGAACCGGCGCGACGAGGATATCGGCGACTTGCGGCAACTCCAGCTTGCGCCGCTGCGCGGGCGCGGAAAACTGAGGCTCGTCATGGGCCTCGGCATGACCATCGTCGCCGCGCTGACGATGGCGAGCGCGGTGCCGATGGCGGTCGTCGCGGCCTGGGCCGCCGCCGCCATCCTGTTCAGCCTGTGGTCCTGGATGATCGTCTCTCGCCTGCCGCTCGGCGATATCCAGCATTCGGGCGCCGCCGAATTCAACCTCTGCAACCGCCACGCCCTCTATTCGTCCGTGGTCTGGTCGGTGCCCTTCTGGCTGCAGGGCCTGCACCCGTCGCTCACCCATGGGCTGTCGATGTGGAGCATCGCGCTGCTGATGATGCTGACGCTGGCGATCGTCGCGCACACGCTGCCCATGGCGTGCCTGCTGTTCATCCTGCCGGTCAGCATCGCGGCAGCGGCGGCGCTGGTCGCGGCCGGCGCGCCGGCGCACGCCGGGGTGGCGATCGCGGCGGGGGTGCTGCTGTCGGGCTTCTGTATCCGCTTCGCCCAAAACCATATCCGTTTCCGCCGCGCCGAAGAGGTGCTGCACGAAAAGACCGAGACGGTCAGCCTGTTGCTGCGCGAGTTCGAGGAAACCTCGGCCGACTGGCTGTGGCAGACCGACAACAGCCGCCGCCTCGTCCATGTCTCGCCGCGCCTCGCCTTCGCGCTCGGCGCCCCCGCCGACCGGCTCGAGGGCATTCCGCTGCTCCAGGCGCTGTCGGGCGATGCGTGGGAGACCGGCAATTTCCCGAAGAGCCTGCACGACATGGCCGAGCGGATGAAGCGGCGCGAGAGCTTTTCCAACCTGATCGTCCCCGTCACCATCGACGGCAAGCCGCATTGGTGGGAGCTGTCGGCCTCGCCCCGCCTCGACGAAGCCGGCAAGTTCCTGGGCTTTCGCGGCGTCGGATCGGACGTCACCGAACAGCGCGCCTCGGCCGAGCAGATCGCCAAGATGGCCCGCTTCGACAATCTCACCGGCCTGCCCAACCGGCTCAGCCTGCACGAGGACCTCGAACGCGCGCTGACCCATGCGATCGACGCGAAGACGCGCTGCGCGATGCTGATGCTCGACCTCGACCGCTTCAAGGCGGTCAACGATACGCTGGGCCACCCCGTCGGCGACAAATTGCTCGCGCAGGTCGCGGCGCGGCTGAAAAGCATGATGGACCGCGGCATGACCTGCGGCCGGCTGGGCGGCGACGAGTTCGCGATCATCCTCCACAATGTACCGTCGGTCGACGAGGCGGAGAATCTGGGCCGCCGCGTCATCGCCGCGCTCAGCCGCCCCTATGTCGTCGACAATCACCAATTGTTCGTCGGCGCCAGCATCGGTTATGCGATGGGCCCGCAGGACGGCGCGACGGTCGAGACGCTGACGCGCAATGCCGACCTTGCGCTCTATAAGTCCAAGGACAAGGGCGGCAATGTCGTCGCCGGCTATGTCGCATCGCTCCACGCCCAGGCCGAGGAACGGCGGGTGATGGAACAGGAATTGCGCGGCGCGCTCGAAAGGCGCGAGTTCGAGCTGTATTACCAGCCGGTGGTCAGCGCCGACGACGGCACGCTCAACGGTTTCGAGGCGCTGATCCGCTGGAACAACCAGAAGCTCGGCAATGTCTCGCCCGGGCGCTTCATCCCGCTCGCCGAGGACAGCCGTCTGATATCGCCGATCGGCGAATGGGTGCTGCGCACCGCGTGCCACGAGGCAATGCGCTGGCCGTCGAACCTGAAGATCGCGGTCAACGTCTCCGCCGAGCAGCTCACCGACCCCGCTTTCGCCTCGGTCGTCGTGTCGGCGCTGGCGCAGAGCGGACTGCCCCCGCAGCGGCTGGAGATCGAGGTCACCGAAAGCGTGTTTTTGCGCGACGGGGGCGGCGCGGCGCAATTGCTCGACCAGCTGATCGGGCTCGGCATCCGCCTCAGCCTCGACGATTTCGGCACCGGCTATTCGTCGCTCGGCTATCTGCGCAAGACGCAATTTTCGACGATCAAGGTCGACCGCAGCTTCGTCGTCGGCGCCGCCAAGGGCGTCACCGAATCGATCGCGATCATCCGCGCGGTGGTCGCGCTCGCCGACAGCCTCGGCATGTCGACGACCGCCGAAGGCGCCGAGAGCGAGCTCGAGGTCGAGACGATTCGCGCGCTCGGCTGCCGCAGCATCCAGGGCTATTATTACGGCCGCCCGATGCCCGCCGCCGACGTGCTGACGCTGTTCCGTCCCGCGGCAGGCGCGAGCGCCGCCGCCTGACGCGCGGCGAACCGAGCCGCCGCAGCGGCGAACCGAGCGCGCTTTCAAAAGCTTCCCCGGCTCACCCCGCCCGCGATGCGATTCGTCGCGCGGCGGCTGGTTTGCCGCGCCGGGCATGGCAGAGAGACTTCAACGCTTGAACACAAGCCAAACGGGGGTCGCTTTTCCATGTCAGCCAGCCGCTTTGCAGCAGCGATCGTCGCATGCCTGATGACGCTTGCCGCCGCGCTGACCGCCACCCCCGCCGCCGCGCGCGATTACCTGCAATGCGTTCCCTTCGCCCGCGCCGAATCGGGCGTCGAGATCCGCGGCAACGCCGGGACGTGGTGGGCGCAGGCAGCGGGCCAATATGAACGCGGCGACGAACCGCGCGAAGGCGCGGTGATGGCGTTCGCCGGCAGCCGCGGCATGCCGATCGGCCATGTCGCGGTGGTCAAGAAGATCGTCGGCGACCGCGAAATCCTGATCGACCATGCGAACTGGTCGCCAATCAACGGCCGCCGCGGCCAGATCGAACGCGGCGTCCGCGTCATCGATGTCAGCAAGGCGGGCGACTGGAGCATGGTTCGCGTGTGGTACGCCCCGATCGGCGACCTCGGCCTGCGCGCCAACCCGGTGCAGGGCTTCATCTATCCGGGTTCCGGCGCCCGCAAGGCCCCGAGCTTCGACGCGCCGGTGTGGGCGCAGAACGACTGGAAGCCGGGCAACGGCCTCGACCTGATCGCCGCCTCGCTGGGGCAATAAGCTTCCGATTCAATATAGAACCAATCGCCCCTCCCGCCGACGGGAGGGGCAGCGAGACTTGCGAGCTTGCTCGCTAGTCGCAGCAGGTTGGGCGATCGCGGCGTCGCTTGCTCGCTACGCTCGCGCCCACCCCCAACCCCTCCCGCTTGCGGGAGGGGAGATGAGAATCAGTCTTCCGACCTGGACTCGTCCGCCTGGTCGGCGGCGATATCCTCGAACCAGGCTTCGACCTCGCCCGACAGTTTGATCGTCATCGGCTGGCCGAAACGGTCCTTCGACTTGCCCGCGGCGACGCGGATCCAGCCTTCGGAGATCGAATATTCCTCGACGTCGGTACGCTCCTTGCCTTTGAAGCGGATGCCGATGCCGCGCTGCAGCACCTCCATGTCGAAATGGGGCGAGCGCGGGTTGGTCGACATATGGTCGGGCGGGGTATCGGTCATAGTGCAATTCCCATAAAATAATGGCGCGGCCCTAGGGAGCCGCGCCATCATCGTCAATCGGGAAGCCGTTGGGCGCGGCTTTAGAAGTCGCCCTTCAGCGTCACGAAAAACTGCTGCGGCGCGCCGGCCAGCAACGTCTGGCTGTCGCCGCGGTTGGCGAAGCCGTTGGTGCCGATCGTCGAGACATAGCGTTTGTCGAACAGGTTGGTCGCGTTCGCCTGCACCGTCACGCCGTTCAGCATGCCGGCGGTGAAGCGATAGCCGATGCTGGCATCGACGACGACGAAGCTGCCGACCGAGGCGTCGTTCTCGAACGAATAATAACGCCGCGAGGTATAGTGGGCGCCGATGCGGGCGAAGATATTGCCATTGTCCCAGGTCACTTCGCCCTTGGCGAGATGCTTGGGCGAATTGACCACCGTCTTGCCCGCGGTCGCCGCGACCACGACATTCGCGGCGTTGACGACATCGTCCTGATATTCGCTGTCGTTATAGGCGTAGGAGGCGAAGAGCGAGAGGTCGGGGGTGACGCGGAAGGTCCCCGCAGCCTCGATACCCCAGGAGCGCACGTCGCCGACATTCTGGAGGATCGCCGGATTGCCCTGGATGCCCGAGCCGTTGGCGAAGGCGATGATGCGGTCCTTGAAATCGACATAATAGCCCGCGAGCACGCCCTGGAAGCGAGACGATTTGGTGCGGAAACCGAGTTCGTAGGTGGTCGAGGTCTCGGGCTTCAGGTCGAGCGCGTCGAAGCCCGCCTGCGTCGTCGCGAAAGGCCCGCCGGTCGCCGACGATTCGAAGGCGCGCATATTTTCGGTATAGCTCGCGAAGACTTCGTTATCGTCGTTGAGGCGGAACAGCAGGCCCGCCTGCGGCAGGAACCAGTCCTTCGCCTCGGTGCGCCCCGAGGCGAGCCCGCCGCTGACGATCGGCGTCGCCTCATTGGTGACCCTCAGCCCTTTCCAGCCCGCGTTGATCTGGAACCGGCCGAGGTCGAGCGTGTCCTGCACATGATATTGCAGCGTCTGGGTGTTGAAATCGAACTCCCACGACGTCGCGAGCGGATTCTTGGGAAATTTCAGGCTGCCGCGGCTCGGGGCGCCGATCGTGTCGGCGAGGCCATAGAAGCGCCGCGCCTGGTTGAAATTATTGTCCTCGTACCAGACGCCAAAGTCGAGCGTGTTGGCACCGAGCTTGAATTCGCTCGACGCGACCATGCCGTAACGCTCGATCTCATATTCGGTCGTGCGGATGGTGATCGGCGCGCCGCCCGGGGTCGTGACATAGGGGGTGAACCACAGGCCGCGGCCTTTGTTGCCATGGTAGTAGCCCATCGCCTTTAGCGTCCAGTTATCGGTCAGCGGCGCCTCGACGCCCGCACCGGCGAGCCAGTCCTTGCGCAGCCCCGATGCGTCATAATAGGCGTCGTCGACGGTCAGGATCGGCGCCGGAAACGCCTCGCCGACCCCGGCATAGGCTGGAACGAAGGGCGTGCCGCCCGGAATGCTGCCATTGGCGATGCCCGCATTGTAGGCGGCACGCGCAACCTGGTTCTGGTAGATTTGCGCGACGCGGACCGCGAGGTCCCAATCCTTGGCGGTATTGTCCCAGTCGTAACCGAGGCGACCGATCATCTCGGCGCTCAGATCCTGATAGTCGTTCTCGGCACGGTCCGAATAATTGACGAAGCCGAAGAATTTGCCGTCGCCGGCCGGTTGGACGATGCGCGCATTGACCTGTTGCTGGCGCTGGACGCCGTCGCCCTTCCATTTGGCGGCATCCTGCCAGGCATAGCTGACCGTCAGCAACGGGCCGCCGGGGATGAGTTCGCCGCTGTCGAGGCGGACATAGGCGCGCTTGGTTTCTTCGCTGCCATAGGTGCCCGAAAATTCGACGCCGGCGTCCTGCTTGGGGTCGCGCGAGAAAAATTCGATCGTGCCGCCGAGGTTGCTCGACGAGGCGGCCGCGAGCGAACCTGCGCCCTGCGCGACTTCGACGCGACCGACATTTTCGCTGATGATCGCACGGCTGATGTGCAGGCCGTTGTGGTTGCCATAGCTCATGTCGCCGAGCGGAATCCCGTCGAGGGTGAACCCGAGCTGGTTCTGGCTGAAGCCGCGGATCGAAATGCGCGATGACCATTCATAGGCGCCGAACGGGTCGGCCGCCTGGAAATTGACCCCGGGCAGCTTGTCGATGGCCTTCAGCGGGCTGATCCCCGCGACGTCGAGCGCGATGTCGGCGGCGCCGAGTTCCTGCACCTGCCGCGCCTGACCGGTACCGAGTACGATGATGTCGTCGGTGGCTTCGGCGTCGCCGGCATCGGTCATGGCGGCGCTGTCCGCCGCATCCTCGGCAAAGGCGGGCGTCGCCGCGAGCAAGGCAACCAGGGCGGCACCGTCCAGCAGGCGGCGGCTCAATTTATGGCTCATCGATATTCCCCTTGGCCCGATACCGAAATGGTCCGGGGCGCGCGGGGGCTGTAGAGAGGCGGTATTGCTGCACTGCGACATAGACGTGACCCAGCGATGACAGCATGACGAAAGCCACTGTCATCTGCGCGAGCCGGTCTTGCGGGGCCGGGCAAAGCTTGGCAAAAGCGCGTCCGGGTCGCGTATCGAGGGATGAACCATGACGATACGCCGGGCGGGCTTCGCCCTATGCGCCGCGCTGCTGGCCTCGGCCGGTCCGTCCGCTTTCGCCGCCGAAACGCCGTTCTGCCCGCCCGACAACGGCGGTCCATGCGACAAGGTCATCGACGAAATCGTGGCCGCCGAGTCCGAACGGTTCGAAGCGCTGACCGGCGAGCCGCAGGTCCGGTCGGCGCTGAAGCTGGTCGATCTGGTCGGGGAATATCGCCCGCGCCTGTCCAAGGACACGATGTTCAACGTCGAGAATATGATCTGGATCTATTTCGGAGACGAATATGAGCGCGGCGATGCCACCTATCGGCGCGTGACCGACCGGATGCGCGGCTATGCCGCGCGCGCCGCGGCGGCAAAGGATAGCGAGAGCGAGCTGTTCTTCCTCGAATGGATCAGTTCGGGGCTCGCGCCCGATGAACGGATGGGGCACGCGCGGCTGGTCCATCGCCGCGCCGCCGAAACCGGCCTGATCCGCGGCGAAGCGGCCTTTGGCGCGCGGGTGCGGCTCGAAATGTACGGCCGCGAGATGCTCGAGGAAGGGCGCTATGCCGAAGTCGCCCGCGCGCTCGACGACACCTTCGCCGAACTGAACGCGGCGGGCATGGAAACCGCCGACAATTGGGAATTGCAGCTGCGCTATGCCGAGGCGCTGACGCTGGTGCGCCGCGACGCGGATTCGGACCGGGCGTTCGATGCGCTGATGGCGATGATGCAGGACCCCGCCTATGGCGACATGCGGCGCCAGTTCGCGAACAACCAGATCAGCTATTACCGCAATATCTCGGGCCGCTTCGCCGCCGCCGAGGGTCCGGGACGCATCGCGATGACCGAGGGCGAGCGGCTCGACGGGCGCGAGGACATCGGCACCCAGAAATCGCGCTATAATTTCGCGCTCGCGCTTCTCGGTCAGGGCAAGGCCGAGGAGGCCCTGCCCTATTTCGAAGAGGCTTTGCCGCTGCAACTCGCGGTCGAAGGCAAAGGTGACGGCTGGTACACCAACGCGAAGACCGACACGATCATATTGCTCACCACCCTGGCCCGCGCGCGCGCGCAGGCGAAGGGACGCGAGAGCGACGGACTGGGGGCGGCGATCGACGCCGCCGACCGGTTGCGGCGACGGCGCGACGCCGGGCTCAGCACCAGCGACGCCAATCCCGCAGTGGCGGCTCTCGCCAAGGCCGTCGCGCGCGGCACCCGCCGCAACCCGCAATCGGGCGCCTTCGACATGGTGATGTTCGCGGGCTGGGCGGCGCGCGGCGGAAAGATCGACGCCTTGAACCCCGCCTTCCTCGCAGCGCAGGATCTGACGCTGACCGATGCCGGCGACGCGATCAACCAGGCCGCGGCGCGCAGCATCGCCGGCACCGGGCCGCTCGGCGAACTGGTCCGCCAGCGCCAGGACACTGCGCAGGCGGTGGTGTCGCTGACCCAGCAATATCGCGAACAGTCGATCGGCCGCGATCAGGCGAAGGCGGCGGCGATCCGCGCCGAACTCGATGCGGCGGGCGCGCGGCTCGCGCCGCTCGATGCGCGCATCGCCGCCGAATTTCCCGATTATGCGACGCTGGTGACGCCGAAGGCGATAGACGTCGCGGCGGTGCAGGCGTTGCTCGAACCCGATGAGGCGGTGCTGATGCTGCTGCCGTCGGAGGGGCATCATTATGCCTTCGCCATCTCCAAGACCGCGGCGACCTGGCACCGCGTCGATGACGGCGCCGCGCCGGTCGCCGCCGATGTCGCGCGGCTGAAATGCCGGATCGATGAAAATACCTGCTCGCTCCCCGATTATGACGCTTTGCTCGCCGCCGAGGCGAAGGGCGCGGCGAGTCCGATCGACCAGCGCTATCCGCGCTACGACCGCGCCGCGGCATACCGGCTCTATCAAGAACTGGTGGGTCCCGTCGCCGCCGCGCTGCCCGAGGGCGGGCGCATCTATACCGTCGCGAGCGGCCCGATCGCCGGGCTGCCGCTCGCCGCGCTCGTCGCGAGCAAGCCTCAGGGCGATGCCGAGAGCGGCAGCGAGACCGACCTCGCGGCGACCGACTGGCTCGCCAAACATTATCGTTTCATCACCCTGCCCTCGGTCAGCGCGCTCGCGCTGGCGTCGCGCGAGGGCGCGGTGCCAGCGTCGCGCCGCCCCGACTTGGTCGCCTATGGCGCGCCCACCCTCGCCGGCAGCGGTATCGCCGCCGCAGCGCGCGGCGGCGAACCCGGCTTGCGGCGGCGCGGCGGCATCGGGGTGCGCGGCGCCGGGCTGACGCTGGCCAGTGGCGACAAGACGATGGCGTCGGTCGACAAGCTGCGCAAACTCGATCCGCTGCCCGGCACCGTCACCGAACTCACCAAATTGTCCGCCGCGATCGCAAGTGGAAACGGCGTCCGGCTGGGCCGCAACGCCACCGAAACGGCGGTCAAGGCCGACAAGGAGCTGCCGCGCGCGATCGCGGTGGTGTTCGCGACCCACGGCCTGTTGCCGGGCGAGATGGGCACCGGATCCGAACCCGGGCTGGTGCTGACCCCGCCGGGCAAGGCGAGCGCGACCGACGACGGGCTGCTCACCGCGAGCGAGGCGGCGGCGCTGTCGCTGTCGGCGCGCTGGGTCGTGCTGTCGGCGTGCAACACCGCGACCCCGGGGGTCGAGGCGGGGGCGAGCGGCGAATCGCTGTCGAGTCTGGCGCGCAGCTTCCTCTATGCGGGCGCGGGCAATCTGCTCGCGAGCCATTGGCGCGTCGCCGACGATGCCACCGCGGCGCTCACCGTCGAGGCGCTCGGCAACAAGGACGCCACCCCCGCGACCGCGCTCGCCATGGCGATGGAGGCGGTACGCACCGGCAAACATCCCGACGGGTCGCCGGTCGAGGGATGGCAGCCGCATTGGGCGCATCCGGCGAGCTGGGCGCCCTTCACCTTGGTGACCAACCGCGACCGCTGAAGCCGCGTCGAAAGCGTCCCATAGCGGGACAGGCCGCCCGGCCCGTCGTGCCGAGGGACCGGTCCGCCAAGAAAAAGAGCGTTAATCGCGGCGATATTTGCGCGGCACGCAGCGCCGCACAACTGGCGCGTATCGATGGCTACCGTTGCTGGTAAACGGCTTTTAACCTTATGAAAAACAGGAACTAATTCTTCGCGTCGCGCCTTTTCGCGAATGGGGGGCGAAACGCTCGAAGGAGAAGTTCGATGCCTCTGTCTCGCCCTGTATTCCGCACAGCCCATCTCATCATCCTGCCCGCTTGCCTCGCGCTCGCGGCCTGCGAATCGTCGGGCCATTACCGCGTTGGCAGCGTCGGCCCGGGCGGCGCCACCGGCGCGGCGGGTCCCGCCGGACCCGCCGGTCCGACCGGCGCCACGGGTCCCGCCGGTCCTGTCGGACCCGCCGGATCCGCCGGCGCCAACGGCGTCGCGCTCGGCAATGCCGGGGCGCTTGCGGTCGGCGGTCTCGTCGGCCCCGGCGGCCTTGCGGGCACCGGGCTGCTCGCGAACACCGGCGATCCCGCGCACACCAATCCGGTGATCGCCGGGGTGCTGGTCAAGTCGGGCAGCCTCGTCAATGTCGTCGCCGACAAAGGGCTGCTGCTCGCGAGCGCGGTCGATGGCAAATTGCCGGGTGGCACCCCGCTCGTCGGCACGGTGATCGGCGTTGTGAAAGCGACCGGGGTCAGCCTGGTCCAGACCGGCAACGGCAAGCAATATCTGGTCGATGGCCTCGCCGCCGCGCCGGGTCAGCTAGGGTCCGGACTCATTTGAGCCACCAGATGACGGTAGCGGCGATTGCGATGGTTGCCATGAAGGTTTTGATGTTGCGGTCGAAGCGTGTGGCGACCCGACGCCAGTCCTTGAAGCGGCAGAACGCGCGTTCGATGACG
>JAEULK010000011.1 GCA_016793775.1 Sphingopyxis sp. | reverse complement strand
ACATGCAGATCGAAGGCATGGCCGAACTCAACCAACCCATGATCGAGGAGGAAAATCAGCCCCTACACATCACCGCCAAAGCCGCCTGACGATGGCCCACGGCCACAGCCGAAATTACACCACCTTGACGGACGCGACCCTTCGAGGAGATGCCCTGACTAAAGATTGGGATGCGGAGTGGGTTCGTAGGCTCCATATCACGGATGGCGATGTTAAGTGGTTTCTTGAGCTGGCCAAGGTGTCTCAGAGACCCATATCCTCGCCACTCAGTTGCACTGAATGAGAATGGAAGACGTTTCAGGTGCCTCAACGATGAACTGGAGAAGAATTGGCATGACCACGCCGGTCACCGCACCCGCCTGCACCTGGCGCGACGAAGGCGGCGGCGAGGCGGCGGCGGCGCGCATCCTGCCCTTCCTCGAAGAAATCGGCATCGAGGTCGACTGGATCGGCGCGCATAAGGAGCAGCTGCTCGACGGCCTCGCGATCGTCAATGGCCGTATCCTGATCGACCCCGACACCCCCGTCTGGCCCGGCGACCTGCTGCACGAGGCGGGGCATATCGCCGCCGTCACCGCCGAGGACCGCAAGACGCTCGGCCCGATCGTCGCCGATCCGACCGACGAGATGGTCGCGATCGCCTGGTCCTATGCCGCCTCGCTGCCGTGCGAACTGCCGATGAAGCATCTGTTCCACAACGGCGGTTACCGCGGCGACAGCGCCAAGCTCGCGACCAGCTTCGCCACCGGCCATTATATCGGCGCGCCGATGCTCGGGGTCTATGGCATGACCGCCGACCTGCGCACCGCGCTCGCCGAGGGGCTTCCCGCCTTTCCGTCGCTCAGCCGCTGGCTGCGCTGATCCGCTTGCATCTCTCGCCGCCAAGTGTATTATAAATATAATACAGCAGAAGGACAAAGGGCATGAGCTTCGATCCCGCCGCCGCCACCGCCGCTTATATCGACGGCCTCGGTCCCGCCGCGCTCGCCAAGGCGGCCTCCTACACCATCGGCAGCGAATGGCTGCTGTTCTGGAATGTCGTCGTCGCGGCGGCGGTAACCTACGTCTTCGTCCGCTTGCGCATCCTCGACCGGCTTTCGGCCAGGCTCGAACGCCGCGGCTGGGCGCTCCGCACCTTCCTGCTCTGCGCCGCCTTCATCCTGCTGTCGGCGTTGCTCACCCTGCCCTGGGATCTCTACACCAATTTCTTCCGCGAAACCGCCTATGGCCGCACCAGCCAGCCGCTCGGCGACTATCTCGGCCAGTCGGCGATCTCGCTCGTCATCGGCACGCTGTTCGGCGCGCTCTTCTTCCTCGGCATCTATGCTTTGATCCGCCGCGCCGGAAAACGCTGGTGGGTCTGGTCGGGCGGCCTCGCCGCGACCGCGATCCTTGCCATCCTGCTCGTCTCGCCGATCGTCGTCGAACCCCTGTTCAACGATTATAAGCCGCTCCCCGCCGGCCCGGTTCGCGACGCGCTGGCGGTACAGGCGAAGGAAGCGGGCATCGAGCCCGACCGCATCTTCGTCTTCGACGGCTCGCGCCAGTCGAACAATTTTACCGCCAATGTCTCGGGCCTCGGCCATTCGGCGCGCATCGCCATTTCGGACGTCGCCTTGAAAGGCGCCTCGCTCGACGAGGTGCAGGCGGTGACCGGGCACGAGATCGGCCATTATGTCCTCGGCCAGATCTGGTGGCTGATCGCCGTCTTCTCGCTGCTCGCGATCCTGCTCTTCTTCTTGGCCGACCGGCTGTTCGGACGGTTCGCGCGGGCGTTCGGCAGCGACGCCGCCATCGGCGACGCGCGCGGTTTCCCGGTGCTGATGTTCATCGTCTCGCTCTTCGGCCTGCTCGCGCAGCCGGTGCAGAATTGGGTGGTGCGCAAGGGCGAGACCGAGGCCGACCTTTATTCGGTGCGGACGGTCAATCTGCCCGACGCGATGGCGAGCGCGCTGGTCAAGACCGCCGAATATCGCAACCCGCGCCCGAACCCGCTCGAGGAATTGCTCTTCTATTCGCATCCCTCGGTCGAACGCCGCGTCCGCGCCGCGATGGACTGGAAGGCGGCGCACCCCGCCGGAAAGCCGCCCGCGCCGAAATGAAGAAGGCCGATATCTTTGAATTCTACCGCCGCCTCGCCGAACTGAACCCCAGCCCGGAGACCGAGCTGCGCTATGGCAACACCTACCAGTTGCTCGTCGCGGTCCTACTCTCGGCGCAGGCGACCGACGTCGGCGTGAACAAGGCGACGCGGCTGCTGTTCCAGGAGGTGAAGACCCCGCAGCAAATGGTCGATCTCGGCGAAGCGGGCCTCAAGCAGCACATCAAGACCATCGGGCTGTTCAATGCCAAGGCGAAGAATGTCATCGCGCTCAGCGAAATCCTCGTCCGCGACTTCGGCGGCGACGTGCCCGCCGACCGCGACACCCTCGTCGAGCTGCCCGGCGTCGGGCGCAAGACCGCCAATGTCGTGATGAATTGCGCCTTCGGGGCAGAGACTTTCGCGGTCGACACCCATATCTTCCGCGTCGGCAACCGCACCGGCCTCGCCCCCGGCAAGACCGTGCTCGCGGTCGAAAAAAAGCTCGACAAGGAAACCCCGCAGCCGTTTCGCGTCGGCGCCCACCACTGGCTGATCCTCCACGGCCGCTACATCTGCAAGGCGCGCACCCCGGAGTGCTGGCGCTGCCCGGTCGACGATTTGTGCCGGTTCAAGCCGAAGACCCCGGCGCTGAAGGCCAAAAAGGCGTCGTAGTCGTCGCCCCCGCGAAGGCGGGGGCCGCCATCGGATTATGCATCGGCGACAGAGACAGACCGACTGCGGCCCCCGCCTGTGCGGGGGCGACGAAATGACACTTGCCGCGCGCAATCAACGCGCCATAACCCGTTGCCATGCGAAACCTTACCGCCCCCCTCGCCCTCGCCGCCGCCCTCGTTGCCGCCGCGCCCGTCCACGCCAAGCCCGCCGATGCCGACACGGCGAAGAAGATATTGATGGACAGCGTCGCGATCCCGACCGTCATGGGGCGCGGCAAGGTGCCCGAACTCGCCGCTTATTTTGCCGGCATCCTCAAGGCGGCGGGTTATGCCGACGCCGATATCGAGATCACCCCGATGGGCGAAACCGCGACCTTCGCCGCGACGCTGCACGGCACGGGCACGGGCAAGCCGATCGTGCTGCTCGGCCATATGGACGTGGTCGAGGCCGATGCGAAGGACTGGACCCGCGATCCCTTCGTGCCGGTCGAGGAAGATGGCTATATCTTCGGCCGCGGGTCGGACGACAACAAGTTCGACGTCGCGATGATGGTCGCCACCATGGCACAGCTCAAGAAGGACGGGTTCAAGCCCAAACGCACGATCATCCTGCTGCTCTCGGGCGACGAGGAAACCTCGATGACGACGACGCGCGCGCTCGCCGCCAAATATAAGGGCGCCGAATTCGCGCTCAACGGCGACGGCGGCGGCGGCCTGATCGGCGAGGACGGCAAGCCCAAATATTATGGGCTGCAGGCCGGCGAGAAGACCTATGCCGACTTCGCGCTCGAGGTCACCAATCCCGGCGGCCACAGCTCGCGCCCGTCGGATACCAATGCCATCGTGCAACTGTCGAACGCGCTGGCGAAGGTCGGCGCCTATCGTTTCACGCCGCGGCAGAACGAGCTGACCAAGGTCGGCATGCCGATCGTCGCCGACCAGGTCGGCGGCGGGATCGGCGCGGCGCTGAAAGCCTTTGCCGCCGATCCGACCGATGCCAAGGCGATCGCCGCGATCCGCGCCGACCCCGAATATATCGGCCAGATCGGTACCACCTGTGTGCCCACGCTGGTCAAGGGCGGCCACGCCGAAAATGCGCTGCCCCAGCGCGCGACCGCGAACATCAACTGCCGCATCTTCCCCGGCGTGCCGGTCGAGACCGTGCGCGCCGAACTCGAAAAGGTGATCGCCGACCCCGCGGTCAAGGTGAACCCCGATCCCGACGCCAGCGCCAGCGACGCCTCGCCGCTGCGCCCCGACGTCATGGCGGCGGTAACCAAGGCGGTCCACGCCCGCGCCCCCGGCCTGCCGATCATCCCGTCGATGAGCGCGGGCGCGACCGACAGCTATCATTTCCGCATCCAGGGCGTGCCGAGCTACGGCGTCGCCGGGCTGTTCAGCAAGGCGAGCGACAGCTTCGCGCACGGCCTGAACGAGCGTGTCCCCGTCGCCGCCATCGCCCCCGCGCTCGCGCATTGGGACAGCTTGCTGCGCGACCTGTCGAAATGAGGGTCAGGGCAGCAGCGCCGCCACCGCCTGTTCGATCATCGCCGTCGCCGCCGCGGCGCCGAAGCTGTCGGCGTCGAGCGATAGTTCGAGCCACAGCCCGTCGACCATCGCGGTCAGTATGATCGCCAGCCGCCCGGCGTCCTGCGCCCCGCACGCTGCGAGCAGGTCGGCCAGCCGCGCGCGGTAACCGGCATAGCTTTCCGCGTGGATGCACGTCATGCGCGCGTCGCTTCTGGCCAAGGCCCAAAAGGCGGTCCAGGCGCCGAGCAGCTCGGGATCGGTCACCGGCGGGCGAAAGCTCGCGGTCAGATAGGCGTTCAGCCGGGCGCGCGGGTCGGGCCCCGCGCGCTCGACCGCGGCGGCGAAGATCGCGTCCATCCGGTCGCTCGTCGCCTGGTAGGTGGCGGCGACCAGATCGTCGATGCCGCCGAAATAATGGCGCAAAAGGCCGGGTGACACCCCGGCCCGCGCGCAGATCGCGCGCACATTGGTGCCGACCAGGCCAGCTTCGGCGAGCACCGCGGCGGTCGCCTCGATCAGGTCGGCCCTCCGGGCATCGGCGCTTTCGCGCGTAAAGGCTTGGCGAGCGGGCTGCATCTTGTTATACGTCTGTACAACAAGGATCGACTCATGGCAACGCTGCGCGACACTTTCACCAACATCGACCCGCTCGACGGCTGGTCGCTGCCCGCCTGGACCTACAGCGACCCCGACTTCCACGCCGCCGAAATTGCGCGCATCTTCCGCCCGAGCTGGCAGGTCGTCTGCCACGACAGCGACATCCCGAACTCCGGCGACTGGCACAGCATCGATTATTGCGGCGAGAGCGTCCTCGTCGTGCGCGGTGCCGACCGCGTCGTGCGCGCCTTCACCAACGTCTGCCGCCACCGCGGCTCGCGCCTCGTCGACGGCGCGGCGGGCTGCGCCAAGAAACTCGTCTGCCCCTATCACGCCTGGACCTACGACCTCGACGGACGCCTCACCGGCGTGCCCGACAGTATGAGCTACCCCACGCTCGATAAGGGCAAGGCGGGGCTCGTCCCGGTCGGCCTCGAACAATGGCGTGGCTTCTGGTTCGTCCGGCTCGAGGATGACGGCGGACCTACGGTGGCGTCGATGATGGCGCCATATGAGGCGATAGTGGAGCCGTACCGCTTCGAGGGCCTCGGCGCTCTCGGCCGCGTCACGCTGCGCCCGCGCGAGGTGAACTGGAAGAATGTCGGCGACAATTATTCCGATGGCCTCCACATCCCCGTCGCGCACCCCGGCCTCACGCGCCTGTTCGGCAAAAGCTATGGCGTCGAGGCGGAGGATGATGTCGATCGCATGTGGGGCGATCTGATCGACCGGCCCTCGGCCAATTGGTCCGAACGCATGTATCAGCGGCTGCTGCCGCCGGTCCCGCACCTGCCCGAAGACCGCCAGCGCCACTGGCTCTATTTCAAGCTCTGGCCCAATGTCGCGTTCGACATCTATCCCGACCAGGTCGATTTCATGCAATGGCTGCCGACCGGGCCGACGACGTGCCTGATCCGCGAAATTTCCTATGTGCTTCCCGATGAGCGCCGCGAGATGAAGGCCGCGCGTTATTTGAACTGGCGCATCAACCGCCAGGTCAACGCCGAGGATACCGAACTGATCACGCGCGTGCAGGCGGGTATGCAGTCCAAGACCTTCACCATGGGCCCGCTCAGCGACAAGGAAGTCTGCCTCAAGCATTTCTGTTCGCGCATGCGCGACCTGATTCCCGAATCCCGCCTCGAACAAGCCCCGCGTGCGGGATGGAGCCGAAAATGACCAAAGCTTATGACGCCCTGATTATCGGCGCCGGCCACAATGGCCTCGTTTGCGCCTTCTATCTCGCGAGGGCGGGGCTCAAGGTGCGCATCGTCGAGGCGCGCGACGTCGTCGGCGGTGCCGCAGTGACCGAGGAATTCGCACCGGGTTTCCGCAATTCGGTCGCCAGCTACACGGTCAGCCTGCTCCAGCCCAAGGTGATCGCCGACATGAAGCTCGCCGATCATGGCTATCGCGTCATCGAGCGGCCGATCAGCAACTTCCTGCCGCAGGAGGATGGCGGCTATTTGAAGCTGGGTGGCGGGCTCGAACGCACCCAGGCTGAGTTCCGTAAGTTCAGCAACCACGACGCCGACGTGCTGCCCCAATATTATGATGCGCTCGAAAATGTCGCCGAACTGCTCCGCGACCTCGCGCTGCGCGTGCCGCCCAATGTGGGCGAAGGCTTCCGCACCCTGATCGACGGCGCGCGGCAGGGGCGGCGCTTTGCGGGGCTCAGCCTCGAACAGCAGCGCGACGTGCTGGACCTGTTCACCAAGTCCGCGCGCACGATGCTGGACGCTTGGTTCGAGAGTGAGGCGGTCAAGGCCGCCTTCGGCTTCGACGCCGTCGTCGGCAATTATGCGAGCCCCGACACCCCGGGCAGCGCCTATGTGCTGCTCCACCACGTCTTCGGCGAAGTGAACGGCAAGAAGGGCGCCTGGGGCCACAGCGTCGGCGGCATGGGCAAGATCACCGAGATCATGGCCAAGGTCTGCCGCGACCTCGGCGTCGAGATCAGCCTCGAAAGCCCGGTAGAGAAGGTGCTCGTCGACGGCGACAAGACGGTTGGGGTGAAGCTCGTCGGCGGCGAGGAGATCGCCGCCGCGCGCGTCATCGCTAATGTCGGGCCGAAACTGCTCTACGAACGGCTGATGGACGCCTCCGATCTGCCGGGCGATTTCCAGCGCCGTATCCGCGGCTTCAAGGCCGGCAGCGGCACCTTCCGCATGAACGTCGCGCTCAGCGAACTCCCCAAATTCACCTGTCTCCCCGAACCCGGCGAGCATCACCAGTCGGGCATCATCCTCGCGCCGACACTCGATTATATGGACCGCGCCTTCCTCGACGCGAAACAATATGGCTGGTCGAAGAAGCCGATCGTCGAGATGCTCATCCCCTCGACCGTCGACGCCAGCCTCGCCCCTCCCGGTAGCCACGTCGCCAGCCTCTTCTGCCAGCAATTCGCGCCCGAGCTGCCGGACGGTCGGGACTGGGACGAGGAGGAAGGCGCCGCCGCCGACGCGATCATCGATACCGTCGAGCAACATGCCCCCGGCTTTCGCGCCAGCATCGTCGGCCAGACGCGCCTGTCGCCCAAGGGCCTCGAACGCAAGTTCGGCCTGATCGACGGCGACATCATGCACGGCAATATGACGCTCGACCAGCTCTGGGCCGCGCGCCCCGTGCTCGGCAATGGCGGTTATCGCGGGCCGGTGAAGAACCTCTATATGTGCGGCGCGGGCGCCCACCCCGGCGGCGGCGTCACCGGCGCGCCGGGGCACAACGCCGCCGAGGTGGTGTTACGCGACCGGGGTTTCTTCGCGCCGAAGTGGCGCGTCTGACCCGAAACCGATCGGCTGCGGCAGCGCCGGGCGCGCCGCGCGCTCGCGCCGCAGCCGATCGATCAACGCCCGATCGTCGATCCCTCCGACAAAGCGCATCTGCCGCGCGACGACCGCAAAGTCGCCGAGCGTCAGCGCGCCGATCCGGTCGAGCGTCGCCGGCGCCTCGCGGCCGAAGAAATGGACGAACGCCCGCCGCGCGCGTTCGGCATCGAGCGCCCGCATCTCGACCTTGAACACGAAGCGCCTCGCCGACGCGGGGTCGAGCTTCGCGACATGGTTGGTCGCTGCGGCGAAGGGCAAAGGATGATCCTCCATCCAGGTCAACAGTTCGTTGACCTGGCTGACCTCCCAGCTCTGCGACGCGCCCTGCCGGTCGGCGAGCAGCGAATCGACCTCGTCGAAGAACAGCATCGCGCCCTGCCGCCTGGCGTCGGCAAAGGCGCGTACGATCGCCTTCTCGGTCTCGCCGACCCATTTCGACATCAGGTCCGACGCCCGCTTGATATGCAGCGGCCGGCCCAGCCGCCGCGCCAGCGCCTGTACCGCCTCGGTCTTGCCCGTCCCAGGCTCGCCGGTGAGCAGCAGCGAGACATCGGCGGGCGCGTCGACGCGCGCCAGGCTCGCGAACAGCGCAGGCAGGTCGGTGTCGGCGGTCAGCAGCGTCTCGTCGAACGCACGCGGCGGTCGCGGCGCGACCTCGCGGCCGTGCAGCGTGCCCAACACCGACCCCGCGAAGCGGCTGGCGCTCGCGGCGTCGCCCGCCAGCGCGGCGGCGCGCGCCGCGACGCGGAACAGCGACGCGGCCTCGGGCGCGGTCGCCGCCAGCGCCTGCAGCGCCGGATCGACCGCGACGCTCTCCTCGGCGCTCACCCGTTCGAGCATCGCGGGGCTGTGCGCGGAGCCGGGGAAGTCCATGCGGATCGACAGGCTGAAGCGCCGCAGGATTGCGGGATCGACGTCGGCAACGGCGTTCGACGTCCAGATCACCGGCACGACATTCTCTTCGAGCAGGCGGTTGACGAACAGCTTCGAGCCGGCGCGCTGGCGCACCCGGCCATCCTGTTCGACCTGCGTGTTGCCGAGCAGATCCTCCATTTCGTCGAACAGCAGCAGCGCGCGCCCGCGCTTTTCGAGCGTGCGCAGCGCGAGCTTCAGCGCCGCGACGCGGTCGTGCCGCGCCGGTTCGTCGCCGTCGCTGTCGGCCTCGCCAACCCCGTGCAGCGGTTCGCCGACCGCGGCGGCCAGGCTGCGCGCCAGCTCGGTCTTGCCCGTGCCCGGCGGCCCGTGGATCAGGATGTTGATTCCGCGCGCCCCGCGATCGATCGCCCCGCGCAGCAGCCGCGTCGCCAACTCGGCCTCGCTACGGTAGGCCGGGAAATCGTCGAGGCCGTGCCGCGCGACCTGCCGCGCCCCCAGCAGCCCGTCGAGCAGACTGTCGTGGCGCCCAGGCGGTGCGTCGAGCAGCCGCTCGAAGGCCCAGCACAGGCCGAGTTCGACCGCGCCGCTCTTGTCGGTCCAGCGTCCCACGAGGTCGAGCCGCACCACCTCGGCGCGGCGCAGCGCGTGCGGCGCGATCCCGGCGACCGCGCCCGCCAGCGTCTCCATGTCGAGCTTTTCGGTCCCGATCAGCTGTTCCAGACTACGGGTCAGCGGGGCGCGATCGAGCGCCGTCGCGAGCAGCAGCAACGCGCGTTCGGTGCCGGGCAACTCGAGCGCGTCGGCCAGCCGGCTGGCCTGCACCAGGCTCTCGTCCTCGCGCGCGTCCGCGGACGGAACCACGGGGTCCCCCAGCAGCGCGGCGCGCGAGATATTCTTCTCGTCCAGCCCGAGCGCGGCGGCGCGCGCGCGGACCCAGGCGAGCAGGGCTCGCCCGGTCTTGCTCTTGCCCGGATGATCCGTGGCGATGGCGCGCGCCAGCGCACGCGCCCAATGGCTGTCGTACAACATAAAGTCCTGCCTGCGGCCGGCGGACGCACGGCGCCCGGCGGCAGAAGTATGATGGGCGGGTTGGAGAAATTGCGGCAGCGCCCGAAGCGCACCGCGTCGGGAAAAACGCGCTACGACAGCGGGCGGATGCCGCAGAGATTCAAACCCTGAATTATTCGGCGGTCCGACACGTCACGTCTCCAAAAAGGCCCGGTTCCGGGCCAACGGGAACAGGCCGATAGGCGCTTTTGCCCATTGGGGCAAGTATCAGGCGATGGCGGGTCTGGCGCGACGCATCGCGAGGTAGATCGGCAGTCCGGCGGCGGTCAGGCCGATGCTCCAAAGCCCGGGCTCCAGCTCGGCGCCGTAAAACGCCCAGCAGCTGTAAAGAAAACCAAGGATCGTCACCGTCACGAAGGCGGGTGACGCCTTGATCGTGCCGTCATGCTCGAGCTTCAAAGCGGCAAGCGCGCTGACGATATAAAAGATGATCGCGGTGGAGGTCGTCACCAGCACCATGAACTCGAACAATTTGGCGAGGCCGCGCGAATAATTGGCGTAGACGACGATGCTGGCAAGGGCGCTCGACAAGATCTGGGTGAACCAGGGTACAGCGAAACGGTTATCGCGCGCGAAAATGGGCGGCAAAAGTCCCCGATGCGCAAGATCGCGCGGAATTTCCCCCTGCAACAGGACAAAGCCGTTGAGCGCGCCGAGCGCCGCGATCGCCGCGAACAGCGCCACCGCCTGTCCCGCCGATGGGCTGACGAGCGTGCCGAAAAAAGTCGCATAGGGGGAGTTCGATGCTTCGAGAGTTTCGAGCGGGAGCAGCAAGGTGACCGTCGTACATGAGAGAAGATAAAGCAGCCCTGTCGCGGCAGCGGCGATTATCGTTGCGCGCGGGATGGTGCGTTCGGGGTCGTGCACGCGGTTGCCGACAACGCAGCTGCTTTCAAAGCCGAGCAGCGCGAAGAGGGTCAGCGTCGCCGCATTGCCGATGTTATGGAGGCTGACGGGTTTGGTCTGCGCCATCGTCGGGGTCGGGGCGTCGCCGGTGCCGTACAACCACAATGCGACGACTACCGCGCCGAGTATGGGGATCAACTTGAGGCCCAGCGTGACCAATTGCGCGCGGCCGGCGCGGCGCACGCCCATCAGGTTCACCAGGGTGAAGAGCCAGATGAAGCTGATCGCGATCAGCGCCGCGGTGTGGCCGCCGCCGGCCAGGGAGGGCGCGAGAATCGAAAAATTGCTGATCGCCGCGACGGCCAGCGTCGAGACAACGGTCCAGCAACTGATCCAGTAACTCCACGCGACGAGGAACCCGACGCCCGGACCAAAGGCGGTCGCCGCATAGGTATAGGTCGCACTGCCGCCGGGCAGCTTTTTGGCAAGCCGCGCAAGCGCGACCGCGAGGCAGAGGGTACCGGCGATCGACAATCCCCACCCGATGACCGCGTTCCACCCGAGCGGCGCGAGCGATCGCGGCAGCAGGAACACCCCCGACCCGATCATATTGCCCATGCCCAGCGCGACGCACATCAAAAGGCCGAGCTTTTGGCCCGGCCTTTCGTGGTTGGTGCTGACGTCGGTCACCCGATCAGAAATCCTTGCTGACCTTGATCCCGATCAGGCGCGGCCGGATGACATTATCGTAAAAGACGCCGCCGTTGGCGGTGCCGCCGCCGGCATCGCCGCAGATCCTCTCGCCGCATTGCACCGCGCTGTTGATGACGCCGCGACTGTCGAACAAATTGGTTGCGAACAGCTCGGCGCTCCAGCCTTCGCCCTTCACCCCCATGCTGAAATCGGCAGTGGTATAACCGCCGAAATTGCCGACGATGTCGTTCTCGACGATACGCAGGTCCGACCGCCGCTTGCCGATATGGTTGACCGCGAACTGGACATGGCCGTCCATCCCGCTGATCGGGAATTCATAGCGCGCGACGGCATTGCCCTTGAACTTCGCGGTGACCGGGAGGCGCGTGCCCGCGGGGGCGAGCAGGGCATTGGTCTGGCTCGGCGGGTTGATCGTGCAGTCGAACTGCGGATTGGCGATCGCACAGAAATCGCGGCGGATCGTCGCGTCGTTATAGCTGCCGCCAAGGTTGAGCGAGAAGCCGCCGGCGCGATAGCCCAGGTCGACCTCGAAACCGCGAATACGCGCGATGCCGGCGCTGCGGATCTCGGTCAGGCCGTTCTCGCCCAGGAAGGACAGCTGGATATTCTTCCAATCCTCCTGATAGACCGCGCCGTTGAAGCGCAGCGGGCCAAAACTGGTCTTCCAGCCGAACTCGTAATTGTCGAGCGTGTCGGGGCTATAGGGCGGCAGCGTGCCGCGCCTGTTGATGCCGCCGGGGCGGAAACCGCGCGACCAGGTGCCATAGAGCATGACATCGTCGTTGATCTTGTAGTTGAGGTTGAGCTTGTGGATGAAGCCGGTGTCGTTTGTCCTTTTGTCGAGGTTGGTACAGGGCGATCCTGTCACGATCGCCGGCCCGAAACAGGCCGCCTCGCCGGTGCGGCTCGAATAGCCGGCGGAATAGCCGAAAAAGCCGACCAGGCTGTTGTCGAACTTATAGACGCGCCCGCCGCCGGTCAGCGTCAGCTGGTCGGTGATGTCGAGGCTGATTTCACCGAACGCCGCATAATCGCGATCGACGCGCAGCTGCTTGGTCAGCCAGATATTGCTGTCGGTGCCGGTGACCGTGATGACGTCGGCGATATTGTCGATGATGTAATTCTGTTCGATATTATGCGCCTGGCGCTGATAGAAAAGCCCGCCGATAAAGCGGATGCGGGCGTCGGCCGGCGAGGCGATACGCGCTTCGCCGAAGGTCCGCTTATAGCGGTCGATGCCCTGGATATATTGGTTCGGCGAAACCAGATTGTTCGCATTGTCGTACAGAAAGGCGCCCGACCCGTAGAGCGCGTCGTAGAAATAGGCGTAATCCGAATAGTCGCTTTCGGTGGTCGTCTTGCGCCGCAGATGGCCGCCGGTCAGCGTCAGGTCCCAATTGCCGATCTTGCCCTCGATGGTCATCGCCGCCTGGAGCCATTTGTCCTTGCTGCCCTCGGGGTTGTACTGGACGGTCTGGAGCGAGCGGGTAACCGCCGCCGAGCGTTCCTGCGCAAAGCTGCCGTTCGCTTTCTGGATCTGGCCCATGAGGGTAGGGCGGATCGTCCAGTCGTCGTTGAGGTCGATGCCGAGCGCGAGGCGAGCGCCATAGGTATCGACGTCGTTATAGTCCTTTTCGACCAGCGCGCTGTTGTTCTGGGTTATGCCGCTCGACGGATAGGTGCGGCTGCCCGCGATATTGTCGATATAGCCCGCGTCGCGGCGGTACCAGGCGACGAGGCGCAGCGCCGCTCTCTCGCCCAGCGGAGCGTTGACAAAGCCTTCGGCGACGCCGCCGATGCCGCCGCGCGACACGCTGTTGAGCTCCAGCCCCGCCGAGCCATAGGTGCCGCTGGTGTCGGGCTTGTTGGTGATCAGCTTGATCGTGCCCGCCATCGAGCTGGCGCCATAAAGCGTGCCCTGCGGCCCCGCGAGCGCTTCGACGCGGGCGAAGTCGTAAGCGTGGATGTCGAGCGCGCCCTGGATCGTCGTGATCGGCATTTCGTCCAGATAGGTGCCGACAGTCGGCAGCGACGCCGAGTGGTTGGCATTTTCGCCGCTCGCGACGCCGCGGAAATAGACCTGGCTGAAACCGGGGGCGAGCGTCTGGATCGTCACCGACGGCAGGAATTTGACGACGTCCTGGAATTCCTTGACTTGCAGTTCGTTCAGCCGCTCGTTGCCGATCGCCGTGATCGCCAGCGGCACATCCTGCAGATTTTCCTCGCGCTTCGACGCGGTGACGACGATGTCGTTGTCGTCGTTGGTGTCGCTCGCTTCCTGCGCCAGCGCCGTTCCCGACGTGCACAGGATCGTTGTTGCCAGCAAAGCACCGCTGGCGCGTGCCAATACGGTATGAACGTTACGCATGTGACCCCCCACAAATGACAGCTATGTGACGGAGAATGACGCGGTGCAGCGCAAGCGCAAGCCTTGTTGGCCACGCGGGCCGACTGTTGGTCGAAAATGTCGCGCCCTGTTGCCCAAAGGCAACGTTTTGTCCTGAAACCCTTATCCGAACCGCGGCGGGGCTGCCGGATAGGCGTCCAGCACCGGACCGAGCGCCTCCTTCAGCGGGCCGAGCCAGGCGTCATAGGGCCGCCACTGGTCGACCCCCTCGCGGTTGATCGGGCGGCGCACCTGCTCGCTCGACGCGGTGCGCACCGCGCGGGCGTTGCGATGAAAATCCATGCACGCCGCCTCGAACGGCTGGCCCAGAAAGGCCAGCAGCGCGCGCACCTCGCCCTCGGGATCGTCGAGCAGCCTTTCGTGGATCACGCGGTGCACGGCGCCCGGCTGGACCGCGTCGATATGCGCCATCAGCCGCACATAATCGCGGTAATAGGCGCCCATGTCCGCCAAGCCATAGCTGAACGCCTGTCCCTTGGCATAATGCTGGCGAAAATTGGAAAAGCCGCAGTCGAGCGGATGGCGCCGCGCGTCGATGATCCTGGCATTGGGCAGGATCAGCCGGATCAGCGGCAGATAGAGCCAGTTGTTCGGCAGCTTGTCGATATAGAAGGGCTTGTCCGTCTTGCGCTGCACCGCGGTGTCGTGAAGGAATTTAGCCCCGAGTTCGGCAAGCTTTTCGCGCGGCTGCCCGGCGAGCGCCTCGACCCAGCGCCGCCCGTCCTCTTTCGCGGCGCGCCCGAGTCCGAGTGCGAGCGCCGGAATGTCGGGTAATTCCATCGTGCCTTCGATAGCGGAGTGACTCGCCAGGATTTGTTCGACCAGCGTCGATCCGGCGCGTGGCATCCCGAGGATGAAGATCGGGTCGGGGCTGGGATCGCCGCTGCCGGCGCGCGCCGCGAAAAAATCGGCGGTGCAGGTCGCGATCGTCGCATCGACCAGCGCGGTCGTGTCGCTCGCCTCATAACCGAGCTGGCCGGCACGGATCCTGTTGCCCGCGGCATAATGGCGGAACGCCGCTTCGGCCTCGCCGGCGTCGTCATACGCCTTGCCGAGCGCAAAATGCAGGTGCAGTCGGTCGTCGTCGCGCGCTGCATCGGCGGCGCCGATCGCGTCCAGCGCCGCCTCCATCGCGGCGCGGTCGTCGGCGCCGAAACGGATCGTCTTGAGGTTCGCAAGGCTCCACCACACCTCGCCGAGCCCCGGCTCGCTGGCCAGCGCGTGGCGATAGGCGGCGATGCCGTCATCTTGCCGTCCAACGGTCTTCAGCATATGGCCATAACTCATCCACAATTTGCCATGGTCGGGGAAACGCCGCGTCAATTCGGCATAAAGGCTCAGCGCCTCGTCATACCCGCCGATCCGCCCGAGCGCCGCGGCCTTCAGATTGGCATGCGCCGGATTGTCGGGATCCTCGCCGAGTACGTCGCTCAATGTCGCCACGGCGTCGGCGAAGCGGTTCTGCTTATATTGAACGGTCGCCAGATTGGCGCGTGCCGCGCCGAATCCCGGCGCCAGTTCGAGCGCCCGGTGCAGCAATTTTTCGGCGTCGGCGTAACGCCCGATCCGCCCCGCGACCTCGGCGAGCATGCGGATCGCCGCGACGTCGGTCGCGTCGGCCTTCAACCGCGCGCGCAGCGCACCCTCGGCGTCGGATAGGCGGTTTTCGGCGAGCGCGAGCGCGGCGTCGATCATCGCCTCGTCGTGGATCGTCGCCGCGACGGCCTCGAGCGACGCCGCCTGTGCTTCCTCCTCGCGTCCGAGCACGCGCAACGCATGCGCCGCGAGCCGGTGCGCGTCGGCTGAGGTCGGCACGGCCTCGAGGATCGCCAGCGCCTGCGCCAGCGCCGCGCCGGGCTGTTCGCTCAGCAGGCGGCGGGCATTGGCGAGCGCTTCGTCATGGGTAACCGTCGCCATGCCCGCGCCGCTCAACCCTTCGCCCGCGCCTTGGCGACCGCGGTGCGCAGGCCGTCGTAGCCGATCTGCCCCTGCAGCAACTGGTCGCCGATGACCCAGGTCGGGGTGGCGTTCAGCTGCAACTGGCTGGCGATCGCCAGGTTGCTGTCGATCTCGCGCTGGAACAGTGCTTCGTTGGCGGTCGCATCGGCGCTGCCGTCGGTGACCACACCGGCCTTTTCGGCCGCCGCGGCGATTGCGCCCCGGTCGAGCGAGGGGGCGGCGAACATCGCATGGTGGAAGGCGTCATATTTGCCCTGCCGCGCGGCGGCGAGCGCCATGATCGCGGCGTCGCGGCTTTGCGGCGAGATGATCGGCAGTTCGCGGAACACCACTTTCACGCGCCGGTCGCTGCGGATCAGCCGGTCGAGATCGGGCAGGCTGGCGCGGCAATAGCCACAGGCATAATCGGTGAACACCGTCAGCGTCACATCGCCGTCGGCATTGCCCGCCCAAGCCCCGGCATAGGGTTTTTCGAGCGCCGGGCGGATCGCGTCGATCGCTTTCGCCATTTCGCGGCCGCGCTGCGCCTCGAACGCCGCGGGGATGATTTCGGGGTTCGCGGCGATATAGTCCGCGACGACGGTCTCGACCTCACTCTTCGACAGGCCGCCGCCGAAGCGTCCGCCGAGCCAGAAGGCGGCACCGAGCAGGAACACAGCGCCGAGCGTGACCAGCCAGCCGGGCGCGGGCAGGGCGAATCCGCTGCCGCCCGCGCCAGTGCGCGGCGGGGTCGGACGGTGCGGCATGCGCTCGTCGGGGGCGGGTGCCGAAACCGACGGGGGCGGGGTGGCGGAGGCCGCCCTGGTCGTCTTCGCCGGGACCGCCTTGGGCGCGGCGAGGTCGAGGCCGGGTTCGCTCGCAAAGAGCGGCAGGTCGGGCGCGGCGGGCTTTGCTGGCGCCGCACTCGTTGTCCCCTCTGCCTCTTCGCGGGCCTCGCGCGCGAGCAATTGTTCGAGCCCCGAAGGGGGCGGCGCGGCCTCTTCGCGCGGCGCCGGGCGCAGCTTGGTCGCTGCCTCGCCCAGGCTGTCCTTACCGGCCTTCGCCGCCTGGCCCAGCGCGTCGCCGGCCTTGCCCGCGACCTCGCCCAGCCCGCGCTGCGCGTCGCTCGACAATTTGCCGACCTTTTCGCCGAGCGCCATCTTGTCCCACGCCCTCGCGCTGGCTTCCGCAGCGGCGGCGCTGCCGCGCGCGGTCCCGCGTCCGGCGGCTTTCGCGGCGCGCGCGGTGGCATTGGCTGCGCGCCCGGCCAGTTCGCGCGAGCGGCGCGGGATTTCCATCGCCTCGACGCGCGCGGGAATGTCGGCGCGTTCACCGACGCGGATCGTCCACTCGGCAAAGGCGCTGCTGCCATCGCGGATCGCCCGCCACAGCCCGCTCGCGCCGGCCTTCAGTCGCTCGCTGTCGACGATCGGCTTGGCGGGGATGCGCTCCTCGGCGGGATAGCGCGACACGTCGAGCCCGACCGGCGGCACCGCGCGCGGCTTGGCAAGGCCGCCGTCGTCGGGCGTGCTGGTCTGCGCCGGGCGCGTGTCCGCTTCGGCGGGCACCGATGTCGGTGCTGGGTCGCGCAGCCATGGCTGGTAATAATCGTCTTTTTTATCCGTCACTTGTTGCCCTTGCGCATCGATCGGTTCGATGCGTTCCCCACTTCGTATCCCAGTCAATTTGGCGAATCTAGCGCCGTTTCCGCTCGCGTTCCACCTCGGCGCGCGCGACCAGCGAAATATCCTGTGCACGAATCCAGTCGGGGGACCCTTCGCGCAGGCCCTGCATCGCCATGTCGGCGTTACGCAGCGCGAGCCCCGCCTGTCCACCCTCCAGGCTATAGCGTTCCGCCGAGGCGAGCGCGGCGCGCGCCTGGTCGCCCTTGTTCGCATAGACGATACCGAGCTGATACCACGCGAACGGATTCTGGTTGTCGAGCGCGACCGCGGTCTTCAGCACCTCCTCGGCCTCTGGGAAATTGGCAGGGTCTTCGGTCGCGATCAGCGCATGGCCCAGCGTCGCGGCGATCAGCGGCTGCGACCGCGATCCGTTCACCGCCTTGCGCAGCGCCGGGATCGCTTCCTTAGGCCGCCCCGATTCGAGCAGCACCTGGCCTTCGAGTTCGAGGAAATAGGGATCGTCGGGATTGGTCTTGAGCAGCCCTTCGACCTCGGTCAGCGCCTTTTCGGGATAGGCGCTCTTGTGCCAGGCATAGGCGCGGGCATAGCGCGCAGGGATGCTGCTATTGCTTTCGGGATATTTGCGCAGCGTGCGTTCGGGTTCGGCGATATAGCCCGACAGCTTGGCCTTGATACGCTGAAAGCGCGCTTCGATCGCGGCATCGGCGGTTTTTTCCCAGGCCGGATCGATCACATAAACCTCGCGCAGCGCCTGGATGCGGTCGCCCGACATCGGGTGGGTGCGGCCATAGGCCTGATCGTCGTCCTGCTTGACGCCATAACGGAACTCCAGATTCTGGAGCTTCTTGAAAAAGGCCAGGCTGCCGCGGCCGCTGATCCCCGCCTTCGACAGATATTGCGCGCCCGCCGCATCGGCGGTCGATTCCTGCACGCGGCTGAACGCCAGGAATTTTCCGAGCGCGGCCTGCTGCCCCGCCATCATGATGCCCATACCCGCTTCGCCGCCGCCCGCGGCGATCGCCGCGGCGCCCAAGAGCAGGCTGAGCAGGGAGATGCCGGTCGCCGCCTTGGCGCCATCGTTGACGCGGATCGCATGGCCGCCCATGACATGGCCCAGTTCGTGCGCGAGCACGCCCTGCACCTCTTCGGCGCTGTCGGCGGCCTCGATCAGCCCACTGAAGACATAGATGTCCTGGCTGCCCGCGACAAAGGCGTTGACGCTGCGGTCGCCGAGCAGATGGACGCGCACCTGTCCGGGCTGGAGCCCGGCGGCGACGAGCAGCGGGTCCATCATGTCCTGGAACAGGGCTTCGGTCTCGGCATCGCGCAGGATCGACTGCGCTGCGGCCGGGCGGACGGCGACCGCGAGCAGGACGACGAAGGTCAGCAGCAGCCGCCCCAGCGAACGCCACGCTTCGGCCCGATGTGCGGACGGCGGCAGGGAAAAACTCATCGGGTGCGTCCTTGCGCCGAGCGCCTGAACCTCAACTGAAGCCATGATGGCCTTGTGGGGTTCGGGACGCTCGGTGGCAAGGCCGCAGGGGCCACGATGCGATCAGTCGCAGCGTGGCCGCCGATCAATTGCCAAAGGTGCGCTGCCACCAGCCGCGGCGCGGTTCGCCATCGCTGGTCTCGTCGCCGGCCATGGCCGGTTCGCCTTCCTTTGCGGTGGCCTCGGTGGATGCCGTGGCTGCCTCGTCGGCCGCCGCCGCGGCTGCGGCCTTGGTCTTGCGCGGCGCGCGCTTTTTGGGCGCGGGCTTGGCGGGTTCGGCCTCGGGTTCGGCTTCGATGACGCTTTCGACCGGTGCCTCGGCGGCCGCGGCCTCTTCGGCGGCGATCTGCGCCTTGGTCCGGCGCGGCTTGCGCTTCGGCTTTTCCTCTGCGGCGGGCGCTTCCTCGATCACCGGCTCGGCGGCGATTTCGACCGCGACGGGGGCTTCGGCTTCGACAGCCTCGGCTTCCGCGCCCTCGGCGCCTTCATCGCGCGGCTTGCGGCCACGACCGCCACGACGGCGGCGTGGCTTGGCGCCCGCTTCGGCCTCGACTTCGGCGGCTTCGGCGTCGGCTTCGGCCGTCACCGGCTCATTGTCGTTCTCGCCGGCGCCGGTTTCGGAATCGTCGCCCTCGGGCGCTTCGCCTTCGCCGCCCTCGGCGATCTCGTTGCCGTCCTCGTCGCGGCGACCGCGGCGGCCGCGGCGGCGGCGGCGGCGGCGCTTGCGGCCATCCCCATCGGTGTCGCCCTCGCCCTCTTCGCGTTCGCGGCGCGCCGGGCGCTCGGCCTTCTCGACCTCGGCTTCGGCCTTTTCTTCCTCTTCTTCGAAATAATCCTCGTCGTCGTCATCCTCGATCGGCGCGATCGGGGCGAAGCTGCGGCGCGCGACCGGCGGCGGACCGCCGACCTCGATCGCCATGCGCGCGCCTTCGGTCTCGCCGTCGGGCAGGATTTCGACACTGACGCCGTACAGTTCCTCGATCTCGCGCAGTTCGCGGCGCTTTTCGTTGAGCAGGTAGAAGGTCGCTTCCTGGCTCGCGCGCAGGATGATCTTGCTGCCCTTGCCGCGTGCGGCTTCCTCTTCGATCATGCGCAGCGCGGAAAGGCCCGCCGACGATGCGGTGCGGACCAGCCCGGTGCCTTCGCAATGCGGGCAGGGGCGCGTCGAGGCTTCGAGCACGCCGGTGCGCAGCCGCTGGCGGCTCATCTCCATCAGGCCGAAGCCCGAGATGCGGCCGATCTGGATGCGCGCACGGTCGTTCTTCAGCGCGTCTTTCATCGCGCGCTCGACCTTGCGGACGTTCGAGCCATGATCCATGTCGATGAAGTCGATCACGATCAGTCCGGCCATGTCGCGCAGGCGCAGCTGGCGGGCGATCTCGTGCGCGGCCTCGAGGTTGGTGCTGAGCGCGGTCTGCTCGATATTATGCTCGCGCGTCGACCGGCCCGAGTTGATGTCGATCGACACCAAGGCCTCGGTCGGGTTGATCACCAGATAACCGCCCGATTTCAGCTGGACGACCGGATTGAGCATCCCGGCGAGCTGGTCCTCGACGCCGTAACGCTGATACAGCGAGACCGGGTCGGCATATTGCTGGACGCGCTTGGCGTGGCTCGGCATCAGCAGCTTCATGAACTGCTTGGCGGCCTTATAGCCCTCCTCGCCCTCGACGATCACTTCCTCGATATCCTTGTGATAGATATCGCGGATCGCGCGCTTGACCAGGTCGCTGTCCGAATGGATCAGCGCCGGGGCGCTCGACCCCAGGGTCTTTTCGCGAATCTCATCCCAGACGCGCGCCAGATAATCGAAGTCGCGCTTGATCTCGACCTTGGTGCGGCTCATGCCCGCGGTGCGGACGATGCAGCCCATCGTCGGCGGCAGGTTGAGCTCGTCGACCATGGCTTTGAGTTTGCGGCGGTCGGCGCCGTTCGAAATCTTGCGGCTGATGCCGCCGCCGTGCATCGTGTTGGGCATCAGCACGCAATAGCGGCCGGCGAGGCTCAGATAGGTGGTGAGGGCGGCGCCCTTGTTGCCGCGTTCTTCCTTGACGACCTGCACCAGCATCACCTGGCGGCGGCGGATGACGTCCTGAATCTTGTAACGGCGGCGCAGCGACATGCGGCTCTCGCCGTCCTCGTCCTCATCGCGGCGGCGCCCGCGGCCCCGGCCGCCCTTGCCGTTGCGGCCGTCGCGGCCACGCCCACGGCCCTTGCGATCGCCGCGGCCGTCCTTCGATTCTTCGCCGCCCTCTTCGGTCTCGCCCTCGGCATCGCCATTATCCTCATCGCCGTCGTCGCCGTCCTGCTCTTCGCCGACGGTTTCGGGGGCGGGGACGTCGCCATTCTCGTCCTCGTCGGGACGCTCGACCTCGGCGATATCGCCTTCCAGCTCGTCGAGATCCTCTTCGGCGCGCATCGCCGCTTCGGCGGCATGCTCGGCCTCCTCGCGAAGCAGCGCTTCGCGATCTTCCTTCGGAATCTGGTAATAGTCGGGGTGGATTTCGCTGAACGCCAGGAAACCGTGGCGATTGCCGCCATATTCGACGAACGCCGCCTGCAACGACGGTTCGACGCGGGTCACCTTGGCCAGATAGATATTGCCCTTGAGCTGCTTGTGCTCGGCGGACTCGAAATCAAACTCCTCGATGCGGTTTCCCTGGGTGACGGCGACACGGGTTTCTTCCCGGTGCCGCGCGTCGATCAACATGCGCGTGGTCATTATTATCACTCCAGGCACGCCGTGGCGCGCCAACAAAAAAGGCCGCGGACATCCGGTCGGGATGGCTGCGGTCGATAGGGTTCAAACGAAAAAAGACGTTATTGCCGCGGGGAGCCTGCGTCCTGTCCTGGACGCGCATGCGGTCTTCCGCCCGGCCGACAGCGCGCGCGAAAGCGCCTGCGTCGCGGAGAGAAGAGGGCATGGCAAGCCTCATGCGGCATCAACCTGTTTAGCGGGATGACCGGCCAGCGCGAATCGACCAGCGGCTGATCTTCCTTCGCTGCCCGGGCATCCGGGTGGGCCGACGGCAGGTTGCCAGGCCTGGATTGTCGGGCACCGGGGGAGAGCTGCCGTTCGGTCCGTCATTCCGGTGCCGGTTGGGCGCGTTCCCCGCATAAGGCCCGACGGGTCAGGCAATGACACCGTCAGCGTTGCGGGTGCTAGCATCGGCGTCATCGAACGGCAACAGCAAGCACCGGAAAAATATGGGTATGACGATGACGGCGGCAAGGGGTGCCGTTCGCCGCATCATGCTGAACTGCCGGTTAACCCTGACCTTTCACCGCGACTTGACGCGCCATCCCTAATGACCGGTTCATCGTGATGACCCGCAGGTGGCCTTGGATGTTTTCGGATAAAGACTGGACCAACCGTCCCGCCCGACGGCATAATCGTTCCGTGCTTCTCGCTTCGCTCTTCCTCTCGTGGCTGATGGCCGGACCCGCCGTGCTCGCGGGCAATATCGGCGCGATCGAGATCGAGGGTGGCGATGTGACGGTGCGGTTCGACGATTTTGTCGCGGGTGCCTCGACCCTGCTGCTCGCGGGTCCCGACCGGATCGCACTCGATATTGCGGGCGCCGACGCCGGCCATTCGCCGCGGGGCGCCGGGCTCGTCCGCGCGGTGCGCCAGGGCCAGCAGGGGCCGGGGACCGCGCGCGTCGTGCTCGACCTCGACCAGCCGGCGCTCGTGTCCAACGCCCATTTCGCCGCCGACGGGCGCAGCCTGTCGTTCAAGCTCCATCCGGTGTCGGCCGACGAATTCCAGCGCGCCTCGCGTGGCCCCCGGCTCCAGCTGCAACCGCCCGCCGAATTCCGCGCCAAACCGCCCGAAAAACGCTATTCTGTGACGGTGCCGATCGGCAAACCCAAGCCCGCGGTCTCGCTGCCGCGCATCGAGGGGCCGAACAATGCGCGCCTTCCGCTCGTCGTCATCGACGCCGGGCATGGCGGGCATGATCCGGGCGCGATCAGCCCGCACAGCGGCAAGCGCGAAAAAGACATCACGCTGGGCATCGCGCGCGCGATTCGCGACGACCTGATCGCCTCGGGGCGCGTCCGCGTCGCGCTGACGCGCGGCGACGACCGCTATCTGGTGCTCGAGGAACGCTATGGCATCGCGCGCCGGCTGAAGGCCGACCTGTTCATTTCGGTCCACGCCGACGCCGCCGAGAATCAGCAGGCGAGCGGCGCGTCGATCTACACCCTCTCCGAAGTCGCCTCCGACCGCGAAGCCGCCCGGCTCGCGGCGCGCGAGAACAAGGCCAACATCATCAACGGCGTGGATCTCGGCGCGCACAGCAGCGAGGTGTCTTCGATCCTGCTCGACCTGACCCAGCGCGAAACGATGAATGTCGCCTCCGACTTCGCCCGGCTGCTCCAGCGCGAGGCGGCCGACGACGTCAAGTTCCGCACCACCGCGCACCGCTTCGCCTCCTTCGTGGTGCTGAAGGCGCCTGATACGCCGTCGGTCCTGTTCGAAACCGGCTTCATCTCGAACGAAAGCGATTCCGAATTCCTCGCCTCGGCGGCGGGGCAGAAAAAGCTCGCGCGCGGCGTCCGCGACGCGGTGCAGATCCATTTCGCGCGCCAGATCGCATCGAACTGACCCTGCGTGGATCCACCCTCGTCACCCCGGGCTTGACCCGGGGCCTGCCTTCTTGAAGGAAAAGGCGGATCCCGGATCAAGTCCGGGATGACGAGGGAGAGCGGCATGTCTTGGAGCAACTGGTCGGGCAGCGTCGCTGCGCCCGTCGCCGTCACCCGCCCGCAAAGCGAGGACGAACTCGCGAGCCTCGTCCGCAAAGCCCGAAAGGTGCGCGCCACGGGCGCCGGGCACAGCTTCATGCCGCTGTGCGAATCGCACGAACTGATTCTCGGCCTCGAGGATCTGCCGGGCCAGATCGCCATCGCACCCGATCGCGCCACCGCCCGCATCCCCGCGGGCTGGAGCATCAAGCGGCTGACCGCCGCGCTGTGGGACGAAGGGCTGGCGCTCGCCAATCAAGGCGACGTCAACCCACAGTCGCTCGCGGGCGCGATGGCGACGGGTACCCATGGCACCGGGGTCGACCTCGGCAGCCTCGCGACGATGGCACGCGGGTTTCGCCTGGTCGGCGCCGACGGCGAGGCGCGATGGTGCGACGCCGACGCCCATCCCGATCTGTATCAAGCGCAGCGCGTGTCGCTCGGCATGTTCGGCATCGCGACCGAAATCGAAGCGGCGGTGGTACCCGCCTTCCACCTGTCCGAACGCATCGAAAAACGCCGCTGGGATGAGGTGCGCGAAAGCTATGACGATCTCGCCGCGCAGCACAGGCATATCGAATATTGGTTCTTCCCTCACGCCGATCATGTGATCCTGAAAACGCTCGACCTTTGCGATCCCTGCGACCCGCCGCCGACCACCACCGACATGGAGGAAACCGCCTTTCGCCGCGTGCTCGACAGCGCGGCGCGCCTGCCGTTCCTCACCCCCTGGCTCCAGCGCGGCATGATGAAGACCGGCTTCAACGGCCACCGCCGCGGCCCCGCCCACACAATCTTCCCGTCGGATCGCACCATCCGCTTCGAGGAGATGGAATATGAATTGCCGCGCGCGGCAGGGATCGATGCGCTGGCCGAGGTCGTCGGCTGGATCCGAAAAAAACGCCTGCCCGTCACCTTCCCCTTCGAATATCGCACCGTCGCCGCCGACGACATCTGGATGAGCCCGATGAACGCGGGGCCGGTCGCGGCGATCTCGATGCACCAATATGCCAAGATGCCGTGGGTCGGCCTGTTCGCCGATGCCGAGGCGATTTTCCGCAGCGCGGGCGGCCGGCCGCATTGGGCCAAGCGCCACACGCTGACCCGTGCCGACGTTGACAGCCTCTACCCGATGGCCGAGCGCTATCGCGCCGTCCGCCGCGCCGCCGATCCGGGCGGCAAATTCCTCAACCCGCATCTGGAAGACCTTTTCGCATGACCGACGATCCGACGCTGCACCGCCATTTGATCGGGCAGCAAGGCAGCCGCGCCGACCTCAATACCCCGGTTCTCGTCCTCGATGCGGACGCGCTCGACCGCAATATCGCCGCGATGGCGGAGCTGGTCGCGGCGCGCGGCGTTGGCCTTCGCCCGCACGCCAAGACCCACAAAAGCGTCGATATCGCCAAGCGCCAGCTCGCCGCGGGCGCCGCCGGCGTCTGCTGCGCCAAGATCGGCGAGGCCGAGGTGCTGGCGGGTGGCGGCGTCACCGGCATCCTGATCACCTCGCCTGTCGCCGCACCGCAGGCGATCGAACGGCTCGCTGCATTGGCGAACAGCGCCGAAGGCCTGATGGCGGTCGTCGATCACCCGGCGGTCGCCACGCGAATCGCCGCGACGCTCGAAACCAGCCTCGATGTCATCATCGACATCGATCCCGGCATCGCCCGTACCGGCGTCGCCTCGCCCGAAGCGGCGGTGGCGCTGGCCGAGACGATCGCCGCCCTTCCGAACCTCCACTATCGCGGCGTGCAATATTATTGCGGCTCGCAACAGCATATCGAAAGCTTTGCCGAGCGCCGCGCCGTGATCGAGGAGCGTACCGCCTATCTGCAGAGCGTCATCGCCGCGCTCACCGAAGCCGGCCACAAGCCCGAAATCGTCACCGGGTCGGGCACCGGCACCCACCGCATCGACCTCGACCTCGGTATCTTCACCGAACTGCAGGCCGGCAGCTATGTCTTCATGGACAAGCAATATGGCGACTGCGACCTGACCGGCGACGGCTCCATCCCGTTCGAGACATCGCTCGGCGTCGATACCCGCGTCGTCAGCGCCAACCACAGCGGCCTCGTCACCATCGATGCCGGCATCAAGTCGCTCTCGACCGACGGCGGCGTCGCGGTCGTGCGGCGGGGCGCGCCGGAGACCGCCTTCTTCGCTTTCATGGGCGACGAACATGCCGCGCTGATCGCGCCGGGCATCGGTAACGCGCTCGCTCCCGGCGATCCGGTCACGCTCACGGTCCCGCACTGCGACCCGACGGTGAACCTCTATGACCATTATCATGTCGTCGAGGGCGAGACTCTGGTCGCGATCTGGCCGGTCAGCGCGCGCGGCCGGGCGCGGTAGTCTCCCTCCCGCTGGCGGGAGGGGCTAGGGGAGGGCCTGTCGAGACTAGGGCCTAACAAACAGTCCCTCCCCCGACCCCTCCCGCCAGCGGGAGGGGAGTCTCGCACGCCACCGCAACCATACTTCCCTTTCGCCGGGACACGCTTTAGAGGCTCATCACGATGGTCGCCGACAGCCCGCCCGATTTCCGCCTGCGCCTGCGCCGCGACAGCAATGCCGTTTTCGGCTGGTTCCGTACCATGTGGACGCGCCGCTGGTTCCGCTGGCTCGGCTATCTCGTCCTCACAGCGCTGCTCGGCCTCTTCCTGATCTGGCTGATTTTCGCGCGCGATCTGCCCTCGGTCGAACAATTGCGCGATTACGAACCGCCGCTGCCGACGATGGTCCGCGATGCCGAGGGCAAGCCGGTGCACAGCTATGCGCGCGAACGCCGCGTCCAGCTCGAATATAGCGAATATCCGCAATTGCTCGTCCGCGCCTTCCTCGCCGCCGAGGACCGCACCTTCTTCAGCCATGGCGGCATCGACTATCCGGGCATCGCGACCGCGATCGTCACCAATATGACGAACAGCGGGCGCCCGGTCGGCGCCTCGACGATCACCCAGCAGGTGGCCAAGAACCTGCTGCTGACCAACGAGCTCAGCTATCGCCGCAAGATTCGCGAGCTGATCCTCGCCCGCCGCATCGAGGCGGCGCTGACCAAGGAACAGATTCTCGAACTCTATCTCAACGAGATTCCGCTCGGCCGCCGCAGCTTCGGGATCCAGGCCGCGGCGCGCGCCTATTTCGACAAGGATGTCGATCAGCTTGCGCTCCACGAAATGGCATTTCTCGCCATCCTGCCCAAGGCGCCCGAAAAATACGGCCGGTCGCGTTTCGCCGCCGAAGGGCTGGCACGGCGCAATTTCGTGCTCGGGGAAATGTACCGCAACGAATGGATCACCGCCGCGCAGCGCGACGCCGCGCGCGCGATGCCACTCGGCCTGTCCGAAACCGGCAACCGCGCGATCGCGCAGGTCGGCGGCTATTATATGGAAGAGGTGCGGCGCCAGCTGATGGCCGAGTTCGGCGAAACCGCCGAGGACGGACCGCACAGCGTCTATGCCGGCGGTCTGTGGGTGCGCACCGCCTATGACGGCAAGATGCAGGGGGCGACGACCAGCGCGCTGCGCAAGGGCCTGATCCGCTACGATGCGGGCAAGGGCTGGTCGGGGCCGATCGCGACGATCGAGGCCGACGACCAGTGGCAGAGCCGCCTCGCCTCGAGCTTCATCGGCATCGATTACGACGGCTGGCGCGTCGCCGCGGTGCTGTCGAAAAGCGCCGCCGCGGCGCGCATCGGTTTCGCCGACGGCACCACCGGCTCGCTGCCCGCGGGGTCCGCGACGCTGGGCTATCGCAAGACCGGCGGCAGCGCTTTCTCGGCGATGCGCCCCGGCGACCTGATCGCAGTCAAGGGCAGCGGCGGCGTCTATGCGCTGCGCAACATTCCCGAGGTGTCGGGCGGCATGATCGTCGAAAGCCCGCATTCGGGACGCATCTATGCGATGCAGGGCGGTTTCGACGTCAAGCTGTCGCCCTTCAACCGCGCGACCCAGGCCGAACGCCAGCCGGGCTCGACGATCAAGCCCTTCGTCTATGCGACCGCGCTTGACAATGGCATGACCCCCGCGACGATGATCGTGGACGGCAGCTTCTGCGTCTATCAGGGCGCGCGTTTCGGCAATAAATGTTTCCGCAACTTCGGCGGCGGCGGCGGGTCGGGCGAACATACGATGCGCTGGGGCCTCGAACAGTCGCGCAACCTGATGACGGTGCGCACCGCGAGCCAGGTCGGCATGGAACCGATCGTCGACACCATCCGCACCATGGGCATCGGCGAGCATGAACCCTATCTCTCGACCGCGCTCGGCGCCGGATCGACCACGGTCGAAAAGATCACCAACGCCTACGCCATGCTCGCCAATCATGGCCGCGAGCTCAAGCCGCGCGTCATCGACTATGTCCAGGACCGCCGCGGCAAGGTGATCTTCCCGGTGAAGTGGAAAGCGTGCGAGGGCTGCAACAAGAAGGATTGGGACGGGCGCCCGATGCCGCGCTTCGCCAAGACCGGCAAGCAGCTGATGGACCCGCTCACCGCCTATCAGGTCGTCCATATGCTCGAAGGCGTCGTCCAGCGCGGCACCGCGGTGCGGCTGCGCGATCTGGGCGTGCCCC
Organism: Sphingopyxis sp.; assembly: GCA_016793775.1. Classification (GTDB taxonomy): domain Bacteria; phylum Pseudomonadota; class Alphaproteobacteria; order Sphingomonadales; family Sphingomonadaceae; genus Sphingopyxis. The sequence goes on along the minus strand of JAEULK010000011.1, from coordinate 40,745 downwards.
TGTTCGGCAAGACCGGCACCACCTCGGGGCCCAAGGACGTCTGGTTCGTCGGCGGTTCGCCGGACGTCATCGCGGGCGTTTATATCGGGTACGACCAGCCGCGGAACATGGGCGGCTATGCCCAGGGCGGCAGCCTCGCGGCACCGATCTTCAAGGATTTCGCGCTCGTCGCGCTCGACGATCGCCAGCCGATCCCGTTCAGCGCCCCCAGGGGCATCCGTATGGTGCGCATCGACCGCCAGTCGGGCCGCCGCGTTTATGGCAGCTGGCCGGGCACCGATCCCAAGGCTTCGATCATCTGGGAAGCGTTCAAGCCCGAGAGCGAACCCCGGCGGACGATCCGCGAGGAGGAAATCAAACCCGCCAAGGCCGCCAAGCGCCAGGACGCGCCGGTGCAACAGGGCAAGGGCGGGCGCAGCGACAACGACTTCCTGGAGGATCGCGGCGGCATCATCTGACGCGCCGCGCCTTCTTCCCCTTCGGCGTCCCAGGCCGTAAGGGCATGACCAGCATATTTTCAGGAGCAAGACCATGCGCGCCGAAGCGCAGGATCATATCGACAAGATTGGCGCCGCGCTGGCGCTGCTGCGCCGCTTCCTAGACTGGGACCGCGCGGTGCGGCGTCTCGACGAACTCAATGCCAAGGTCGAGGATCCGACCCTGTGGAACAACGCCAAGGCGGCACAGGAGGTGATGCGCGAGCGTCGCCGCCTCGACGAGGCGATCACCGCGACGCGCGCGATCGAGCAGGAATGCGCCGACACCGCCGAACTGATCGAACTCGCCGACATGGAAGGCGACACCGCGCTGGGCGACGAAGCGGTGGCCAGCCTCGCGGCGCTCGCCGCGCGCGCCGAGGAAGACAAGATCAAAGCCCTGCTCGCGGGCGAGGCCGACGCGAACGACGCCTATATCGAGGTTCATGCCGGCGCCGGCGGCACCGAGAGCCAGGACTGGGCCGAAATGCTCCAGCGCATGTACAGCCGCTGGGCCGAAAAGCGCGGCTTCAAGGTCGAGCTGGTCGAATATCAGGCGGGCGAGCAGGCGGGCATCAAATCGGCGACGATGCTCGTGAAGGGCGAGAATGCCTATGGCTATTCAAAGACCGAAAGCGGCGTCCACCGCCTCGTCCGCATCTCGCCTTACGACAGTTCGGCGCGCCGCCACACCAGCTTCTCCAGCGTCTGGGTCTATCCGGTGATCGACGATAATATCGATATCGAGATCAACGAAGGCGACCTCAAGATCGACACCTATCGCGCCTCGGGCGCGGGCGGCCAGCACGTCAACACCACCGATTCGGCGGTGCGCATCACGCACATCCCGACAGGCATCGTCGTCGCGTCGCAGAACGACCGCTCGCAGCACAAGAACCGCGCCACCGCGATGGGCATGCTGAAGGCGCGCATGTACGAGGCCGAGCTCCAGAAGCGCGAGGCCGCGGCATCGGGCGAATATCAGGCCAAGACCGAAATCGGCTGGGGCCACCAGATCCGGTCGTACGTCCTCCAGCCCTATCAGCTGGTGAAGGACCTGCGCACCGGCGTCACCTCGACCGCCCCCGGCGACGTGCTCGACGGCGCGCTCGATCCCTTCATGGCCGCCGCGCTGTCGCAGAAGGTGACCGGCGAAAAGGTCGAGGTCGAGGATATCGATTGATGACCCGCGCGGCGATCCTCCTTGCGTTGGCGGCTCTGCCGCTGCTGTCGGGCTGCGACGCGCCGTGGAGCGGCGAGGGCGACCGCGCCGAAACCGCGCGCGACTTCCCGCCCGCCGACCGCCCCGTCGCGCCGACCGTCTCGACCAAATGGTCGACCGAGGAAGCGCGCGACCGGCTGAACGAGGCCGAGGATGTCATGGACTCCGCCGACGTCCGCCCGGGCATGACCGTCGCCGATATCGGCGCGGGCGACGGCTATTATACCGTCCGCCTCGCGCAGCGCGTCGGCGCCGGCGGGCGCGTGCTCGCGCAGGACATCATGCCCGAGGTGATCGAGCGCCTCGCCGACCGCGTCACGCGCGAACGGCTCGACAATGTCTCGGTGAAACTCGGCGCGGTCGACGATCCGCGGCTTCCCGCCGCCAGCTTCGACCGCGTCTTCATGGTCCATATGTATCACGAGATCGGCGAGCCTTACGCCTTCCTGTGGCGGCTGCGTCCGGCGCTGCGCAAGGGCGGGCAGGTGCTCGTCGTCGATGGTGACCGCCCGATCGCCGACCATGGCACGCCGTTCCGCCTGCTCGTCTGCGAGTTCCAGGCGGTGGGGTATAAATTGCTGTCCTACGACGACAAGCAGCACGCCGGCGGCTACCTCGCGCGCTTCGTGCCCCAGGGCAAACAGCCCAAGCCCGAAGATATCAAGGTCTGCGAGAATCCGTGAGTCCCCGCCGCCCCCGCGAAGGCGGGGGCCGTTGGCGGCCTTGTTCTTTGCCGCTGCGTAAACGGGCGGCGGCCCCCGCCTTCGCGGGGGCGGCGATGGTCAATAGACCACCAACCGATCCTCATCGCCGACGTCGCGCAGGAAACTGACCAACCCCGCCGACCGCACCTGCGGCGCCATGTCCGCCGCGGTCAGCCCGACCAGCGCCATGCCCGTCTGGCACACGAACAGGCCGACCTCCATCGCCGCCGCTTCGCCGATCATCCAGGCGAGTTCGGGCAGCCCCGCCGCCTTGCGCGCCATGTCGCCCGCGGCCGACACGGGCTCGCGGAGCAAGCCGACCGCCTCGCCCTGCAGGAATATCCGCGCCGTCGATCCCAGCGCCGCCGCCGCCATCGCGGTTTCGATCGCGCCATAGAGCCGTTGCCCGTCGGCGCCCGCGACGATGATGTTCAGGCTTGGCATGTCGGGCACCCCGGGTCCTTGGCAATGCCGACCTCGCGCCAGCGCCGGTCGAGCATGTCGATGATCGCCAGCCGCCCCGTCAGGCCCGATCCCCAGCCGGTCAGCGCGCGCACGGCTTCCAGCGCCGCCATCGTCCCGACCATGCCGGCCAGCGCGCCCATCACCCCGGTCTCGGCGCAATTGATCCCCTCGCGGTCGGGATCGGCGCCGACGAGGCACTGGTAGCAGGGGGCATCGGCGCGCCACCCCTCATACAGTGCGACCTGCCCCTCGAACGCCCCGATCGCGGCGGAGAGCAAAGGGATGTGCAGCGCCACCGCAGCAGCATTGACCGCGAGCCGCGTATCGAAATTGTCGCACCCGTCGAGGATCAGGCTCGCGCCCGCCAGCACCGTCGCCGCATTGCCGCCGTCGATCCGCTGCACCACCGGCACCGCTTCGACATGCGGATTGATCCGCCGCGTCGCCGCCGCCGCGACCTCGGCCTTGGCCGCGCCGATATCGGCATCGGTAAACAAGGGCTGGCGCTGCAAATTCGACAATTCGACATGGTCGTGATCCACGATCGTCAGCCGGCCCACGCCCGCCGCCGCCAGATAGGTGATCGCCGGACAGCCGATCCCGCCCGCGCCGATCACCGCGACATGCGCCGCCTTCAGCCTGGCCTGCCCCGCGCCGCCGAACTGCGGCAGGACGATCTGGCGGGCATAGCGGTCGAGTTCCGCGTCTAAGAGCAATTACTCCCCCGGCCGCCGCAGCTTGATCCCGGACAGCGAGCCGACATTGTCGGGGACATTGTCGTCGACCGGCTCGTCCTCACCGTCGCCGCTTGCGCTCGTCACCCCGGTCGAGCCGAAGCCGCCCGCTCCGCGCGCGGTGTCGTCCAGCGTCTCGACCTCGGCAAAGCTCGCGCGCTGCACCGGCGCGGGCACCAGCTGCGCGATGCGGTCGCCGCGCTTGATCTCGAAATTGTCGTCGCCGAGGTTGGCGAGGATCACCTTCACCTCGCCGCGATAGTCGCTGTCGATCGTGCCCGGCGTGTTGAGGCAGGTGATGCCATGCTTGAGCGCGAGGCCGGAGCGTGGGCGCACCTGCACCTCGTAACCCGGCGGGATCGCCATCGCGAAGCCCGTCGCGACCGCGTGGCGCGTGCCGGGGCGGATCGTCAGCGATTCGGCCGCGACCACATCCATCCCCGCCGCACCGTCCGACGCATAGGCGGGCAGCGGCAGGCCGCCGCCATTGGGCAGGCGCTGGATCCGGATTTCAATCGGACTTGCCGGACTATTCTGGGGGGACACGCGCATCGAGCTCATCGGCGATCTTTTCCATCAATTTGCGGGCGACGGCCTGTTTGGGCAGCCGATCCCAGCTGTCTACGCCGTCTTTGCTAACGATATGTACCCGATTCGTCTCGCCCCCCATCGGGTCGGCGGCGACATCGTTGGCGACGATCCAGTCGCACCCCTTGCGCGCCAGCTTCGCCCGCGCATGCGCGAGCACATCATTGGTCTCGGCGGCAAAGCCGATCAGCAGCGGCGGGCGCTGCACACTTTTCGCGACGCCGACGAGGATGTCGGGATTTTCGGCGAGCGCGAGCGGCGGCACTTGGCCGCTGCCATCCTTCTTGATCTTCTGCGCCGATGTGTCGGCGGCGCGCCAGTCGGCGACCGCGGCGACCATGATCGCGGCATCGACGGGCAGGCCCGCCGCGACCTCGGCCGCCATCTCGCGCGCGGTTTCCACGTCGACGCGAATTACCCCGGGCGGGGTCGGCAGCGGCACGGGGCCGGCAATCAGCAGCACCTCGGCGCCGGCCTCGGCGGCGGCGGCGGCGATCGCAAAGCCCTGCTTCCCGCTCGAGCGGTTGGCGATATAGCGCACCGGGTCGATGGGCTCGTGCGTCGGCCCCGCGGTGATGAGGATGCGGCGCCCGTGCATCGGGCGGTGGTTGGCGGGCGCAAAGTCGGGCTGGCCGACCAGGAGCGATGGCGCGGGCGCCTTGGCGAGCGCATCCTTGATCGCATCGAAGATCGCGGCCGGCTCGGGCAGCCGCCCCGGCCCATATTCGCCGCACGCCATCTCGCCCTCGTCGGGCGCCATCACGGTCACGCCGTCGCCGCGCAAGGTCGCGACATTGCGCCGCGTCGCGGCGTGCAGCCACATGCGCACATTCATCGCGGGCGCCGCGAGCACCGGCTTGTCGGTCGCAAGCAGCAAGGTGGTCGCCAGATCGTCGGCGATCCCGTTCGCCATTTTCGCCATCAGGTCGGCGGTGGCCGGCGCGACGACGACCAGGTCGGCCTCGCGGCTCAGCTGGATATGCCCCATCTCGACCTCGTCCTTGAGGTCGAAGAGGCTGGTATAGACCTTGTTCTCGCTCAGCGCCGCGAGCGTCAGCGGCGTCACGAACTGCTCGCCCGCGCGCGTGATGACGCAGCGCACAACATAGCCCGCCTTGCGCAGCAGCCGGACGAGCTCGATGCTCTTGTACGCGGCAATCCCGCCGCCGATGATAAGGAGGATGCGGGGCTTGGTCATGGTCTCAAAACCCCGTGATCAGTATGTCGAGCGCGTTCAATATATCATAGCGCCGATCGGCAAGCGAAGCCACCGTCGGGCCGAGTTCCTCGACGCCGACCGCCGAGGCGAGTTGGGTTGCCATGATATGCGGTGTGCCTGCAATCTCGAAAGTCGGGTGCAATCGTGGCAAGGTCTGCGCCGTCTGGGTCGGAACCAGCGGAACGACCAGGCGCGTGTCGAAATGATCGAGCAGGTCGCTCTGGCAATCGAGCAAAAGCTCCTTGCCGACCCGACCTTCATGCACGTCGAACTGCGCCATCAGAACCGCCGGTATTTGGCAAGCGGCAGCCCGTTCCTGCGCGTATAATCGTTCCAGCTTTCGATCGCGGCCCGATTCTCTTCCCTCCACGCCGCCTCGCGCGCCTTCTTGACCTCGGCCGCTAGCCCCGACTGGCACGCTTCGCTGACGTTGATGCCGAGGCGCTTTGCCTCTTCGACCAGTTCGGCACTGAGCGACACATTGGTCGGCTTCTTGGGTCCCTCGAATCGCGCCGGACGGTTCATCGCCATTCTCCTTGCGCATATATTATGCGCATTAGAGAGTCGGTTCAAGCAAGCCAGTTCAGCGCCGCTGCGCCAGCGGCCGCGCCCACCAGTGCCGTCAGCGCATATCGCCACCACATCGATCGCGCGCCATTGCCGATAATCAGTGAAATCTCCGGCAGCGGCGGCGCCGGCGGCGCGGCGCCCTTCTTCGGCAATTGCTCGTCCAACCGCCGGATGATGTCGGGGATCAACGCCAACGTCTTGCCCTGCTGGCGCAGGCCGTCGGCGAGCGCCGCCTCGGGTCCAAGCTCGTCGCGGATCCATTCGCTGACGAACGGCCCCGACACGTCCCACATGTTGATCCTGGGATTCAGCATCGTCGCGACGCCCTCGACCATCACCATCGTCTTTTGCAACAGCAAAAGATGCGGCTGGGTCTGCATGTCGAAATCGCGCGTGATCGCGAACAGCCCGTCGAGCATCTGGCCGACGCTGAGTTCGCTCACCGGTTTGCCGCGCATCGGCTCGCCCACCGCGCGCAGCGCCGTCGCGAATTCCTCGACATTGTGATAGTCGGGCACATATTGCGCCTCGAAATGGATTTCGGCAACGCGGCGGTAATTGCCCGTGGTCAGGCCATAGAGGATCTCGGCGAGCCAGTAGCGCGCCTGCCGGTTGATCCGCCCCATGATGCCAAAGTCCACGGCGGCGATCGTGCCGTCGGCCTTCACGAACAAATTGCCCTGGTGCATGTCGGCGTGGAAGAAACCCTCGGCGATCGCCTGGCGCAGGAAGGCGTTGACGAGGTTCGCCGACAAAGCCTCCATGTCGTGCCCCGCGGCGACCAGTCTGTCGCGGTGCGAGATCTTGATCCCGTCGATCCAGCTCATCGTCATCACGCGGCTGGCAGTGCGGTCCCAATCGATCGCGGGCACCTCATAATGCGGCACCGCCGCCATCGCATCGGCCAGCTCCGATGCCGACGCCGCCTCGCGCCGCAAATCCAGTTCGCGCAAGGTCCAGCGGCGGAAATTGGCGATCACCTCGCGCGGGCGCAACCGCGTCGCCTCGCCGCCAAAGGCTTCGAGATGCGCCGCCGCCCATTCATAGGTGTCGATGTCGCGCGCGAATTGCTTGTCGATGCCGGGGCGGCGGACTTTGACCGCTACGGTGCGCCCGTCGGTCGTCACCGCGCGGTGGACCTGCGCGATCGACGCCGATCCGACCGGAACAGGATCGAAGTCGCTGTACAGCGTTTCCAGCGGCACCTCGAAGGTGAACTCGATTTCTTGGCGGATGCGCTCGAATGCTACCGGTGCCAGCGCGTCCTGCAAGGTCAGCAGGTTGCGCGCCGCCTCCTCGCCGACCAGGTCGGGGCGCGTCGCGAGCGTCTGGCCCAGCTTCACCGCCGCGGGGCCGATCGCCTGAAAGGCCGCGGCATAGTCGGGCACGACCGGCTGCGAGGTCCCGAAGCGCGCGATGCGGCACAGCCTTTTGACGATGATCGGCGTCTGAGGTGCTCTCTCGATCCCGCGCAGCGCCCCGTGGCGCGCGAGAATGCGGCCCCATTTCAGCAGGCGGGCAATATGGACGATCGGACGGGTCATTCTGTCTCCCCTCCCGCAGGCGGGAGGGGTTGGGGGTGGGCGCGAGCGCGGCGAGCATCCGACGCTGCGGGCTTGCCCACCCCGCTGCGACTAACGAACAAGTTCGTAAGTCTCGCTGCCCCTCCCGCTTGCGGGAGGGGGTAGAAATGCCTTTCGCTCACGCCTTCCACCCGCTGTGGATCGCGACCAGCCCGCCCATGATCGGCTCGACCTTCACCGCGGTGAAGCCCGCCGCGCCGATCATCTTCGCGAATTCGGGCATCGGCGGAAAGCGGCGGATCGATTCGATCAGATAGCGATAGCTGTCCTCGTCGTCGGCGATCAGCTTGCCGAGCTTGGGGACGAGGTGGTGCGAATAAGCGTCATAGGCCTGGGCGAAGCCCGGCCATTCGTTGGTCGAAAATTCGAGGCAGAAGAAACGCCCGCCATAGCGCAGCACGCGATGCGCTTCTTTCAGCGCCGCCGGGATATCGGTGACGTTGCGGATGCCGAAGGCGATCGTATAGGCGTCGAAAAACTGGCCGGGGAAGCTGAGCTTCTCGGCATTCTGTTCGGACCATACCAAGGTGTCGATACCGCGCTCCGCCGCCCGCTCGACGCCGACGCCCAGCATGTCGGGGTTGATGTCGGCGACGGTGATGCTCGCGCCCGACTTTTCCATGCGGAACGCGATGTCGCCGGTGCCGCCCGCCATGTCGAGGATCGCCTCGCCGGCGCGCGGCTTGACGCGGCGCACGAAGCGGTCCTTCCACAGCCGGTGCAGGCCCCCCGACATCGCATCGTTCATGATGTCATATTTGCGCGCGACGCGGCTGAACACCTCGCCGACCATCGCGGTCTTGTCGCCCGCGGGGACCTGCTCATAGCCGAAGCTGACGGTGTCGGGGGTGGTCATGGGGTCGCGCCTTTGCGGGGGAGATGCCGAAGTCTGACCGGCCTTTAGCGGGGCCTTGCCGCCCGCGCAAATGGCGCGTAGCGGCTGAAGCCTGATGCCAGAGTTACCCGAAGTCGAAACCACCGTCCGCGGCCTCGCGCCCTTCCTCGAAGGGCAGCGCCTGACCTCGGTCATCACCTTCCGCCCCGACCTGCGCCGCGCCTTTCCCGCCGATCTCGCGCAGCGGCTGACCGGCGCGACGGTCATCGCCCTGTCGCGGCGTGCCAAATATGGCATCGTCTCGACCGACCGCGACGATCATATGATCTTCCACCTCGGCATGTCGGGGCGTTGGCGGACCGAGGGCGGCGAGGCGGGCAAACACGACCATCTGCTGCTCGAAACCGGATCGGGGCACCGCCTCTTCCTGCACGACCCGCGTCGCTTCGGCTCGGTCGATCTCGTCGCGGGCGATCCGCTCACCGCCTTCCCCGCCTTTGTGACGCTCGGCCCCGAACCCTTGTCGGACGCTTTCGACGCCGCCTATCTGGCCAAAGCGCTCGCCGGTCGCCGCGCCCCGATCAAGGCGATGCTGCTCGACCAGACCGTGGTCGCGGGGCTCGGCAACATCTATGTGTGCGAGGCGCTCAACATGGCGCGTATCCATCCCGCCAAGCCCGCCGCCGACGTGTCGAAGGCGAAACTCGCGCTGCTCGTGCCCGCGATCAAGGCTGTACTCACCGCCGCGATCGCTGCGGGCGGTTCGACCCTGCGCGATTTCCTGAGCCCCGAGGGCGACCTCGGCTATTTCGCCAAGGACTGGCGCGTCTATGGTCGCGAGGGCGAGGCGTGCGAATGCGGCGGCCCGATCGCCCGCATCGTCCAGTCGGGCCGCTCGACTTTCTATTGCCCCAAATGCCAGCGTTGATGCGGCATAATGCGGCAGATGTGCCGCAAACCCATTGACCAAAGCGGCCTTGCTGGCTATGGGCGCACCCTTCGAGCAGGGTCCGGTGTTCCGGAACCGGCCGTATCCGGACATTGATTCGCACATTGCGCGCGATTCGGCTGCTCCGGTGACGCTGTGCTCCGACCGACTTTGACCGTTTGAAAAACCGAGGAATTTATGGCCAACACGCCCCAGGCAAAAAAGCGCATCCGCCGCAACACCGCGCGCACCGTCGTGAACAAGAATCGCGTCTCGCGCATTCGCACGCTGGTCAAGAAGGTCGAGAATGCCGTCGCCGCCGGTGACAAGGATGCCGCCGCCGCCGCGCTGAAGGCCGCGCAGCCCGAAATGGCCCGCGGTGTCGCCAAGGGCGTGCTCCACAAGAATACCGTCGCGCGCAAATATTCGCGCCTGACCAAGAGCGTCAACGCGATCGCCTGATCGCCGGTCGATTCGGCCTTTGGCCGGTCAGACGCAAAAAGGACCCGTCGGCGCACCGCCCGCGGGTCCTTTTTTGTGCCCGTTTCGGGACGCCGCTTTGCGACCGCTTTTGTGACAGCGCCATGGCAATAGTGTTGCAACGCGGTAAGTCGCGGATTTACCGCGATTCGTTGCTTGCCGACATGGTTGTCACAATTAAATGGCTGAAAAATAACGAAAAATATGCCATTTCGCGCGAATCCGGCATGCTTGGCGAGTCAAGATTTTTATTTCAATATTTTTACACGGGCCGCTCTTGATAGACTCGCGCTCGCCTGCCTAGACAGGGGTGTCATCGGCCTTCGCCGCTGGCCGCCACATCACATGATTCGCCGTCCTTCGCTGCTTGCGCGGAACGGGAAGCTGCGTCCTGCGACCGGGGCGCGAGGGATGCTGTGCGGCAGCGGCGATGCCGGGGGGCATACCGATGACCGAGCAAGGCGGGGGACAGGCGTGATTTCAAGCGGGGAGAGCTATGGCCAGCGTGGCGGAGAAACGGCGATGAGCGGCGATGCCGCGACGCTGTGGCCGCGCGTGGCCGAAGGGCTCCGCCGCGACCTCGGCGCGCGCACCTTCGACCATTGGCTGAAGCCGGTGCGCTTCGCCGACTATTGCAGCCTGTCGGGCGTCGTCACCCTCGAGGCCGCGAGCCGCTTCTCGGCCAACTGGATCAACGAACGCTTCGGCGACCGGCTCGAGCTCGCCTGGCGCCAGCATCTGCCCGCCGTGCGCAGCGTCAGCGTGCGCGGCGCCAGCGCGGGCGCCGAGCGCGCCGCGATCCTCGCGCAGCCGCCGCTGCCCGCTTTCGAGACGCCGCCGGCGCCCGCCGCGAACCCCGCGCTGCTCGGCTTCGACCCGCGCCAGTCGTTCGACCGCTTCGTCGTCGCGCGCAGCAACATCCTCGCCGCCAACGCCGCGCGCCGTATGGCGATGATCGAAGCGCCGCAGTTCAACCCGCTCTACCTCTGCTCGGGCACCGGCCAGGGCAAGACGCACCTGCTCCAGGCGATCGCGCAGGACCATGCCGCAGCGCACCCGACCGCCACCATCATCCTGATGTCGGCCGAAAAGTTCATGCTCGAATTCGTCGGCGCGATGCGCGGTGGCGACATGATGGCGTTCAAGGCGCGGCTGCGCGCCGCCGACCTGCTGCTGCTCGACGATCTGCAATTCGTGATCGGCAAGAATTCGACGCAGGAGGAATTGCTCCACACGATCGACGACCTGATGACAGCGGGCAAGCGGCTGGTGGTCACCGCCGACCGCCCGCCGGCGATGCTCGACGGGGTCGAGGCGCGGCTGCTGTCGCGGCTGTCGGGCGGCCTCGTCGCCGATATCGAGGCGCCCGAGGACGATTTGCGCGAACGCATCATCCGTCAGCGGCTCGCCGCGATGCCGATGGTCGAGGTGCCGGACGACGTCGTCGCTTATCTGGTCAAGCATTTCACCCGCAACATCCGCGAACTCGAAGGCGCGCTCAACAAATTGCTCGCCTATGCGGCGCTCACCGGCGCGCGGCTCGACCTCGCGCTCGCCGAGGACCGGCTGGCGGAAAATGTCCGCAGCGCGCGCCCGCGCATCACGATCGACGAGATCCAGCGCGCGGTCTGCGCCCATTATCGCCTCGACAAATCGGAAATGGCGTCCAAGCGCCGCGTCCGCGCGATCGCGCGCCCGCGCCAGGTCGCCATGTATCTGGCGAAGGAACTCACGCCGCGCTCCTATCCCGAAATCGGGCGCCGCTTCGGCGGGCGCGATCACTCGACGGTGATTCACGCGGTGCGCACGGTCGAGGCATTGCGCGTCAGCGACAGCGAACTCGACGCCGAAATCGCCGCGATCCGGCGCAGCCTGAACAGCTGATCCACAGGCTTCTGCCGGGGTTGTCCCAGGACTTGTCCACTGACTTATACACCGTCGTTCCCGCGAAGGCGGGGGCTGCTGTCGGCTTAGCGCCAGATGGCTTGCGGCCCCGCCTTCGCGGGGGCGACCGATATGAAAAAGGCCCGCAGTCCTCTCGGAAAGCGGGCCTTTTGTCAGGCGGATGACAGCGCGCTCAGCTCTTTTCGGGCGGCGCCAAGGTGATCCGCACCTTTTCGCCCGAATTGCCCGGAAAGCCGGTGAACATCGCCTCGACCAGGTTCGGGACGATCGCCTGGAGATTGTTGTCGCGCGACTGCGCCTCGGCGCGGCCTTCGAACAGGCGGTAGCCGTCCGAAGCGCGGCTGATTTGCAGGTCGAGGCCGCTGGTATAGACGGTGAAGCTCTGGACATCGTTATAGCCGCCGAAGCCCGGGCCGAAGCCGCCCCAAAGGAAGGGATCGCGATAGCCATAGACGAAGCGGCGACCGCCGTGGCCGCGCACGATCACCGGCGGGCCATGGAAACCGCGGCCATAATAGCCGCCGTACCAGGGGTCGCCGAAACCGGTGCTGCGCACGCGCTCGCGGCCTTTGTCGACGTCATAGGCCATGCGCACGACCATGTCGGCGCGTTCGCCCGGCGCCGCGGGGCGATAGCCGAAGCGCGTCAGCTCGCCCGCGACCAGGCTCGCATATTGGCCGAACTCGATCCCGCCGGCGAGCTGCGGATTGCCCGCCTCGACGACGAAGCTCTGGCCCTGCGGCGCGGGCAGCTGGGTCTGGAAGCGCGCCACATCGGCCTTGAAGGGGGTGGCGCAGCCGGTGATCGCCAGCGTCGCGGCGGTCAGTGCTGCGAGGCTCAACCGGCGAATAGAGGTCTTGTTCATCATCATCTTGGCTCCGTGAGTCGTGCACGCAAAGGCCGCTCTTTATAACATGACTATGCCAAAGCGACTTAACCTTGGTTGAACTCGCTTCATCGCACGGCGGTTCCATGTCCCGATATGGGGGCGCGGCCCGGAAAAACAAGAATAACGCGGACCGAACAGGGGTTCGCCGCTTCAGCGCAATTGGTCCATCTCGACGCAGGCGGTGATCTTGCCGGCGTCGCACTGTGCCTTCAGCTGCGCGCGCTTCGCCGCCAGCTCGGCGCCCGCCTGCTGCGCCTGCGCGTCGCGCGCGACGACATCGACCAGGCTCGATAGGGTCAGGGCGAAGTCGGCCTTCTGCACCGTCCGGCTGTTCGACGTGCTGTTCACCGTGCCGCTGAACCCCTCGGCGTTGCACGCGCCTTCGTAAACGAACATGTTGCGGTCGTCGATCAGGCGGCAGCGGCCGTTCTGGACCAGCCCCGACACGCGCAGCGTGCTGATGCCGCCGGTGCCCGACACCTGCCCGGTCACCGAGGCGCCGTTGATGACCAGCTTCATCGTCATCGCGCCCTCATACCGATCGCCCTTTTCCGCGGCGCTGGCGATCAGATCGCCCAGCGTGATCTTCGATTTGCGGCGCTGCGGTTTCGACACGGTCAGCACATAGGTCCCATCATATTGCGCCTCGGCCTTGGCGGGCAGCAACGCGCGGGACAGAGAGGCGGCGGGCACCCATTTGCCGGCGGGATCCTTGCAATATTGCTCGGTCGATCCGTCGGGCAGCTTGACGCCCTTGCATTCGGCCGCCGCGGCGCCGCCGCCCGGCACCATCGCCGCCAGCGCCGCGACCGGTATCGCCGCCATCATCCACCGCTTCATCCTGGTCCCCCTTGGCATCAACATGCGGGTCCGCATCCGTACAGCCCGTTCCAGCCGCCGATCGGCGTCACCGGTATCGGTGGCGGCAGCGGCGGGCTCGGCGTCGGCGGGCGCTCATAATCGCGCAGATCGACGGGCTCGGGCCCGCTGCCGCGATAGCCCGAATCATAACCCCCCGAATAGGTCACCGGCGGCGCGCGCAGGCTGCGGGCGTTGCCGCACGCCAGGCTGTCGCCCATATTGCAGGCCTTGTCGTACATCTGCAGCGCCAGCGTCCGGCTCGCCGCGACGCCATGGCCGCGCTCATAGGCGACCCCCATGTCGTTGCACGCGTCGGCATTGTTGCCCGCGCAGCCGAGCCGCCAATATTTCCACGCCGCGGCATAATCGACCGGTCGACCGCGTCCGTTATAGGCGAGCATGCCGAGGTTGCGGCATCCGACCGCATTCTTCCTGTTGCAGGCGATGGTGAAATATTTGGCCGCCGCCACCTCGTCGACGCTCACCCCGACACCCTCGGCCAGCGCATAGCCATAGCTGGTGCATCCGTCGGCCAGACCCTTTTCGCATGCCTGGCGCTGCATCATCATGAACGCCGACGGGCTGCGCTTCACCCCGCGCCCGTCGAGGTAGAGATTGGCGAGATTATAGCAGCTATAGGTGTCGGCCAGTTCGCAGCCGCGCGCATAGAGCCGCGCCGATTGCCCATAATCGCGGCTGACGCCGTCGCCATTCTCGAACATCCAGCCCAGGCTCGAACAGGCATCGGCGCGGCCGTCCTCGCAGCCGCGGGCATAATAATAGGCGTCCTGGACGCGGTCGCCCGCGCGCGCCGGAGTCGCCCCCGGCAGCAATGCGCTCAGCGCGACCAATATCCCCCACAGCCCCCGCATGGGGCGAGCATATCGCACCCCCACAGGTGCGCAAGCCGATTCGCCGCTCGGCCCATCGACTTTCAGCGGCACAGCCCCAGCGCGGCATAAGCGGCGTCGAGCGTCGGCTGCGCCAGTGCCTTGGCGCGCGCGGCGCCATCCTCGAGCGCAGCGTCGATCGCCGCGGTGTCGGCCTTGAGCGCATTCAGCCGCGTCGCGATGGGGGTCAGCGTCTCGACCAGCAACTCGCCGAGCGCGGGCTTGAACGCGCCGAAACCCTGTCCGCCAAAGCGCGCCAGCACCGCATCGACGCTCTCGTCGGCCATCGCGGCATAGATCGACACCAAATTCTTCGCCTCGGCCCGCCCTTCCAGCCCCGCCGCCTCGGACGGCAGCGGTTCGGCGTCGGTCTTCGCCTTGCGGATCTTGGCCATGATCGTGTCGGCATCGTCGATCAGGTTGATCCGGCTCGCATCGCTCGGGTCCGATTTCGACATTTTTGCCGACCCGTCGCGCAGGCTCATGATCCGCGCCGCCGCCGGCGGGATCGTCGGTTCCGGCAAAGCGAAGGTCTCGGTCCCGGTGTCGAGGTTGAACTTGGTCGCGATATCGCGCGCCAGCTCGAGATGCTGTTTCTGGTCGTCGCCGACGGGAACATGCGTCGTCTGGTACAGCAGCACGTCGGCCGCCTGCAGCACGGGATAGGCATAGAGGCCGACGCTCGCGCCCTCGCGGTTCTTGCCCGACTTTTCCTTGAACTGGGTCATCCGGTTCAGCCAGCCGATCCGCGCGGTGCAGAACAAGAGCCAGGCGAGTTCGGCATGCGCGGGCACGCGCGCCTGGTTGAACAGGATCGAGCGGGCGGGGTCGATCCCCGCCGCCATCAGCGCCGCCGCCATCTCGCGCGTGTTCGCGGTCAGCTCGGCGGGGTCGTTATAGACGGTGATCGCGTGCAGGTCGGCGAGGAAATAGAGCTTCTCGCCCTCCATCTCGTCCTGCATGCGCACCCAGTTGCGGATCGCACCCAGATAATTGCCCAGGTGCAAATTTCCGGTGGGCTGGATGCCCGACAAGGTCCGCATGATCTATTCCTCTGTTGGCGCCGGTTTGGCGCGCCGCCGCGTCAGCATGGCGATCAGATCCTTGTCAAGCGCACCGACGAGGAAAGCGGCGGCGAAGAACACCGCGCCGCCGGCCGCGCACAGTGCGCCGAGCGAGGCGATCCGCTCGATCACCGATCCCGCATAATAGGCCGCCATCTGCGGCATCAGCCACCACAGCATCCCCGCCATCGCGGCGACCGCGACGATCTGGCGCAGGATGCGTCCGCCCAGCTTGGCGGTGAAATGGAACCAGCCGCGCCGGTGCAGGATGATATAGAGCAAGAGGCAGTTGATCGAGGCCGACACCGCGGTCGCCCCGGCCAGACCGACGATGCCATAGCGTTCGACGACATAGAGGTTGATCGCCACATTGACGATCAGCGAGGCAAGCGCGGTCCACACCGGGGTGCGCGTATCCTCGCGCGCGAAAAAGCCGGGATTCAGGATTTTCACGATGACGTAGGCGGGCAGGCCCGCGACCAGCGCGACGACGATCTGCGCCATCAGCGCCCCGTCGGCGGCGGTAAACTTGCCCCCGACGAAAAAGGCGGCGGTAAAGGCGGGCGCGCAGATCGCCAGCGCGGCGGCGGCGGGCAGCGTCAGCAGGGTCGCGATCTCGAACGCATTGGCCTGCAACCTTTGCGCCTCGGCGCCGTCGTCGCTGTGGATATGGCGCGCCAGCATCGGCAGGATCGCGGTGCCGAGCGCGATGCCGACGATACCGAGCGGCAGCTGGTTCAGCCGGTCGGCGAGCTTGAGCAGGGTCAGCGACCCCTGCGGCAGGCTCGTGGCGAAGAAGGTGTCGACGAACTGGCTGATCTGGTAAATCCCGGCGCCGAAGGTCGCGGGCAGGATCAGCAGGCCCAGCTTCTTCACCTCGGGCGTGACCTTGGGCAGGCGGATGTGCAGCTTCAGCCCCGCGCGCCGCACCGACCACCATAGATAGGCAAGCTGCACCACCCCCGCCGCCGCGACCGAGATCGCCAGCGCCAGCGCGACGATGCGGTCGTCGCCATGGTCGCCGCGTATTTCGGCGCCGATCAATATGCCGGTGATCAGCACGATGTTGAGCAGCACCGGCGCCGCCGCGCCCGGCGCGAAGCGCGAGCGCGCATTGAGCAGCCCCGACAGCATCGCGACCAGACTGACCAGCCCCAGATAGGGAAAGGTGATGCGGCTCAAAAACACCGCGAGCTCGAACTTGCCCGGCACCGCTTGATATTCGCGCGCGAGGATCCACACGATGCCGGGCATCGCGATCATCGCGATGGCGGAGAAGACCAGCAGCACCCACAGGAAGATGCCGAGCACATCGTCGGCGAATTTCGCGGCGGCTTCCTCGCCGCCCCCAAGGTCGTCGGCGCCATGCAGCGCGCGGCTGTACATCGGCACGAAGGCGACCGAAAAGGCGCCCTCGGCGAACAGCCGGCGAAAGGTGTTGGGCAGGGTGAAGGCGAGCTGGAAGGCGTCGGCCGCCAGCCCCGCGCCGAGCACGCGGGCCAGCAGCATGTCGCGCGCGAAACCGAACAGGCGGCTGACCATCGTCAGACCGCCGATCGTCCCGACGCTCTTGACCAGGCTGCTCACCCCGTCAGCCCGCCCCCATTATGTCGATCAGGCCTGGCCGACCAGGACGTCGCCCGCCTGCTCGGCGTCGCGCGCCTGCAGCTGCTGCTGGAACAGGCCCATGAAATCGATCGGCTCGAGCAGCAGCGGCGGGAAACCGCCGTCGCGCACGACGTCGGCGACGATGCGGCGCGCGAAGGGGAACAGGATGCGCGGCGCTTCGGCCAGGAAGAAAGGCTGCAACTGGTCGTCGGGCACATTGCGCACCCCGAACAGGCCGGCATATTTCAGCTCGACGACGAACGCGGTCAGCTCGCCCGCCTTCGAGGTGATGTCGACCTTCAGCGCGACTTCAAACAGGCCGTCGCCGACCTGGTCGGCGCCGATGTTGAACTGCACGTCGATCTGCGGCGCGTCCTGGACCTGATAGATGGCCGGCGCGTTCGGGTTTTCGAACGACAAATCCTTCACATATTGCGAGATCAGGCCGATCGCCGGGCTGTTGTCTTCGCCGTTGGGCAGCGTTTCGGGGGTGAATTCGGGCGTCGTTTCGTCGGCCATGTCGGTCTTGCTTTCCCTGTCGTCTGATAAAGTCTCCCGCGGCGTCGCGATCGGACGACCGGACCTCCGCGAGCGGTTGCGGCGGCGCTTAGCAGCGGCGGACGGGCGGCACAATGGCCGTATCCGGCAACCCGATCGGCCGATCCCGCGTTGCGCCAGCGTTGACCTGCCCGCTGGCTGCGGCCATGGTGATTTGAAACATGGCCGCCGATAGCCTATGTATCGGTCCGAACTATTCACAAGAACCATATTGGACTTCAGCCCGTGACAGCCATTTCGATCGTCCTGCTCGCCATGATCGCCGCCTTCCTCGGCATGCGGCTCTATTCGGTGCTCGGCAAGCGCACGGGGCATGAACAGGAACCCGTGCTACCGCGCCGCGACGATCGCGCCGCCCCCGCACCGGTCCGCCTCGACGACGAAGCTCCGGCGCCGCAGGGCGGGGCCGCCGATACCTCGGGCCTCGTTTACGAATCCGGCGCCGAAGCGGGCCTGCGCGCCCTGCTCGCGACCGATCGCAGCTTCGACGCCGGTCGCTTCATGGAAGGGGCGGAGGCCGCGTACCGGATGATCCTCGAAGCCTTCTGGGCGGGCGATCGCGACACGCTGCGCGATCTCTGCGATCAGGACAGCTATGACGGCTTCGTCGAAGCGATCGCGGCGCGCGAAGCGCGCGGCGAACGGCTCGACAACCGCCTCGTTCGCATCGATTCTTCGAAGATCACCGACGTCGAACTGGCGGGCGGCGAAGCGCGGATCACCGTGCGCTACCGTGCCGACATCAGCGCGATCACCCGCGACGGCGAGGGCAATATGATCGCGGGGTCGATGATCGACGCGCGCGAGACCAACGATCTGTGGACCTTCCGCCGCGCGATCGGCAGCAACGATCCCAACTGGCTGCTCGACGAAGCCGACGTCGCCTGATCCCGATGCCCGGCCCCGTCTCCACCCGGGCGCTGGGATTCGCCCTCTTTGCCCTCACGCCCGCGCTGTCGGCCTGTTCGTCGGTGATTCCCGATGCAGGTGGCGGCCGCGTCGAAACCGCGCCGCGCCCGACCCCTGCGCAGACCCCCGCCCCGACGCCGACCCCCTCGGGTTCGACGCGCCCCTATACCCCGCGCCCCTCCGAAAGCGGCTCGGTCGCGGCGAAGCCGATTCCCGCGACCCCCAATCCGGTGCTCGCCGCGCCGGCGGTGCCCGCGAGCGCGACGACCGCCGCCGAAGCCGGGGTCGTCGCGGGTCCCGAATTCGCCGACCTCGGCGTTTCGGCGTCGCAGGCGAGCGCCGCGCTCGCCGCCTTCCGGCTCAGCTGCCCCTCGGTCACCCGCCGCGCCGACACCAGCGGCCTGACCCAGAATGCCGACTGGGCCGACAGCTGCACCGCCGCGAAAAACTGGCGCGACAGCGATGCCGCCGCCTTCTTCACCCGCTATTTCGGCACGGTGCAGGTCGGCGCGGGCACCGCCTTCGTCACCGGCTATTATGAACCCGAAATCGCCGGATCGCGGACCAAGCGCGCGGGTTACGACGTCCCCGTCTACCGCCGGCCCGCCGATCTCGTCGATGTCGACCTCGGCCAATTTTCCGACGAGCTGAAGGGCAAGAAGATCCGCGGCCGCGTCGAGGGCAGCAATCTGGTGCGCTATTATGACCGCGCCACGATCGAACGCGGCGCGCTCGAAGGGCGCGGACTCGAAATCGCCTGGGCCGCCGACGCCGCCGAATTCTTCTTCCTCCAGATCCAGGGCTCGGGCCGCCTGCGCCTGCCCGACGGCGAGGTGATGCGTATCGGTTACGATACGCAGAACGGCCGCGACTATGTCGGCATCGGCAAATTGCTCGCCGACCGCGGCGAACTCAAAGCCGGCCAGACCTCGATGCAGGGCATCCTCGATTATCTGCGCGCCGACCCGGTGCGCGGCGCCGCGGTGATGAACGAGAATCCCAGCTGGGTCTTTTTCCGCGAGATCACCGGCCCCGGCCCGCTCGGCGCTCTGGGTGTGCCCGTCACCAGCCGCGCCAGCGTCGCCGCCGATCCCAAATATGTGCCCTTGGGCGCCCCCGTATTCCTGTCGCTCGACCGCGCCGAACCCAATGGGCTGTGGATCGCGCAGGACACCGGCGGCGCGATCCGCGGCGCCAACCGCTTCGACAGCTTCTGGGGCGCGGGCAACGACGCGCGCGCGATCGCCGGCGGCATGGCGGGGCGCGGCTCGGCGCTGCTGCTGCTGCCGCGCACCAGCATCGCGCGGCTCATCCGCTGATCGCGCGATGCCGCGGCGCCTCGATCCCGACGAAGCCGCGCTCTGGAAAAGGGTCGCGGCGACGGTAAAGCCGCTCGCCAGGGCGCCCGCCCCGCTCGCGCCCATTGCCGCGCCGCCGACGATCAAACCGCCCAGGCCGCAGCCGCGCCTCGCCGCGCCTCCCGCCGCCGCGCGTCCGTCCTTGGCGCCGTCACCGCTGCCGCCGCCGCGCCGCACGCACGGCAATGCGACGCTCGACGGCCATTGGGACCGCCGCCTACGCAAGGGGCTCGTCCGCCCCGACATGAGCATCGATCTTCATGGTCACACGCTGGCCTCGGCGCAGGCCTTGCTCGACGAGAGCATCCATCGCGCGCTGATCCGCGGCGCGCGCGTGCTGCTTGTCGTCGCGGGCCGCCTCCGCCCCGGCGCCGACCGGCTCCCGACGATGCACGGCGACCCCCGTCCGCGCGGCGCGATCCGCGCCTCGCTCCCCGACTGGCTCGCCTATTCGCCCTATGCCGACCACATCGTCGCGCTCCGCCCCGCGCATATCAGCCATGGCGGGGCAGGGGCGGTCTATGTGATCTTGCGTCGGGGGCGCGAGGAATAGGGTTTCGCGCAAAGACGCGAAGACGCGCAAAAATGTCTCGCACGAAGGCACGAAGGCACAAAGAGGGAAGAGACCGGCGGCGGCGCTTCAGGATTGCGCGCAGCGCATTATCCTATTCGCCTGCGGCGACGCGCCAGCCTTCCGGCACGGCACCCCTTTGTGCCTTCGTGCCTTTGTGCGAGTCCATCTTTTTCCTTTTCTTGGCGTCTTCGCGTCTTCGCGCGAAAAATCTCAGCCCGCCAGCGCCCGCACCAATATCCCGCGATAGATCGCCGCCAGCTTGTGCACATCCGCAACCGCGACCGCCTCGTCGAGCTTGTGCATCGTCGCATTGGTCAGCCCGAATTCGACCACCGGGCACAAGGCGTGCAGGAAGCGCGCGTCGGACGTGCCGCCCGTCGTCGACATTTCGGGCATGATATCGGTCTCGGCATGGATCGCCTCGGCGACCAGCCCTGACAAATCGCCCGGCGGGGTCAGGAAGGCTTCGCCCGATATCTTGCCCAGCACCTTGGCGGCGGGCTCGACGCCATGCGCGATCCGCTCGATCATCGCGACCAGTTCGGCGCCCTTGTGCTGGTCGTTGAAACGGATCGACAATCGCGCGCGCGCCGACGCCGGGATGACGTTGGTCGCGCCATTGCCGACCTCGATGTCGGTGAATTCGATGTTCGACGGCTGGAACCAGTCGTTGCCGGTGTCCAGCACCACCGCGTCGATCGCCGCCATGATCCGGACCAGCTTGGGGATCGGATTGTCGGCAAGGTGCGGGTAAGCGACATGCCCCTGCGTCCCCGGCACGTCGATCCAGATATTGACCGACCCGCGCCGCCCGATCTTCACCATGTCGCCCAGCTTGTTGACCGACGTGGGCTCGCCGACGACGATCATGTCGGGCTGTACCCCGCGCCCCGCCATATGCTCCATCAGCGCGCGGGTGCCGAAAATTGCCGGGCCTTCCTCGTCGCCGGTGATGATCAGGCTGATCGTTCCCGCCTCGACGGGGGTCGCCGCCGCCGCCGCGACGAAGGCCGCGATCGACCCCTTCATGTCGACCGCCCCGCGGCCATAAAGCAGCTCGCCGCGGACCTCGGGGGCAAAGGCATCGCCCGTCCAGCCCACCCCCGGCGGCACGACGTCGAGATGCCCCGCGAAACCGAAATGCCTCGGCCCCTTGCCGGTGCGCACCGCGAGCAGATTCTCGACCGGCCCGTCGGGCTCGATTCCGTCGATGAAACGCTCGACGGTGAAGCCGAGCGGGGTGAGCGCCGCCTCGAGCACATCGAATACCGCGCCCGTAGCGGGGGTGACGGATGGGGCGGCGATCAGCGCCTTGGCGAGGTCCACGGGGTCGGTGCTCATGGTCGCGCCATACGCTCTGGCGCGGTGCTTAGTCGAGATGGAGAAATATTTCGCACAAAGCCACAAAGCCACGAAGAGGCCGCGCCCGGTCGCCCGGTTGGCTTGCCGCCGCAGGCAATCATTTGAAAGCGCTTCGCGGGACCGGCCTGCCATCATGCATGAGCATCCCCCTTTGTGGCTTCGCGGCTTTGTGCGAAACAATCGACACGACGGCGCCTCGACACGCGCCGCAAGAGGACCGCGCCATGCCCAAGCTCGATCTCGACGCCATCCCGCAAACCAACGCGACCGGCTATCCCGCGCCCTATAATACGGCGGTAGAGGGGCGCTGGTACCGCCGCCTCGCCCCCGTCACGGGTCTCAGCGATTTTGCCGCAACGCATGTCACGCTCAAGCCCGGTGCGATGTCGTCGCAGCGCCACTGGCACGACGGCGAGGACGAGATGGTGGTCCTGATCGCGGGCGAGGCGATACTCGTCGAGGATGATGGACGATATCCGATGCGCCCTGGCGATATCGCGGTGTGGCCCAAGGGCAGCACCAACGGCCATCACCTGATCAACGAGAGCGATGTCGACTGCATCCTCGTCGCGCTCGGCGGCGGCAAGAAATATGACACCGGCGGCGGCTATTCGGACATCGACATGCTGTTCACGCCCGACGGCTATTTCCACAAGGACGGCACGCCCTATCCGGCCAAACGGATTCCCTGAACCGTGTCATTGCGAGGAGCCGAAGGCGACGCGGCAATCTCCAGCCCCGACTTTGCGCGAGACTGGTGGCTGGAGATTGCTTCGCTTCGCTCGCAATGACGAAGGATTACTCGATCCGAAAACCCGTCAGCACGAATTTCGCCGGCGCGGTCGCATAGACGCCGTGGCCGCGCGCGTTCGACGATCCGAACACCAGCCCGACCCGTTCGACATCGGCCAGCGCGTCTTCGAGCGCTTCGGGGCTGTTCGCCGCGGGCCGACCCAGCACCGAAATCCACTGCGGATCGTCGAGGTCCACGCTGATCTCGCCGACGCCCGGCGCCAGTTCGCGTACCGTCGCGGCGGGGGCGTACCAGCGATAATATTGATAATTCCCGCGTGCATTCCAGTTGTCGCCGCGCCGCTGGAGATAGAGTGAGACGGTGCCCGCGCGATCGGGGTTCGCCTGCGGCACGAAGCGCGTGCCCGCCCGCGCATCGACGCGGTAGCGCACCACGATCCGCGACTTGCCCGCCAGCGATTCGGGGCGAAAGGTCACATAATGGACATGCCCCGCGGCCTTGCTGCCGACGGGAAAGTCGAACGACCAGCCGCCGCGCTCGGCCCGCGGCGCGGGCGGCATGCCGACCGAATAATTCTTGCCGCGAATGACCGGCCCGATTTCCCAGTCGGATGCGGGCGCCGCCGCGGCGGCAACCACGGCCGCGCCGAGCGCAAGGGCGGAGGCGAGGAGAATCTTCTTCATGCCGTCCTTCTAGCGCCGCCGTCCCATCGCGCGCTGAACGCCCCGTTCATCGCCGCGCCATCTCAGTCGGCGGTCGGCCCCTCGAATTTCTCGATCACCCAATCCTCGGCCTGCGCGCCGCCGATCCATTCCTGCATGCACGGATGGCTGATCACCCTCTGGCAATAGGGGACGGCAAAGCGCGGCAGGGGAATCGAATAGGTGACGAAGCGCGTCACCACCGGCGCGAACATGATGTCCGCCGCCGACCAGTCGCCGAACAGATAGTCGCCCTCGCCGCCGAAACGGGCGCGCGCCTCGGCCCAGATCTGCAGGATGCGCACGACATCGGCCTGCACCTCGGGCAGCAGTTCGGCGGCGGGATAGATGCGGCGGATGTTCATGCTGTGGTTGCGGCGCAGCGCCGCGAAACTGCTGTGCATCTCGGCGGCCATCGACCGCGCCATCGCGCGCGCCGCCATGTCCTCGGGCCAAAAGCCGCGCGTCCCGCCGGTCTTTTCGTTGAGATAGTCGATGATCGCGAGGCTATCCCAGACGACGATATCCTCGCCGTCCCACAATATCGGCACCTTGCCCCCCGACGGCGCGAACTCGTCGCCCTCGCGGCGGTTCGACCAATCCTCGTCATACAGCGGGACGGTGACCTCCTCGAAGGGCAGCCCGCTATGCTTGGCCGCCAGCCAGCCGCGCAGGCTCCAACTCGAGTACGCCTTATTGCCGATAAACAGTTTCATGCGATCTCCGGATTCCCCTCCCGCTTGCGGGAGGGGCTAGGGGAGGGCCTGTAAGGCCACGGTCGGGTCGGTACATGCCCTCCCCCGACCCCTCCCGCAAGCAGGAGGGGAGATATTATACCTCGACCGCCTCCAGCACCGCGGTACGCAGCTCCGCAATCCCCATGCCCTTTTCGCTGCTCGTCACGATCACTTCGGGATGCGCGGCGGGATGCTTGCGCGCCTCGACTTCGGTCTCGGCCAACACTTTCGCCAGTTCGGTCGCCTTCACCTTGTCGGCCTTGGTCAGCACGATGCGGTAACTCACCGCCGCGGTGTCGAGCATTTCGAGCACGTCGCGGTCGACGTCCTTGATCCCGTGGCGGCTGTCGATCAGCACCAGCGTGCGCTTCAGCACCTGCCGCCCGCGCAGATAATCGTTGATCAGGAAACGCCACTTCTTGACGACATCCTTCGGCGCCTTGGCGAAACCATAGCCCGGCATATCGACCAGCCGGAACACCAAAGGCGATCCGACGTCGAAATAATTGAGCTCCTGCGTCCGCCCCGGCGTCACCGAGGTGCGCGCCAGGCTGTTGCGGTTGGTCAGCGCGTTGAGCAGCGACGATTTGCCGACGTTCGACCGGCCCGCGAACGCGATCTCGGGCGCGCCCGGCGCGGGCAGATGCTCCAGCGCCGGCGCGGATTTCAGGAACGCGATCGGCCCCGAAAACAGCTTGCGCGCGCGTTCGGGGCGCTCGGGGTCGGCGCCCGGTGCAGGCTCGCCCATTCCAGAACCAACGTCGCTCACTTCGCCGCTGCCGTCCTCAGCGCCGGGAACTTGCGGTACATCCACTGCTGCTGCGCGATCGACAGGCAGTTGTTGGTGATCCAGTAGAGCAGCAGGCCCGCGGCGAAGGGCGCCATGATGAACATGAACATCCACGGCATGATCTTGAACACCTGCGCCTGCACCGGGTCGGCCGGCGGCGGGTTCAGGCGGAACTGCAACCACATGGTGATGCCCAGGATCACCGCCATCACGCCGATCCCCAGGATCGACGGCGGGGTGAAGGGCAGCAGCCCGAACAGGTTCAGTATGTGCAACGGATCGGGCGCCGACAGATCCTTGATCCACAGGATGAACGGCTGGTGCCGCATTTCGATCGTCAGCATCAGCACCTTGTACAAGGCATAGAAGATCGGGATCTGGATCAGGATCGGCAGACAGCCGGCCAGCGGATTGATCTTCTCGTCCTTGTAGAGCTTCATCAGCTCCTGCTGCTGCTTCGGCTTGTCGTCCTTATATTTTTCCTGCAGCGCCTTCATCTTCGGCTGGACGATGCGCATCTGCGCCATCGAATGGAACTGGCGCTGCGCGATCGGGAACATCAGCAGGCGGATGATCAGGGTCAGCGCCATGATCGCGACGCCGAAATTGCCGACCTGCTTGAACAGCCAGTCGAGCAGTTTGAAGATCGGCACCTCGAAAAATTCGAACCAGCCCCAATCGATCGCGTTCGACAGGCGGGTGATACCCTGGTCGTTCTGATAGGCCGACAGCGTGCGGACTTCCTTGGCGCCGGCGAAGATGCGGCTCGTCGTCGTCACCTGGCGGCCCGGCGCGACCTGCACCTGGTTGCCGGCAAAGGCGGCGCGATAGCGCTCGCCCGGCAGCGCGTTGAACGCCGCCGACACTTTTTCCCCGCTCGCGGGGATGACCGCGGCCAGCCAATATTTGTCGGTAAAGCCGAGCCAGCCCGCCGCCATATAAGACAGGGTCTCGCCCGATGCCTCCGCGACCTCGTCATAATTGGTGAAGTTCGACTTGGCATCGAGATAGCCGGTCGGACCGACATGGATCGTCCAGCTGTCCTGCTCGTGCGGGTCGGTCGGCTTGCCGGTGCGGTCGATATAGGCGCCGCTGCGCACCTGCACCGGGGCAGTGCCGCTGTTGGCGACGGTCTGCTTGGCGGTGATCAGATAGTCGTTGTCGATGCTATAGACGATGCGGAACGTCTGGCCCGCGCCATTCGCCCAGCTCAGCGTCACCGGGGTCGTCGGGGTCAGCTTGGCACCGCTTGCGGTCCAGACCGTCGTCGCGCCGGGCACCGCGACGCCCTGGCCCGACCACACCGGGCTCGCGAAATAGGCGGCTTTGGTGCCCGCGGGCGCGAACAGGCGAACCGGCGGCGAATCCTTCCGGATCGTCTGGCGATATTTGGTGAGCGTGATGTCGTCGATGCGTGCGCCGACCAGGTTGATCGACCCCGCCAGCTTCGGCGTTTCGATTCGCACGCGCTGCCCCTCGGCAAGCACCGTTTCGATCGGGCGCAGCGTCGTCGTTTCGGGGGCGGCGGCGACCGGCGCGGGGGGTTGGCCGGGCAGCGCGGGTTCGGCGCTGCCTGCGGCGGGCGCGGCCGCCGCCGTGGTGCCCGCGACCGTCTTGGTCACATCGGGCTTGTCCGGGGTCGGGAAAAAGCGGTTGGAGATGAAACTCCAGCTCAGCAGGATGGCCGCCGACAGCAATAATGCCGTGATCCAGTTACGCTTGTCGTCCACGCTCTTCGGTCTCTCTTATCGTCTGATGTCGGGGAAATGCGGTGTCACGGAACCGGGTCGTAGCCATGGCCGCCCCAAGGATGGCAGCGCAATAGCCGCTTTGTCGCGATCCAGCCACCCTTGATCGCGCCATATTTCTGCACCGCCTCGATCGCATAGGCGCTGCATGACGGGGCATAACGACAGGTGGGGGGCAGGATGCGCGACGGACCCATCTGCCAGCCGCGCGCGATCAGGATCATCAGCTTGGCGATCATGCGGCGGGCGCTTCCACCGCGGCCTGTTTCGCCAGCTTCTTCGCGGCGCGAGCAAGGGCGCCCGCCAGCTGCTCGCCAAGCTCGGCAAAGACGATGTCGTTGCCGCCGGGGCGCCCGATCAGCACATGGTCGGCGCCGGCGATTCCCGCGACGGGCAGCACTGCACGGCACAGCGCGCGCAGCCGGCGCTTCATCCGGTTGCGGGTGACGGCGTTGCCGACCTTCTTGCTGACGGTGTAACCGATGCCGATTCCGGCATCCGCGTCGCCGCGCGGATGCACAAGCAAAACGAACCCGGGCATGGGAAAGCGCAGGCCGCGGTTGGCGGCCAGGAATTCGCTGCGTTTGCTAAGCGTGCGCATCGGGCCAGCCGACACGCGGGCTGCGGTCAGGCCGACAGCTTCTTGCGGCCCTGGGCGCGGCGATTGGCCAGAACCTTGCGGCCGCCAACCGTTGCCTTGCGGGCGCGGAAACCGTGGCGACGGGCGCGCACGAGGTTGCTCGGTTGAAAGGTACGCTTCATCGCGGTTGTCCCTAATTCGCTCAATAGGCTCTAACAGAAAAGGGCCGCCAAACGTGGGCGGCCACTGATGGGGGCGCGAATAAGCAGGATTCGGGCGAAAGTCAATCGGCCCCGGTCGCATTCAGCGATCAATCGTCATTTGGGCGCCGTTCCGCGGCTTTCGCATTGACGCTCGCCTCCAGCGCCTCGCGCTCGCGCTTTCGCGCCGCGCTCGTCCGCCGCATCAGCCGGTCGGTCCAGCCGGCATAGCGGGGGTGCCGCCGCTTGAAGCGCACATAGATGCGCTTCGCCCAGGCGCTGTTCTGCAAGGCGAGCGCCAGGCCGAGCGGAAAGAGGATGATGAAGCCCGGACCGGGCAGCGGCCCGAGCAACGGCGCAAGCAGCATGAACAGGCACCCGAGCACGAACAGCGCCAGCCGCACCTGCGCGGTCGACCGCAATCGCTGGTAAAGGCTGCGCTTTGCCATGCGGGCCGATGTGGGGAAGGCCCAGCCGTGTTACAAGGCTAAATCAGTTCAGCGTCACATAGCGCGCCATGTCGTCGCGCGTCAGATAGGTGACATCGTCGAACGGCGTCGCGTTGGTCATCGCGTAAAAGGCGCGCGCCTTCGCATCGTCGAGCCCCATCTCATGATAATAGCCCAGATATTCGGCGTGCACCGGGTCGTTGGCGGGATAGTCGCGCGCCTCGCGGCCATATTCGTCGGCCCAGCTGTGGACGCCGAATTCGGCATCGGGGGCGGCGCTGCGCTTGACCCCCGCCATCCACAATTCGACCGCGCCCGAGCGTACCGACCCGCCGCGCGGTACCACCGTTTCCATGCCCGCCCGGCGGATCGCGCGGGCCAGGATAAGGTTCGCGGCTTCGTCGAGGCTGCCGGGGCAATCGACCATCTCGATCCGCTTCAGCGTCGGAAAGGCGGCGAGCATCGCGGCGAACTGGCGCGGCGTCGTGCTATCGACATCGCCCGCCATGCGCACCGTGGTCGCGTCGATCACCGAAAAAGGTCCGAACTTGGCCTGCGCGCGTCCGGGCGTTGCGAGGTGTGCCGATGGCGCATAGCGCCGCGTCGCGCGCCCAAAATCGTCGGCGCCCGCGTCGGCGGCAAGCCCTTCGTCGTCGAGCAACGCCGCATCCTCGTCGATGACATCGCCTTCGTCGGCAAAGTCGCCATCGTCGAAGACATCGCCGCCCGTCGTGTAGGTCCAGGACACCGTCGTCGTCACGACCTGCTGCGCGTGCGCCGGCGCGAACGCCAGCACCGACGCGAGGCACGCGACGATCAGGGTGCGGAGCAGGGCGGCGGCCGACATCATGCCACCGCTTTCGCGCGCGGGCGCTTGCCAAAAGGCAAAGCGGCAATGTCAGCGGTTCATTAACCAGAGCCCCGCCGTGCCGTTTCGGGACGGCGCCCCGTCGCCGGTCAATCCCGATCCGGCGCCCCCAGCGGGAAATAATGGCGATAGCGTCGCGCGTCCTCGATGCACCGCGACACCGATGGGTGGGCGAGCAATCGCGCGCGGTACCCGCGCAAATTCTCGTATCTTTCGTCGATCCGGTGCACCCAGTCGGCGTAGAAGAGCGCCGGCGCCGCGGCGCAATCGGCGAGCGTGAAACCATAGGGCGTCGCCCAGCCGCCACCCGCCAGTTCCTTGTCGAGCCAGGCGTAGATCGTCTCGAGCTTTGCCTTCGCGCCATCGACGATCGATTGGACATGGCCGTCGGGACCGCGGATCGCGTCGTTCACGATATGCTGCCCCTGTCCCATCACATGATGGTCGAAGATGCGGTCGAAGAAGCGGACCTTCAGCGCCGCGTCGGGATCCTCGGGGATCATCCGCGGTTCGGGTACCAGCCGGTCGAGATATTCGATGATGATCGACGATTCGAACCAGGGCACTCCGTCGTGGACGATCAGCGGGAATTGCCCGACCGGCCAATGCGCCTTGAGTTCGGGGCCGTGTTCGGGAAATTCGGGATCGACGTTGCGATAGTCGAAATCGATGCCCTTTTCGTGAAGCGCGATCAGCGCCTTCCATGTGTAGCTCGAAAAGGGGTGGCCATAGAAGATCAGCATCAACGAACATCCTTGCGGGTCAGCCAGGCCAGCGGCCAGCCGATGAAAAATATGTGCGGGAACAGCGCCACTACGCCCTTGACCAGGTCGGGGGGCGGGAAGGGCGCGCCGAAGCGCAGCGGCAGCACGATCGCGTTCATCACCAGATAAAGGCCGAAACCATAAAGAGTTCCGCTGAGCCACCAGCGCTGCTTCGCGATGGCCGGCACGCGGCGCACCGCCCCGAACCAGAAAGCGACCATCGCGCCCATGATCGCATAATGCGTTGCAAGCCCGGCGATCGCGCCGCCGATCCCCCAGTCGCCCGCCCCGTCGCCGAACGGCCCCTTGGCCACCCCGCGCAGCATGCCGCCGACACTGCCGCCCGCCAGCACGCTCCACACCGCCGCATAGACGATGTCGAGCGTGCCGCAGAGCAGCCAGGCGCGGACCGTACGATCAGGCGTCAACCGTGTCGCCCCTCAGCGCCGCCTCGATAGCGGCGATGTCGATCTTCTTCATGCCCATCATCGCGTCCATCGCGCGCTTCGCCGCGGCGCGGTCGGGGTCGGTCATCGCGCGGGTCAGCACGCGCGGGCTGATCTGCCAGTTGACCCCCCATTTGTCCTTGCACCAGCCGCACATGCTCTCGGACCCGCCGTTACCCACGATCGCGTTCCAGTAACGGTCGGTCTCTTCCTGCGTGTCGGTGTTGATGACGATAGAAAAGGCCTCGTCCTGCTTGAACGCCGGCCCGCCGTTGATCGCGATGAAGGGAATGCCCATCACCGTGAATTCCACCGTCAGCACATCGCCCGCCTTGCCGTCGGGATAGTCGCTCGGGGACTGCGCGGCGCCGTGGAACTCGCTGTTCGGGAAGGTCGCGGCATAGAATTTCGCCGCCGCTTCGGCATCCTTGTCGAACCACAGGCACATGGTGACCGGTTCATTGTCCTCGAGGCGTCCGAGCCGACCGTGGATGACGTCGATCAGGCTCGGCCGCCGCAATTTCGCCCACTCCTCGTCCTTCGAGAAGAGGTCGACATTGCCCAGCTCGAAAAACATCGGCTCGACGCTATTATAGGCGGCGAACAGCCAGGCGAGCGTGCTCGCGCGCGCGCCTGCGCGTTGCGCGGCATCAGGCGCGCGTCCTTTTCGGCGAGGTGGAGCAGGATCGCGCCGCTTTCGAACAGGCGGATCCCGCCGTCCTTCAGCACGGGCACCTGGCCCCAGGGCTGGAACAGGAAATGGTCGGCGGGGCGGTTGATCGCGCTGATCAGATGCTCGGCATAATCGAGCCCGATCTCCTCGCACGCCGAGCGCGGGCGAATGTCGCGGACATAGGCGCGCGCGAAATCGGGGACCCAGTCGAGCGCGGTGATCTCGATGCTGGCACTGGAGTCGATGGACATGATCCTCTCCTTTGATCGCGTCGTTTGGTTGAAAACGGAGTCTAGCTCCGTTTGCCTTTGAGATAGGCGACGATCGACATGGCGTGGCCGTGGCCGAGGTCGTAATCCTGCTTCAGCCAGTCGATGATCGTGCCGGCCTTGACCCCGGGGGCCAGCCCCTCGTCGTCGGCGAGTCCCTTTTCGATCGCGATCGCCTTCAGATCCTCGGGCGATTTGCCGGTCTTGGCCGCGACATTGTCCACATAGGCCTGGAAGCTCATGCTGCGGCTCCTTTCGCAAAGGGGATCAGCGCGCGGACGCGCGGGTCGCGCAGCCACAGCCCGCCCCACAGCATCAGGCCCAGATAGACCCCGAACAGGCTGTGGCTGAACAACGGGCTGCCGATCCGGACGTGCGTCGCGATCGCGCCGCCGAGATAGCCGGTGATCAGGATCGCGCCGAGGACCGCGGTCGGCCGCCAGATATGGAGCAACGTCGGGATCAGCAGCAGGAGGCCGAGCAGATACATTGTCGGACCGTCGAGCGGCCATCCGAGGCCGGACGGGCTATGCATGATCGCGATTTGCGGCGCGATCAGCTTCAGGCCGGCGTCGAAGAGGAGGAAGAGGATCACCAGCCCGCCCAAGATGCGGCCGGCGATCGTCTGACCCTTGGAGGGGACTGCGTCGGCCATGATCTTCCTCCTCTCCTATCCTGCGTCAGGCTTCGGCTTCGGCGGGTGCGCCGAACGGAATGGCGGCCGGGTCCATCCACATCACTTCCCAGATATGGCCATCGGGATCCTCGAAGCTGCGGCCGTACATGAAGCCATGATCCTGCGTCGGGGTCGGGTCGGCCTTGCCGCCCGCGGCGATCGCCTTGTCGACCTGGCCGTCGACCGCCTCGCGGCTGTCGGCCGACACGCAGATCAGCACCTGCGCGGTCGTGTGGGCGTCGGGGATCGCCTTCGAGGTGAAGGTCGCCCATTTTTCATGCGTCAGCAGCATGACGTGGATCGATCCTTCCTCGACCACCATGCACGCGGCGGTCTCGTCGGTGAAGGCCGGGTTGTTGGCCGCGCCGACCGCCTCGTAAAAGGCTTTCGACTTGGGAAGGTCGGTGACCGGCAGGTTCACGAAAATCATCTGGGGCATCTGCTCTCTCCTTCGGGGGTGGGGGGCGTCGGTCGGCGGGGACGGCACGCGGCCGCAATTGCCTGTCGCATCATGCCGCGCCTCCGCGTCCGAACAGCATCCGGACATAACGCTTCAGATGGGTGACGGTGCCGCGCGCAATCGCCGGGTCGTTCGTCGTTTTCGCCAGGACGAAGGCGCCCTGCAGCACCGACTGGACATGCTGAGCGAGTCCGATCGCGGTGACATCTTCGGGCGCGCCATAAACATCCATGGCGGCCTGGATGTCGGGGGCGAGCGCCTCGCAATAGGCGTTGATGCTCGCCTCGCACGCGGCGCGGATGCGGTCGTTGGTCGAATAGGCCTCCTGCACCATCGTGCCGACGAAGCAGGTATAATCCTCGGTCGGGCCGTCGAGCATCGCCAGCCGGAAATCGATATGGCCGAGCAAGCGGTCGAGCGGGTCGTCCAGCCTGGTGTGCGGCGCCAGCTCGAACATCGGCCGCGCGCGCTCGGTCCAGCCCTCGGCGGCCGCGACGGCGAGCGCCTCTTTCGACGCAAAATGGTGAAAAAAGGCGCCTTTGGTGACGCCCGCCGCGGCGCAAATCTCGTCGACGCTCGTCGCGGCATAGCCCTGCTTGCGCACCGTGCTGTGTGCCGCCGCGATCAACGCCGCCCGCGCGCTGCCGCGCGGGGTGCGGCTGCCCGTCGCAGCGCCATCGCCCGCGGCGGAGGGAAGGCAAGGGGGCTGAGTCGTCATAAGAATCACCATACCGACCAGTCGGTATGTTGTCAAATCGACAATCGGGCTTGCCCCAAACGTCACGCTGCGCGGCACCTTCGCCAACATCCGAAAAGACTCGCCTTCGCGCGACTTTGCCCTAAAAGGGCATGAGAACAAACCGGGCACATCGTCCGTTTTGGGGTCCGCTTTGGGGGATATCCATGGTCGCGATCGTGTCCACCGTCGCCTATCTCGGCCTCGAAGCGCGCGGGGTCGAGGTGCAGTGCCAGATCACCCCCGGCGTGCCGCGCTTCGTCGTCGTCGGCCTGCCCGACAAGGCGGTCGGCGAAAGCCGCGAGCGCGTCCGCGCCGCGATCGCCGCGATCGGCCTGTCGCTCCCGCCCAAGGTCATCACCGTCAACCTGTCGCCCGCCGACCTGCCCAAGGAGGGATCGCACTACGACCTGCCCATCGCGCTGGCGCTGCTCGGCGCGATGGGCGTCATCGATGCCGAAACGATCGGCGCCTATGTGGTCGTCGGCGAGCTCGGCCTCGACGGCCGCGTCGCCGCCTCGCCCGGGGTGCTGCTCGCGGCGCTTCACGCGGGCAGCCAGGATCGCGGGCTGATCTGCCCCGTCGCGCAGGGGCCTGAGGCGGCGTGGGCGGGCAATGTCGAGGTGCTCGCGGCGCCCGACCTCCTCTCGCTGCTCAACCATTTCAAGGGCCGCGCACTGCTCGCCCCGCCGCGCCCCGGTGAGGTCGAGGAGCCGCGCCGCATGGCCGACCTCGCGCAGGTCAAGGGGCAGGAGGTCGCCAAGCGCGCGCTCGAAATCGCCGCGGCGGGCGGGCATAATCTGCTGATGGTCGGCCCGCCCGGCGCGGGCAAGTCGCTGATGGCGGCGTGCCTGCCCGGCATCTTGCCCGACCTCGATCCCGGCGAGGCGCTCGGCATTATGTAGCAAACGCACCAACGACCATCTGCCCTGTCTAGTGAACTTTTCGTAATGTAGCACCATGACAGATTACATGGTGACAGGGCTGGTGAAGCGCCGCGCGGAACTGGCGGGCGAGATGACGCGGACACAGGACGCGCTGGCTCAGATGGCGCGCGATCTGGAAACGCTCGACGCCGCGATAAAGCTGGTCGCGCCCGATCTGGATATTCCCGCCATTGCCCCCAAGTTCGTCCGCCCGCCCGACGACTGGTCGAAGCGCGGCGAAATGTCCCGCGTCGTCCTGTCGATCATGCGCGTTGCGAACAAGCCGCTTACGTCGCGTGAGATTGCCGCTCAGATGATCGTACAGCGCGGATTGACCGCGACCCCCAAGTTGCTCGGGTTGATGACCAAGCGCGTCTCAACGTGCCTTCGTGATCGTCGCGATCAATCATTGGTTCGCAACGTTGAAACTCGCGGCGGTCAATATCTTGAATGGGAGCTGGTACGTTAGTTGCCGTCGCGAGTGATTGACATGAACGGCACACTATGATTCATCGGCGGTGAGGGGGATTTATGACGGTTTGCGTCGCGGTCAAAGTACACGACTGTATCGTGTTTGCTGCCGATAGCGCGTCATCACTCATTGAATCCTCGCTGGATGATGGCCGCCCCTTGATCGCCAATGTCTATTCCCACGGCAATAAGGTGTTCAACCTGCGCAAGGGTCTTCCAATTGCCGCGATGACGTGTGGCATGGGGAACATCGGTCCGATCTCCATTAGCACGCTGGCCAAGGATCTTCGGGCGAGATTCACCGCGGAAGACGACGAATGGCATATCGACCCGAAAAACTACACCATCGAACAGGTGGCCAACCGTGCGCGGACGTTCTTCTTTGAGGAGCATTTTCAGAAGCTGGAAGACAAGCCGCAAAGCGAATTTCAGTTCTGGATCGCGGGCAATTGCGCGAAGGAAATGCACGGCGAAATATGGCGCATTCAGATCGTGAATGGCGAGTGCTCAGAGCCGGAATGCCTCGCGGGGAAGGACGAATTTGATATCCTCTATGACGGCCAACCCGAAGCGATCAACCGCATCGTAAACGGCTACAGCCAATTTTTGCCGAACGCGCTCTTAGACATTGGATTGTTGCCAGAAAACTTAGACGCGGTGCTGACCCACATAGAAAGTCGGACCAGAGCCCCGTTGATATCGCCCGCGATGCCTGTACAGGACGCGATTGCGCTCGCAAATTTCTTGGTTGAAACAACGAAGGCATACGTGCGTTTCCTACCCGGCGCTGACACCGTCGGCGGTGAAACCGACATTTGCGTCGTAACGAAACACGAAGGTTTTAAGTGGATAAAACGGAAGCATCACTTTGATCGAAAGCTTAACCCCTTGGAGGCAGATTATGTCTAAAAAGAGCAGCGGGGCGAACGCACGGCCTAAGGTCGTCTTTGATCTGAAGATGCCTCGATACGAGTATCGTCAGGCCGAAGGCGTGTCGATGTCCGTGGACCGCAAAAAGGCCGCATCAAAACCGCCAGCGGATTGCCTCGCAAACATTCGTCCCTGATTGGTCGCCGGGACCGTGCAGCCCCGGCGACCCATATTAGGACCGATTAATTCTTCGGTCCCTTCTTGCCGACCTTATAGGTCTCAACCACCGTCGTCTTAGGACGACGTTCTGCGACGTGGACGGGAATGAACTGGCCGCTACCAGCGTCCCGTCCACGTTCGTGGGTCTTGTTTGCCAATGAAATCACCCCCTTTCCGATTGGGCGAATGAAAACTCAGAAACTCAATATCGCTCTAGCCGGCAATCCAGCGGAACGACCGCTGGGGGAGGTGCTTTGGCTTGAACTTAACGAAGCGGCTGCCGCGAGTGGCGCGGGCCATGCTTTCATTGAGGGCGCGGGCAGTCTCATATTGGACATGCTCGCCCACCGTCCGATGGACGTTATCGAAACGGTCGCTTCGGTTGCACCTGGGACAGGTCACCTTGTCATGAGGTTTCGGATTAGCGACGGTTTGCGCTGGGCACTTGCACGCGCCGCACAAGATCGTGACGTTGTATGTAGCCATGTCGAACTCCACCATTAAAACGCTTCTGATGCGCGTGGTGGCAGTTGACCTTGCTATCCCCGGGGTATAAAACCCCCTCGCTATAGCAAATCCCCCGCCACCAGCGCGGGGCTCTCGAGGCCTCGGACGTTTCCACCGTCCGGGGCCTTTTGCTGTTTAGGGCCGTTCAGGTTTAGAGGCAAGCACTTGTCGCAAGAGAGTGCCAAATTTTCGGTTTTAAAGCCCTGTGGATGCGACAATCGCAAAAATGCCAAGAGGAGTACTCCGCTTGGTTAACGCGCTTCCTGTGCCCTCTGAGGGCATTTTAGAGCATATTTTGCACACCACGTTATGCACAGGCGCATATAAGGTCTGCTTTATGTGTCCCGGATTCCCATGGTGTTCGGCGCTTGTTCTTAGTTGGTTCGCTGCCAGTAGCCCTTCCAGTCCCGGCTGACGCGCGAGGCCATCGCCGCGGCCGTTACCATCGCAGCCTGATCGCCGTTCGATACGCGGCGGTTATCTTCGCGCCATGAAGCTTCGCGGGCATAGGCGCCGATGTACGGACCGGCGATATGGTGGTGGGTGCCGACTTCCATCCGGCGAAGGCGGCTGAAATAGCTTTCGGCCTGATTGGTGCATGCACCCTTGTCGAAGAACTGGACCGAGTGATTGACGCGCTCAGTCATCCAACCGGCGTGGAGGGCATCCCAGCCGGTGCCTTCGTCGGCGTGGAGAACGGCAAGGTTGGCGACATGATCGCGGACGTAAGGAACGGCGTCGCCTTCGTTGGCGACGACGAAGGGAAGCGACTTACCGCCGCGCTCGCGCATCACGACGACGCACTGGCGCTTGCCCGAACGGTTGGCGACCAGACGGCGGTCCTTGCGGTCGTCCTTGTGGTTTTCCGGCTTCACGTAGCCGCCGAAATAGGCGCCGTCGATTTCGACAATGCCGTCGAGCTGGCGACCCATCTGCTCACGCGCCATTGCTTCGCGCAGCTTGTGGGTAAGCACGAAGGCGGTCTTGTACTGGCAATCTAGATCGCGGCTCAGTTGCAGGGCAGCAATGCCCTTGGCGCCGTTCACGAAGATGACGATTGCGGCGAGAAGATCGACGAAGCCCAGCTTGCGGCTGGCGAAGATCGTGCCGCTGGTGACCGAGAACTGGTGGTGACAGGCAACGCACTTGAACTTGCGGCGGGTGGCAATGTCGTAGGTTTCGACACAGCCGCAGCGCGGGCACACAGCCTCGCCGTCCGTCTCAGGCCAGCGCATCTGGCAGAACGTCTTGTAGGCGCCCTCTTCGCCCATGGTGAAAACAGCCTTGAGGCTCAGAGTGCGAGCCTTGGCAGAGAGGAGGAAATGTTGGCCTTTGGTGGTCATTGTCATCGTATCCAGTGATGTTGTGCACCGGATATGAGGGTAGACATAACCAAAGTCAAGGGTCTATATCATCATTTTTGATGATAAAAGGATGCTGATATGGCGAAGGCCGATCCTGCCACCGTTGAGTATGAGACTCGCGCCAAAAACTTGTTAAAAGGCGAGCTGAAAAGGCGGGGGGTTACCTATGCGCAGCTTGCGGAAAAGCTGGCGTCGGTTGGCGTCACAGAGAACGAGCGGAACCTTAACAACAAGATCAGCCGGGGCGGCTTCTCAGCGGCGTTCATGCTGCAATGCTTAGAGGCTATAGGTGCATCCTCATTGGTGTTGCGGGACTAGCCTTAGTAGGGGCTAGCCCAAGCAAACAGGGCGGCGCTCAGAGCGAAAATCCCCAAGCTGCCAAGGCCGTAACCAGCAAGGCCGCGCCCACCGATCCTGCTGCCCCAGAACAGCCAATTTCCCCGCGCCCAGATGAGGGTTGCGAGCGTGGCCGCGATGACCGCAAGTCCGATCTTTGCGCCCAGTGGAAAGCGGCTGACGCTGCCTATGACAGTTCCCATTGGTCTTGGTGGCAAGTCGTGCTTGGTGGCGTCGGCCTCGTCCTCGGCGCTTTCACCATGGGCGCTGCCATTGCCGCCGCCTGGTATGCGAAGCGCGCTGCCGTGGCGACTGAAAGAACGGTAGAAATCGCTCAGGAGGCCGCCAAGGGGGCTGGGGATGCGCTGGGAATCGCTGAGAAAAACGCGCTTGCCGTTATTCAGTCCAACGATATTGCGCGCATGGCTCAGCGCCCATGGGTGAAGATAAACAACGTAAATGTTGATCGATACGAACTGAGGCATAGTGAAACCCATGGCGATTTTATCAGCGCTCATGTGAGGGCCGAGGTCACTAACGTTGGCAAGCTTCCCGCGATGGAAGTGACCTGCATTCCCTTCCTTTGGCTTTTCTCCATTGGCGACGCGAAGGCACCCCACATCTGGACCGAGGCCCCCGCGCGCGCGCTTGAGGAAGCCAAGAGGCGCGTGTTCGACCGAGAACGGTCGATAGGTCGCGTTGTATATCCCAGACAGGCCGAAACGCTGCCGCATCAAACTTCTACCGCTGCCCTCCCTCTGCCCGGGACGATTCCCGTTGAGGTCGACTATCCTTACGACGACGACAATGCGGATCGGAAAGCTCCAAGAATGGCGTGAGGCGGGCGGCAAACGGTTGCCGGACACTTTCCCGTCTCGCGTCACCGCATTGGATCGGGCCGACTAACCAGAGGGCCGCCGCCAAAATGCACGTGAACACATACCTAGCGCCTCCTAGCGCTCGGCATCTATGTCAGCCCCACCACTCGCCGATTTTGGCTTGGTGCGTTTGCTACATAATGCCGGAGGCGCTCGAAGTCTCGATGATCGCCTCGGTCGCGGGCCAGCTCGAGGGCGGCCGCCTCGTCCGCGCCCGCCCGTTCCGCAGCCCGCATCACTCGGCGTCGATGCCCGCGCTCGTCGGCGGCGGCCTGCGCGTCCGTCCGGGCGAGGTCAGCCTCGCGCATCTCGGCGTGCTGTTCCTCGACGAGCTGCCCGAATTCCAGCGCACCGTCCTCGACTCGCTCCGCCAGCCGCTCGAAACCGGCGAGGTCAGCGTGGCGCGCGCCAACGCCCATGTCACTTTCCCTGCAAGAGTGCAGATGGTCGCGGCGATGAACCCGTGCCGTTGCGGCCATCTCGGCGACCCGGCGCTGGCGTGCAGCCGCGCGCCGCGCTGCGCCGCCGATTATCAGGCGAAGGTGTCGGGGCCGCTGCTCGACCGCATTGCGCCTTTTGCATGTGGCGGCAATGCCCGGAGCAGTTATCCACGTCGTTAACCCGGAGGTTTAAGCTCGGCGAAATCCGGGGTCGCCTCAGGCATTCCGATCTGACCGAAGGCAATGCAATCATTACATCTTTGTCAGCTTTCTTTTCTTTCCTTTGAGAACGCCAAGGGCCCTGAAGGTGCCAATCTCAAATTGGCCGCATTGCGCCGCTGACCAACAAATGCAATTTGCGCCTCATGACCATCATCACTTACGCCCGCTGGTCGTCGCAAGAGCAATCGGCTGGCACATCTTTGGAGCGTCAGATCGCCGAGTGTCGAAATGCGGCCGAAGCGAGGGGATGGTTCGTAGATGAAGTGATCACGGACGAAGGAGTTAGCGCGTACACCGGAGCGAATATCAAATCCGGGAATCTTGCGCGACTGGTGTCGGAAATCCGATGTGGAGATCGAGCCGGCCGGGATACCACTATCATCGTGGAGAATCTGGATCGCCTATCACGCACCGATGCGTCCGCAATGGTGGCATGGCTCACAGACGTGCTCAGTTTAGGGATAACGATATTAGTTTCGAAAGATGGCCGGACACTGACGAGACATACGCTTCAAAACGACATGGGGACGTTTGTGACGATCGTGGTCGAAGCGTTCGGAAATAATGCAGAGTCAAAGAAGAAGGCAAAGCGAATTGCTGAGTATTGGAGCATTGCTCGAAAGGATAATAGCCTACATCCGAATCTTAGGCATCCAGCATGGCTTGAAAATCGAAACGGGCAGCTTCTTCCTAAAGACGGGGCGGTCGCATTAATCGAGAAAATATTTGAGATGGCCCTTGAAGGCCGGGGCGCGACGATGATTGCGAAGACGCTAAATCAAGAAGGCATCACCCCGCTCGCTGCTTCAAGCAAACAAGCAGCAAATTGGACCGCTGCCCGAATCAAACGAATTATTTATAATGACGCGGTACTCGGATTTTACACTCCATATAATCGACCGCGGTCTGGCGAGGTTAGCCGGGCCGGAGAGAAAATTAGGCGGTATCCCTCCGTCATTGACGAACATACATTCATTCAAGTTCAGAAAAATAAGACCGGACTGCGCCCGAAACGGTCCATCGCAAATTTACTCCCACGCTCGCGATGTTTCGTCTGCAAGGGAGCGATGGGAGCTCGCGGTTCGTCCAACAAGGGTCACTACTATCTCTATTGTCTTGGTGCAAAAAGCGGTGACGGCTCTTGCGATCATCAGCAGGGTTGGCGCTATAGCGAGATAGAAAGGCCGCTGCTCGATCTTCTCCTTGATCGAGCATTGGACGATCGATTTTTCGCAGTTGACGCTGATGTCATAACGCCGCTTGCGCAACGAGTGGCTGCGTTGAGAACGGAGATGGCGGCAAAGTCAGACCACCTCACCTTTCTGCTGGACGAGATCGGTCGCAACCCAGACGTACGTGAATTGAGAGCGGCCTATACGAAGGCCCTTGTCGCGTCCAATAAAGCTCGTGAGCAGCTTCAAGTTGCGGATCGTGAGCTGTCAAAACTGCGAGGACGGGCGTCACCCGATCAGCATAGATCTAGGGTTCGTAGCTTGCGCGAGTCTATGGAAAGCTCGGACGAAGAAGTCCGTTACAAGGCGCGTTTCACTATTCGGCAGGCTCTTGACGACCTCATAGATCGGATCGAATTTTGTCCAGATACTGAGAACGTCGTTGTGAAGCTGGTGGGCGGCGTAGGCACCTTCCTTATTCTAGGCGGCGAAGGTTCATTGATTGAGCAATGGGATGATTCGACTGACTACAGCCAACATCCTCGTCGCAAAACGATTGAGCGCTTCATCTGTCAAACGGCGTTCAAAAGGGACCCCCGATCGGCGTCGAAGAGGGACCCCCTTTTCGGATAATATGATGCTGGTTTGTTGAAGATGGCCTTGCGCTGCGTGCGGCGGAGGGCGGGCGTAGCCCGACCGGAGGCGCG
>JAEULK010000076.1 GCA_016793775.1 Sphingopyxis sp. | reverse complement strand
CGCCGCCCATCCCACCGAGCCCCGCGGTGAGGATCCACCGTCCCGCGAGCCGGCCATCGTAGTGCTGCCGCCCCATCTCGACGAAGGTCTCGTAGGTGCCCTGCACGATTCCCTGGCTGCCGATGTAGATCCAGCTGCCCGCGGTCATCTGGCCGTACATCATCAGGCCCTTTTTATCGAGCGCGTTGAAATGCTCCCAATTCGCCCATTCGGGGACGAGGTTCGAATTGGCGAGCAGCACGCGCGGGGCGTTTTCGTGCGTGCGGAACACACCGACGGGCTTGCCCGACTGGATCAGCAGCGTCTCGTCGCCCTCGAGCCGCTTCAGCGTCTCGACGATCCGGTCATAGCTTTCCCAGTCGCGCGCGGCGCGGCCGATGCCGCCATAGACGACCAGTTCGTGCGGCGCCTCGGCGACGTCGGGGTGGAGATTGTTCATCAGCATGCGCAGCGGCGCTTCGGTGAGCCAGCTTTTCGCGCTGATCTCGCTGCCGGTCGCCGGGCGGATCACGCGGCTGTTGTCGAGACGGGTCATGAACATCCTTTCGCAAAATCGAGGGTCGCGGCGATCACTTGCTCCAGCACGGGCCGGATCGCGGGGTCGGGGTCGAGCGGCGACGGCCAGTTCGCCTCGCCCGGCGTCGCGGGCTCGGCCATATAGCCGCGCTGCGCCAGTTCCATCTGGATCGCATGCACGCCGCGTTCGGGGCGCCCATAATGGCGCGTCGTCCAGCCGCCCTTGAAGCGGCCGTTGGCGACATGGCTGTACCCGCTGTCGGCACAGATGGTCGCAACGATCGTTTCAAGCTCGGGCGCGCAGGTCGCCCCGCCGTTGGTGCCGATGTTGAACTGCGGCAATTCGCCGTCGAACAGCCGCGGCACATGACTGCGGATCGAATGGGCGTCATACAGGACAACCCGGCCATGGCGCGCCTTGAGCCGGTCGATCTCGGCTGCCAGCGCCGCATGATAGGGGCGGTGCCAGGTTTCCAGCCGCCGTGCGATCTCGGCCGCATCGGGCCCGCCGTCGCGGTAAAGCCGCGCGCCGTCGAAGGTCGTCGTCGGGCACAGCTCGGTCGTCGCCTGCCCCGGATAGAGCGAGGCGCCCGAGGGATCGCGGTTCATGTCGATGACGCTGCGCGAAATATCGGTCGCGACCAATGTCGCGCCGAGATCGGCGGCAAAGGCGCAAAGCTCGGCGATCCACCAATCGGTGTCGAGCCGCGCCAGCCAGGGCGAGACGAACTGGTCGTCGAGGCCCGCGAGATCGGTCCCTCCATGCGGAAAAGCGACGACGAGCGGCGCGTCGCCGCGCACGACGCGCAGCCAGCTCACGCCAGCAGGCCGGGCAGATCGCCGACGAGATCGACCAGCTTGCCGCTACGGACCATGTTCTGCGCCGCCGCAATGTCAAGCGCCATATGGCGGTCCTCGTCGAGCGTCGGCACATCGGCGCGCAGCAGGCCGCGCACACGTTCGATCGCATCGCTCGACTTCAATCCGCTGTGGAAATCGCACCCCTGCCCCGCCGCGAGCAATTCGATCGCAAGCACCGCATCGACATTCGCCGCCATCTCGATCAGCCGCCGCGCAGCATGCGCCGCCATCGAGACATGATCCTCCTGGTTCGCCGACGTCGGGATCGAATCGACGCTGGCGGGGTAGGCGCGCTGCTTGTTTTCGGACACCAGCGCCGCCGCAGTCACCTGCGGGATCATGAATCCCGAATTGAGCCCCGGCCTGGCGACGAGGAAGGCGGGCAGCCCCGAGAGCGCCGGATCGACGAGCATCGCGGTGCGCCGCTCGGACAGGCTGCCGATCTCGCACAGCGCCAGCGCGATCATGTCGGCGGCGAAGGCGACGGGTTCGGCGTGGAAATTGCCGCCCGACAAGGCCTCATCGGTGTCGGGGAAGATCAAGGGGTTGTCCGAGACGCCATTGGCCTCGACCAGCAGCGTTGCCGCCGCCTGCCGCAGCAGGTCGAGCACCGCGCCCATCACCTGCGGCTGGCAGCGCAGGCAGTAAGGGTCCTGCACGCGCACATCGCCGAGGATATGGCTGGCCCGGATTTGAGAGCCCTCCATCAGTGCGGCAAGCGCCGCCGCGGTCTCGATCTGTCCCCTGTGCCCGCGCAGCGCGTGGATGCGCGGGTCGAAGGGCGTGTCCGATCCCTTGGCCGCCTCGGTCGAGAGGATGCCCGTGACGAGCGCGCTGCCGTAGAGCCGCTCGGCCTCGAACAGCCCGGCGAGCGCATAGGCGGTCGAGAATTGCGTGCCGTTGAGCAGCGCAAGCCCTTCCTTGGGGCCGAGGGTCAGCGGGTCCAGCCCGGCATCGGCAAGCGCAATGGCGGCGGGTACGCGCCCCCCGTCGACGAATATCTCGCCCTCGCCGATCATCGCCGCCGCCATATGCGACAGCGGCGCGAGGTCGCCCGACGCGCCGACCGACCCCTGCGCGGGGATCACCGGGATCAGGTGCCGCTCGATCATCGCCTCGAGCAATTCGATCGTCGCAGGGCGCACGCCCGAGGCACCGCGCGCCAGGCTGGTAAGCTTCAGCGCCATCATCAACCGCGCGATACGCTCGGGCATCGGCGCGCCGACGCCCGCGGCATGGCTCAGCACGATATTGCGCTGGAGCGTTTCGAGGTCGCCCGCCTCGATCCGCACCGTCGCGAGCTTTCCGAATCCGGTGTTGATCCCGTACACCGCCTCGCCGCGCGCGAGGATGCGCTCGACCGCCGCCGCGCTCTCGGCGATGGCGGCTCGGCATTCGGCCGCCAAACGCACCGGCGCCCCGCTATAGATCTCGCGCCAGTCGGCAAGGCCGATCGAGCCGGGGGTCAGGTGCATAGTCCGTCCTTGATGCGTTTATGAAGCGGGTTGAAGCCGAGACGATAGACGAGCTCGGCGGGCTCGCTGGTGTTCCAGATCGCCAGGTCGGCCGCCTTGCCGACCTCGATCGTGCCGATCTCGCCCTGCAGGCCAAGCGCAGCGGCGGCGTTGACCGTCACCGCGCGCAGGCACTCGGTCACCGATAGCCCGAACAAGGTCGCGCCCATGTTCAGCATCAGCAGCAGCGAGGTCGTCGGCGAAGTGCCCGGGTTGCAGTCGGTCGCCAGCGCCATCGGCACCCCCGCGTCGCGCAGCGCCTCGACCGGCGGCTTGTGCGTCTCGCGCATGACATAATAGGCGCCCGGCAGCAGCACCGCGACCGTTCCGGCCTCCGCCATCGCGGCGATGTCGGCGGCGTCGATATGTTCGAGATGGTCGGCGGACAGTGCGCGATAGGACGCGGCAAGGCTGGCACCCGCGAGGTGCGACAATTGTTCGGCGTGGAGCTTGACCGGTAAGCCGGCGGCCTTGGCCGCATCGAAAACGCGGGCGATCTGCTGGGGCGAAAAGCCGATGCCCTCGCAGAAACCATCGACCGCATCGGCGAGTCCGACCGCGGCGGGAATGATCCGCTCGCAGACCAGATCGACATAGGCGTCGGCGTCGCCCTTATACTCGGGCGGCACCACATGCGCGGCGAGCAGCGTCGCCGCGACGCGTATCATGCGCGCGTCGCCCAGCGCCCGCGCCGCGCGCAGCATCTTGATCTCGTCGTCGAGGGTCAGACCGTAACCCGACTTGATCTCGATCGTCGTCACCCCCTCGGCGAGCAGCGCGTCGAGGCGCGGCAAGGCGCTGGCGACCAGCGCCTCCTCGTCCATTTCGCGCGTCGCGCGCATCGTCGAGACGATACCGCCGCCCGCGCGCGCGATTTCCTCATAGGTCGCGCCTTCGAGCCGCATGGCCCATTCGTTCGCGCGGCTGCCGCCGTGAACGAGGTGGGTGTGGCAGTCGATCAGGCCGGGGGTGATCAGCCGCCCAGCGCAATCGACGATATCGGCGGCATCGGGCGCATCGGCCACGTCCCCGACCCACGCGATCCGACCGTCGCGGGCCGCCACCGCACCCCGCTCGACCGGGCCAAGGCCGTCGCCGGTGAGCGTCGCGAGTCGGGCATTGGTCCAGAGTCGATCCATGGCGCCAACTTGCCAGCGTGGATTATTATGTCTAGACATAATATCGGACAGGCGAGGAGCGACGCATGACGACACTCTGGTTCGAACGGGCGCTGCTCCCCGAGGGCTGGGCAGAAAATGTCCGCATAACGCTGGGCTCAGGGCGGATTTCTGCG
Organism: Sphingopyxis sp.; assembly: GCA_016793775.1. Lineage (GTDB taxonomy): Bacteria > Pseudomonadota > Alphaproteobacteria > Sphingomonadales > Sphingomonadaceae > Sphingopyxis. Next base: position 76,335 of record JAEULK010000076.1, on the reverse strand, counting down.
GTCGAAATCGATGCCGCCGCGCAGCCCGGCGACGAACGCCACGCGATCGCCCTGCCCGGCCTCGCCAACCTCCATTGCCACGGCTTCCAGCGGGGCATGGCCGGCCTCTCCGAATTTCGCGGCGCGCCAGACGATGATTTCTGGAGCTGGCGCGAGATCATGTACCGGTTCCTCGATCGGTTGACCCCGGACGATATCGCCGCGATCAACAGCCTCGCCTTCGTCGAGATGATGGAGAGCGGCTTCACCCGCGTCGCCGAATTCCATTATCTCCACAATGACGCCGACGGACGCCGCTATGCCGACCCCGCCGAGATGGCGGGCGCGGTGGTCGCGGCGGCTGACGAGAGCGGCATCGGCCTCACCCTCCTACCCGTCTTCTACGCGCATGGCGATTTCGGCGGCGCGCCGCCCGCGCCGGGCCAGCGGCGCTTCCTCTCGGACATCGACGGTTTCGCGGCGCTCGTCGACACAAGCCGCGCCAAGCTGCCCGCCGACGCCGCCTTCGGCATCGCTCCGCATTCGCTGCGCGCGGTCACCGCCGAGGAACTGACCGCCATCCTGCCGCTCGCGGGCGACGGCCCGGTGCACATCCACGCCGCCGAGCAGACACGCGAGGTCGAAGCCTCGCTCGCCTGGAGCGGCCAGCGCCCGGTCGAGTGGCTGCTCAACAATGCCGATGTGGATGCACGCTGGTGCCTCGTCCACGCCACCCACCTCACCGACGCCGAATGTGATCGCCTCGCGGCGAGTGGCGCGGTCGCGGGGCTTTGCCCGGTCACCGAGGCCAATCTTGGCGACGGCATTTTCCCCGCAACCCGCTATCTCGCGGTGGGCGGTCTTATCGGCATCGGCACCGACTCGAACATCCTGATCGACGCCGCCGACGAACTGCGCGCCCTCGAATATAGCCAACGCCTCCGCGATCGCCGCCGCGCCATGCTCGGCAGCGAGGCGGTGCCGTCGATTGGCGAGCGCCTGTTCCGCGAGGCGCTCGCGGGCGGCGCGCGCGCGACGCGGGCGGGCACGGGGATCGCCGTCGGCCAGCCCGCCGACCTCTTCACTTTGGCAACCGACGATCCGGTGTTGGCGGGCGCCGATACGCGCACGATACTCGATCGTTGGGTCTTCGCCGCCCGCAGTAACGCCATCGACTGCGTCTGGCGCGCGGGGCGGAAATGGGTCGAAGCCGGGCGTCATGTCGCGCGCGACGCCATCGCCGACCGCTATCGCCGCGCGGTGACCGCGCTGCTCGCATGAGCTTCGACGCCCGCATCCGCGCCGCGATCGAGGGCGATATCCGCAGCGGCACGCTGCGCCCCGGCAATCGCCTGCTCTCCGAGCATGAACTCGCCGCGCTCCACGGCTGCTCGCGTGCGACGGTCAGCAAGGCCATGGGCGCGCTGCACCGCGCCGGGCTGATCGAACGTCGGCGCAAGGCGGGGTCGTTCGTCGCCGATCAGCATGTCCATTCGGCGGTGCTCGAAGTCCCCGACCTCGCCGCGCTCATCGCGGCGCGCGGCCATGTCTATCGCTGGCAACTTCTGTCGCGGCGGCTGTCGGGGTCCGCGTTGCACGTCGAAGGCCTGCATCATGAGGGCGACACCGCGCTCGCGCTCGAGACCCGCTCGATCGCCATCGACACGGTCCCCCAGGCCGCGCAGGAAAGTTTCGACACTATCGCGCCTGGCACCTGGCTGCTCGCACATATCCCCTGGACCTCGGCGCGGCACCGCATCCGGGCGGCGGGCGCCAGCGCCGCCGAGGCGCGCGCGCTGGGCGTCGCCGAAAACACCGCCTGCCTCATTCTCGAACGCAGCACCTGGCGCGGCGATGCGGCGGTGACGACGGTTCGCCAGGTCTTTCGCGGCGACATGTTCGACATGGTCGCCCACTTCGAGCCGAGCCGAACCTAACGCGCCATCCGCGCTTCCCACGCCAGCATCGTCGCGCGCAACGCGACGGCGTCATAATAGGCATTGTGGGGTGTTTCACCCGGCACCGGCGGCCCTGTGATGTCGGGATCGGCCAGTTCAATCCGATACTGCGCACGGGCTTCATAAAACCGAGGCCGACGATCAGCAACTGCGCCGCGAGCGCGATATCCTCTGGCCGGTCGGCGACGAGCAAGGGTGCAGGATCGTCCATCAGATAATCTGCGAAGCGATTTCGCACGACTTCGCGCGGCAGGGGCGTCGACCTTAGCACCGGCAGCGCATTGGCCTTCACCCACTCCGTCGGCTCGTCGATCACAATCGCTTCGTAGAAAGGCGCCAGCGCCGTCGCCTCGGCGAGCGCGACCTTGACGATGCAGCCGATGACGGCCGCCCACAGTAGCGCATTTCCGAAGCGCGCGCCCGCAACGAGGTGGCGACGAGATCGCCCGCACCTACCCCGGTCGCCGCGACCACGATGCCGGGACCGACGAGCTTCCAGCGTGCAAGGCCGCGCGGCGGAACATCGCGTCCGTTGCCGCCGCCGGGCGCGGTGAGGTCGGGGTGCGGCGCGGTCATGGCAAGGCCTCTTCGTCGGCGGGAGGTCGGGGCTGCGCGGCTCTACCGCGAAGAAGAGGGGCGAGCATGGCGCCGGTGTGGCCGGACATCAACCGCCCGCACCGGCAAATAGCGCAGTCGCGCTGCGAAAGAGCATATAGGCCGCGACCGCGAAGATCAGTCCGGCGAAGATAGCGGTCAGAAAGCCGCGGCGCGACAGCGTTCGTGCTGCCCGCGCGCCCGCGATGCCACCGACGAGTCCGCCGGCAATGAATACCCCTGCCAGCGTCCAGTCTATAAGTCCCGATGCGGCGTAGCTGAGCCCGGTGGTGAGACCGAAGGCGGTCACCGCGACGAGACCGGTGCCGACCGCATTCAGAATTGGCATCCGCGTCGACGCGATGAGGCCGGGAACGATCAGAAACCCGCCGCCGATGCCGAAGAAGCCCGAAAAGCAGCCGGTGCCAAGTCCATAGCCAAGCACCTTGGGAGCGTTTTGACGGTTACACGCCGCGCCCTCGACCCCGGGATTATTCCGTCCGCGCAGCATCAGCACGCCCACGCCGAGCATCAGCAACGCGAAGAGGAACAGGAGTTTCTGGCCGTCGATCGCCTTGCCGATGGTCGAGCCCGCCAGCGCCCCGACGACGCCGCTCCCCGCGTAGAGAAAGCCGCAGCGCCATTTCACCGTCCCGGCGCGCGCATGTTGCGCAAGCCCCGAGGCCGCGTTGGCGGCGACGGCAAGCGCGCTCGTTCCGATCGCCACATGCGGGCTGGCGACGCCGACGAGATAAACCATCAGCGGCACCGCGAGAATCGAGCCCCCGCCGCCGACGAGGCCGAGCGTGAAGCCGACTATGCCGCCCGACAGGCCGCCGAGCATATATTGGAGCGTATCGAGCGTCACCCGCCCGAACCGATCGGCGCGGGCGCCGCAAGCCATTCACGGCCGCGCAGCATGCCGTGCCAATATACGGGTGGCAGGATCTTCTCCTTGAGCAGCCAGGACAGGCGCGATGGCCGCGTTCCTTCGATCAGCCATTTGGGGAAGGTCGGAAGCAATTTGCCGCCATAGCCGAATTCGGCGAGCACGATGCGCCCGGCCTCGACGGTCAGCGGGCAGCTGCCATAGCCATCATAGGCTGCGACCGGCGGCGCTCCGTCGAGCGCCGCGAGTATGTTGAGCGCGACAACGGGTGCCTGCTTGCGCGCCGCTGCCGCGGTCTTGGCGTTGGTAGTGGCCGCGACGTCGCCAAGCGCGAAGACATTTGCGTGGACGGGGTGCCTGAGCGTCGCCTCGTCGACGGCTACGAAGCCCGAAGGCGCCGCAAGCGGGCTCGATGCGATGAATTCGGGCGCGACCTGCGGCGGCACGACATGGATCATGTCGAACCGCTCCTCGACGCGGCGGACGTCATCGCCGCGGCGTTGCTCGAACAGTGCCACCTTCGTAGCGCCGTCGATCGAGACGAGCCGGGATTCGAGCTGCAGGTCGATTCCGTATCGCGCGATATAGGCCTCGAGTGCCGGCACATAGGCCGCAACCCCGAACAGCGATGGGGTCGCGGTATGAAATTGCACATCGGCTTGCCCGAGAATTCCGGCGCGCTCCCAGCGATGGCAGGAGAGATACATCGCTTTCTGCGGCGCACCCGCGCATTTGATCGGCATCGGCGGCTGGGTGAACAGCGCTCTACCTCCGCGAAAGCGCCGCACCAGCCTGTCGGTATAGGGGGCCAGATCGTAGCGATAGTTGGACGTCACACCATCCGACCCAAGGGCTTCAGCGAGCCCTGGAATGGCGTCCCAGTCGAGCTTCAGGCCCGGACAAACGACCAGCGCACGATAGGCGAGCACGCGACCGTCGGCGAGCGTAACCCGGTTTCCGGCGGGATCGAAAGAAGCCGCCGCACCCCGGACCCACTCGGCCCCTTTGGGGATAAGCCCGGCTTCGCCGCGCCGCGTCGCCTCGGCGGCGAATATCCCGCCGCCGACCATCGTGAAACCGGGCTGATAATAATGATCTTCGCTCGGCTCGACGATCGCGATCGATACGGCCGGACGTCGGCGCAAGATGCTGGCGGCCGTCGCTATCCCTGCGCTGCCGCCACCGATCACGACGATGTCATAACGAGCGACCTCGTCATCGTCGCTGCGCGCCGCCGCCAGGCCGGCGAGTTGCTCGGACCGCGCCCCCGAGCGGCAGTAGGCGAGAACCGGCGCCGGGAGATCGGCGAGCGCGCGCGCCATCGCGGCGATATCGGCTTCCCCCATCGCCCCGGACACGACGGGGATATGTACGAAATGGAGGCCATGCGCCGCCGCCGCGGCGGCGACCGACGCCGCTGTCGGCTGGCCCGCTTCCTCGCCATCGGGACGATTGCAGACGATCGAACGGATGCCGGAAGCAGCGAGTGCGGCGACATCGGCCGGGTCGATCTGCGGCGACACGCGCAGCGTCGGGGTCAGGATCCTGATGGTCATAATCTCTCCGTTCGTTGGGGCCGCCGGCGCCTAAAGCCGATCGACCGGTATCTTGAGGTAGGTGACGCCATTGTCTTCAGCGGGGGGCAGCCGCCCGGCGCGCATATTGACCTGCACTGCGGGCAGAAGCAGCGCGGGCATCGACAGGCTGGCGTCGCGCGCGCGCCGCCGAGCGACGAATTCACCCTCCGAAATCCCGTCGCGCGCATGGACATTGCCCGCGCGCTGCTCGCCGACGGTCGCCTCCCATCGATGGTCCTCGCGCTCCGCGGTCAGATAATCGTGGCACATGAAGAGCGGCGTTTCGGCGGGCAGGTCAAGGATGCGCCGCAGCGAGCGGAAAAGTTGCGCCGCATCGCCGCCCGGAAAGTCGGCGCGCGCCGAACCGTAGTCGGGCATGAACATCGTATCGCCGACGAAGACGACATCGCCCACGACATAGGCGACGCATGCCGGGGTGTGCCCCGGGACATGGAGCACGGTGACCGGGAGTTCGCCGATCGCGAAATGCTCGCCGTCGGCGAACAGGCGGCCAAAGTCCGAACCGTCGCGGCGGAAATCGGGACCGGCGTTGAAGATGTCGCCGAACACGGTCTGAACGTCGCGAATATGCTCGCCGATCGCGATCGTGCCGCCGAGGATCTTCGCGAGCCAGGGTGCAGCCGAGAGATGGTCGGCATGCGCATGGGTCTCGAGCAGCCAGTCGATCGCGATGCCGGCTTCGCGTACATAAGCGACGATCGCTTCGGCCGACTTCGTCGAGGTCCGTCCGGAGGCTGCCTCATAGTCGAGGACGCTGTCGATCACCGCGCCGCGCATCGTCGCGGGATCGTGGACGACATAGGAGATGGTCGAGGTCGCCGGATCGAAGAAGGCGCGCACGACGGCAGCGCCCTTCGCGCTGGCCGCTATCTGCTCGTGCGCCGCGGCGAGAGCGGGATCTGGCTTCGCGGCGCTCACGACGCTTGCGGTCCCAAATGGGGCCGCGCCGGATCGCAGCGCCGGAAATGCGTCACAAAATCGGTGATCGCACCGATGATCCAGTCGCTGAACCGCGCGCCGGCCTCGGCCGATGCGAGCGTGGGGTCGCCCGCACCGACCCCGTTCGACGCGACTTCGGTAACGTCGAGCGGGAGAGCGACCTCGAATCCGCCGAAAGTCACCCCGGCGAACTGGCTCGTCGATGGCAGTCCGAAGGCGTTCGAACGCATCGCCGGGCGCGCTGCGCCCATGCGCATCAGTCCCGGTGTGAGATGCAGTCCGACCGACGTCACCGGATCCGCGCCATGCCCCCGAGCCCGCGCGCTTCCGGCGCCATGCACCTCTTCCCAGAGGCTGTCCGGAATCATCCGCCAGAGGTTTAGCGAGGCGATCATGACGCCATGCTCGCGCCGCACCTTCTGCGCGACCTGCGCAATAAGCGGGGCGTTGGTCGAATGGCCGTTGCAGATGATGATGTGACTGAGACCATGGTCGAGAAAGGCCGTGACCATATCCTCGAGGACCATCGAGAATGTTTCGGCGCGAAGCTGGACCCCGCCCGCAGCGCCGCGGAAGAAATCGGCATATCCGAACGGCAGCACCGGCGCGCAGATCGCGCCCGCGCGTTCGGCGGCGGCCAGCGCGAGCCGTTCGGCGAGCACATAATCGCCCATCGGCGCGTGCGGCCCCTGCTGTTCCTGGCTGCCGAGCGGAAGCAGGATCGGCGGATTGCCTGTGAGCCGCGCGCGAAACTCGGGCCAGCTCAAATCCTGCAGCGCATGCGCGCGCTTCGCGGGCGCGCCCGAACCACGCGCCGACGCCGCGACGGTCTCGCTGCGTCCTGCCGCGCGCGCCCTGGTCTTCGCCTCAGCGCTTGCCATGGCCCGCGCCCAGATAGATGGCGTTGAACAGGAGCTTGAAGGCGCCATGCGTCTGCGCGCGGAGAGCGACCTCGGGACCGATGAGCACGATCCGGCCCTTGCCACGATCGACCTCGACGATGGCGCCTGCGCCGTCGAGACGGTCGAGCCCGTGCGCCCAGCCGCTCTTGAGTTTTGGTAGGCCCGCGAAGCGCACCGGAACCTGGACGCCTGTCGCCCCCGGCTTGAGCTTCCACACCGGGCTGTCGTCGAAGAAGAGATCGACCTTGTCGGGCATGCCGTAAGCGAAGGGCGACGCAGGGTCGACCGACGCCTCGACCAGCGCGCCGGGGACATAGAATTTGCTGCGCGGCGGGCGCGCGGTCTTGCCATCGACCGTCTCGGCCACGGCATCCTCGACCGGCAGGTCCATCGCCTGTGCTAGCGCCTGCGCCGATCCGCCCATCGCGATCAGCGAGCCGCCGTCCTCGACGAAGACTTTCAGCGCGGGGATGGTCTTCTCGGGAGTCACCGTGCCGAGCCAGGCGCGATATTCGGCGGGGATTTCCTCGGGCTTGGGCTGTTTGTCGTCGCCACGCCCGCGGAACATGCCGTCGCCGCTCGCGCGTGCCGCCTGAAGCTGGAAGGCCGCGTGCGGCATGATGATGACGTCGAAATCCTTGCGGAGTTTCCCGGCATCGAGCTGCTTGGGATAGACGATGGTGAAAGGAAACTCATGCTGGTCGAATATCCAGCGCATCCAGCCCGTGGGCATCAGCCCGCCATAGATGTCGACGAGCGCGATCCGCGGACGCTTCATCGCCCTGCGCTCGCCGGCCGGCGCCGCCGCTGCGCGCTCGACGTCGAGGCCGAGCTCCGTGGCCGCCGCTTCGACGATGCGCGTCGCCGCCGGGCTCGCGGGAACCCAGAGCGCGCCGGGCTCGACCGCGCCGCCCGCGACCGCCACCGGCTGCGACAGCCAGGAGACCGGCCGGCCGGCCTTCAGGAGACGGTTCGAGAGGATGAAACTGTTGTTCGCCCCGTGCCCGACGAGATAACCCGCCCTGCCATCGCCAACGATCCGCCCCGGACTCGTCGAAAGCTGGGTCGAAATGCGCTCGGACGCCACGTCGAGCGGGTCGAGCACCCGCTCGAAGCCGACGCCCATCTGAAAGGCGGGCGTATAGCCGGTCGCGTCGGCGGGCGGGATCGGCGGGCCGCCGGGATATTCAAAATTTTCGGGATAATCCTGCGGCTCGAACATATCGAGGATATGCGGGCGATACGCTTGCGCTGTGCGGACGAAATAGGTGCCGGCGGGCCACGACTTGCCGTTGGCGCTGAACGGTGCGCTGGCGCGGTCGACATCGACCCCGAGCTTGATCAGGGCATTGAGGAAGCGGATCGCGGTCGGATAGTCGCGCTGGCCGGGGTCGATGATATAGGCGCGCGCGTCACGGTTCGCCGGATTCTTCATCACCGCGCCGTAGAAGCGGGGGTCGATCGAGCTGCTACCGCGCGTGCGGGTTGCGACCGGCTTGGCCCCGGTCGCCGCCGAGGCGGCGTGCATCTCGGCGATCCGCGTCGGTGTCATCGTCCAGCTGTCCGCGCTGCCGCGCGCGATACTGTTCGCGCCCATGCGGTAGATGTTGAAGAGCAGTTTCTCGCGGTTCGCCGCGGCATAGCTCAGCACCGCGCGATTGATCGTCATGCTATATTCGAGCGACTGGCCGATATGCCATTTCTGCGGCGCGATCGGTGCCGGCTGGTTGTTGCCGGGAAGCTGACGCTCGGGGACGAGTTCGATGTCGATCGGCACCGGCTTGCCGATCGTCTCGGTGAGAATCCCGATCGCATTGTGGAAATAGGAGATCGAGCGGAGGTTGCCGTTGTACCAGGTGTCGTAATGCGCCCCGTCACGTGAGGTGCCGCCGCGTTTGCCCTCGGCGAGGAGACGCGACTGCATCGCCGCGCCGACTTCTTCGAGGCTCGTCATCACGAGCGGATCGAAGTTGAAGTTGAACGGATCGCGGAAGGGCGGAATGAACATGACCGTTCCGGCGGGGCCGGTCTGGTGCTGGTTGAGCACGACCTGCGGACGCCAGTCGCGGAACAGGACGCGGGTGATATTCTGCGTCTCGGGCATCTCGGCCATGTAGAAGTCGCGGTTGTTATCATGACCGACATAGGCGTGGTAAAGCTTGGGCAGGCTTTCGAAGCCCGCCTCGCGCTTCGCCGGATCCTTGATGCGCATATACCAGTTGGCGACGAGCTCCTGCCCGTCGGGATTGTTGGCGACGAAGAGGATGATGACATTGTCGCGGATGCGCTTCGCCTCGGCGTCGTCGCTGTTCACAAGGTCGTAGACCTGCTGGATGATCGCCGAATGGGTCAGCGTCTCGCTCGCATGAATGCCGCCATCGACCCAGATCACGGCCTTGCCTTCGGCGGCGAGCGCGCGAGCCTGCTCGTCGGTCAATCCTTCGGCGCGACCGAGCCGCTCGGAGATATCCTTATATTTGTCGAGCATCGTCAAATTTTCGGGCGAAGAGACGATCGCCATGAGCTGGCGCCGCTTTTCGACGGTGGGCCCGATATCGACGAGCTTGATCCGGTCGCTGACCTCAGCGAGCCGCTTCCAGTAGATGGCGGTTTCGCTGTAGCTCGCGACATAGCGGTCTTCGCCCATGTCGTGCCCGAGCACCTCCTTCGGCGTCGGAACCGGCCCAGCGATCGCGGCACTTGTCGTCATCAGCCATGCGAAGGCGGCGGCGGCAGCCAGTCTTTTCATAAATCAGGGACCCTCTTTATTGTTCGGTAGGCGGTTAGCGATCGAGCGCGGTGGCCTGATCGGGCGCTTTCAGTCGAAGCAGGAAGACAAGCGTCAGCGCAGCGGCCGACATGACGTAGAAGGCGGGCGCTGCGAGTGCCCCCGTCTGCTGGATGAGCAAGGTCGCGATGAAGGGCGCAAAGCCGCCGAAGAGCATGACCGCGGCGTTGTAGCCGACCGATAGCGCCGAATAGCGCACCCGCGTCGGCAGGAGTTCGCAGAGGAAGGTCGGGGCGCAGCCGCTGTAGAGGCCGCTCAACACACCCGCCGTGATTGCCGTCGCATAAATGGTCCACGGCGCCGCGAAGGTGGCCATCGCATGAAAGAGCGGGAAGACGAGCAGCAGAAAGCCGGTCGCGCTCGCGACGAGAAAGGGCTTACGTCCGAAGCGGTCCGAGAGATGTCCGGCGAGCGGAATCACGGCAAGATTCACGAGCGTGCCGGCGGTGATCGCGAGCAGCACCGTGCCGCGGTCGATGTGGAGCAGCTCGGTCGCATAGCTGATGAGGAAGGCGCCGAACGTATAACCGGCGACACACCAGATGACCGCGACGCCGAAGACGTCGGCGACCGCGCCCCGGTGATGCGCAATCACTTCGCGGATCGGGCTCGCCGAGCGATCCTCGCTCGCGGCGCGGTAGCGCGGCGTCTCGCGGACGCTTCGGCGCAGGTAAAAGCCGACCGGCGCAACGAGAAAGCCGAGGAGGAAAGGAATACGCCAGCCCCAGTCGATCATCTGCTGCTCGGTAAGCAGCGCGTTGAGCAGGAGCGACGTGCCGAGCGCCGAGAGGATCGCGACGCTCGTGCTGAGCTGCTGGAGGGCCCCGTAAAGGCCGCGGCGGTGCGGCGGCGCATATTCGACGAGAAAGGTGGTCGCGCCGCCCCATTCGCCGCCTGCGGCGAAGCCCTGGAGGAGCCGGCAGATCACGAGCAGGATCGGCGCCGCGATGCCGATCGTCGCATAGGAGGGGATGAGGCCTGTTGCGCCGGTGGCGCCGGCCATAAGCAACATGGTGAAGACGAGCGCGCTCTTGCGGCCATAAAGGTCGCCGAAATGGCCTAGAACCACGCCGCCGACGGGACGCATGACGAAGCCGACCCCATAGGTCGCGAAGCTCGAGAGGATGATGGTCACCGGGTCGGCCTCGGGGAACATCGCGTGACCGATCTGTGCCGCGAAATAGCCGTAAATGATGAAATCGAAGAGCTCGAACCAGTTGCCGATCATCGCCGAGCCCAGCGCGCGCGCGGTTTCGCGGCGCGTCGGGTCGATGCGTCGGGCGGCAGCCTCGGTCGCGTTCATCGCGCTCCCTCCCCTAAGATGCGGCAAGCGACGCGCGGGGCATCACTTCACGTCCGCGGGAGGCGAGGGTTTGACGAGCGGGGTCGAGACATGACGCGGGGTGACGAGCTCACCGTGCCGGATCAGCCACTGCCCGTCCTTGATGACTTGCTCGACCTTCGCCAGATCGTCGAGGTTCTCGTCGGGACGGCCGTCCACAATGATGATGTCGGCGAGCTTGCCGGGCTCGATGCTGCCGAGTTCGTCATCCATGTCGAGGAGGCGGGCGTTCACAACCGTCCCCGCCTTCAGGGCATCGGTGACCGAATAGCCGCCGCGCACGAACCATTTGAGCTCGGCGATATAGCTGTTCGGAACCATCAGGCTCGCGTCGCCGATTGTGTCGGTGCCGACACCCATGATGATGCCCGCGGCCTTCATCTTCTTGAACTCGTCGAAATTGCCCTGGCTCGTCATCGTGAACCGGCGCGAGGTCGAGCCATAGAAACCGCCGGCGCGGTCGAGCAGATTCTGGTAGACCTGCAAGGTCGGCACCGCGGCGATCTTCTTCTTCGCCATCTTGGCGATCGCGGCGTCCGAGCGCGGCAGCGGATGCTCGATCATGTCGATCCCTGCGTCGACCGCCATCTCGGTGTAGATGGTCTCGCAGTCGCAGGTGACCTTGAGGCCGAGAAGATGCGCTTCCTCGATTCCGGCGCGCACTTCGTCGGGCGCGAAATGGCTCGCAATCTTGATGACGCTCGCGCCTTCCTTGAACGCCTTGCGGACCATGCCGCGCCAGGCGTCGGGGCCGTCGACCTCTTTCGCATAATCTGGGCCATGGCTGGGGATCACGGGCCGCTCGGTGGCGTGGCCGCCGGTGCCGGTGATGATCCAGCCCGCGGCGAAGACGCGCGGCGCCGGGATCATGTCCGCCGCGCTCCACTGGCTGAGCAGGAACGGCGCGTTGCTGACGCCGTTGAGGTCGCGGACGGAGGTGAAGCCCGATTCGAGGAAATAGCGAAGATTGCGCTGGCCGCGGAGCGTCCCCGCCCCCTCGCTGCCCTGCTCGTCGAAAGGCGAGGCGCGGTCGGGATAGGTGACGTGCGTGTGCATGTCGATGAGCCCCGGCATTACCGTCTTGCCCGCGGCGTCGATGATCTTCGCGTCGGCGCCCCAGCCGATCGCATCGGGCGGGAGCACCGCCTTGATGCGATTGCCCTGGATGACGACGGTCGCGGGGCGCACGGCGCCGCTCACCGCGTCGAACAGGCGGCCGCCGCGAATGACGAGCTCGGGGCCGGTCTCGGCGACGGGCTTCATCGGGATACGGACCGGATCCTCGCTCGTCCGCGCGTCGGGTCCGAGATATGGTCGGCGATCGTTGAGCTTGGGAACGGGCTCGCCGGCGGGCGCCTGCGCAGCCGAAGCGGCCGAAAGGGCAAGAAGAGCCGCTGCGGCCGTGGCCCCGAGACAGGTCCTCGCAAGGGACGACTGGAAGGACAGTTTCGCTTTCATGGCGGACAGCGGCTCCTTTGAAGTGAGGGCGGGCACTTGATTCGGCCTGAAGGGCCCGCCCTCGTTGGTTAAGACGCAGCCTTGCGGGTTGACCCCACCAGACATTTTCAGGTTCATGTTTTTTCTCCGCCCGATCCCGCACCCGCAACGGCAGCGCGCGCATGGGCAACGACGTCGCGGTGGGTGGCGAACCAGGCCCCGCGCGCGGCGGCGTGGCCGAGCAACTCGTCGAGAATCCAGATGCGCGAGCGCGCGGCGATGATGTGCGGATGGAGGGTAAGCTGGAACAGTCCGCCCGCGTCGCACGCGGCATCGAGCTCGCGGCGGTAAATGTCGAACACGTCGCCGGGCGCGAGATGCGGCCGCGCCGATCCGAAGCGGTCCATCATGAAATAGGGCGCGTCGTCGCGGATCCATTCGACGGGGAGTTCGGCGACGCCGCATTCCTCGCCATCGAGCAGCAGCTCGTAGCAATCCTCGTCGGCCATGAGCGAGCTGTCATAGGCGAGCCCCATGTCGCGGATCGTCCGGAGCGTACCCGGCCCGAAATCCCACGACGGGGTGCGGATACCGACCGCGCGTTCGCCGCAGACCGCCTCGATCGTGTCGGCCGAGCGCAGCATGAGGTCGCGTTCGGCCGCTTCGGGCAGAACCGAATTGCGCTCGTGAATCCAGCCGTGAAGACCGATCTCATGGCCCTCGGCAACGACACGGCGCTGTTCGTCGGGATGCAATAGCGCGGCGACTGCCGGGACGTAGAAACTCGCGGGCACGCTATGGCGCGCTAGCAGGTCCAATATACGCGGCACGCCGACGCGCGCGCCATATTCGCCCCAACTCAGCCGCGAAATCGAATGGCCGCCATCGCGCAGCTCGTTGGTCTCATGGTCGCTGTCGAAGGAGATGGCGACCGCAAACCCCTTGCCGTCCGGCCAGGCGGCCGGGGCGAGCCGCCGTCCCGCGCGCACGCGGTTCACGCGCCCGCGCCATTCGGCCTCTTCCCATTGCCAGGGCTCGCGTGCCGTCTCTTCGGTCATAATCCTTGCTCCCTCACCGGATACCGCCGTCGACGCTCAATATCTGGCCGGTCACGAACCCCGCCCAGTCCGAGGCGAGGAACAGCGCCGCGCGCGCAATGTCCTCCGCGCTGCCGAGCCGGCGCATCGCAACACCGCCGAGAATATCCGCCTGTCGCTCCGGGCCATAGGCATCCCATTGGCGGCGCGTCGCCTTGCCGGTGAGCACGAGGCCCGGTGCGATGGCGTTGACCCGAATACCCTGCGGTCCGAGCTCGTGCGCGAGCTGCCGGGTCAGTCCGAGAAGCGCGTGCTTAGCCGCGCAATAGGCCTGGATGCCGGTGAGCGAGGCACGTAGCGAGGCGCCCGAACAGATGTTGACGATCGCGCCCGATCCGGCGGCCGCCATATGCCGGGTGGCGGCGCGCGACAGAGCCATCGCCGCGTTGAGGTTGATGTCGACGACAAGGTCCCAGTCGGCATCGGACAGCGTCTCGAACGGCTGCGCATCTTGTCCAGAGACACCGCCGGCATTGTTGACGAGGATATCGATGCCCCTTCCCTCGCCGACGACCGCCTCGATCCAGCCTGCCGCCGCCGCGCGGTCGCGAAGATCGACCGACGAGCAGCGAATCCCCGAGGCGACCAGCGCCTCGAAGCCCGAAGGATCGAGATCGCATCCATAGACATGGGCGCCCTGCGCATGAAAAGCGTCGGCGATCGCAACGCCGAAAGCCGAGCCGACACCGCTGACGGCGACGGAGCGGCCGGCAAGATCAGGCAGCGAGGGCATCGGCGAGCTCCGCGAGATGCACGTCGTCCTGGACCGCCGTGCCGCCCTCGATCCGGTGGATGAGCGCGATCAGCCCCGACAATGCGGGCGTCGCGATACCCCGCGCGGCCGCGATGTCCGCGACCATGCCAAGCTGCGCATCGACCTCGGTCTTACGAAGGTGAACGGCAAGGTCGCGCCAGACGCCCGAATGGGACTTGGCGCCGCCGCGATAGAAATCGGCGATTGCGCGAATGCTCGCGGCGCTTTCGGCGGCGCGCGCTCGCGGTCCGAACGCCTCGGGGTCGAACCCGTTGAATCCTGCGGGCTCGACGCCTTCGGCGCGCGCCGTCCGGATCGCCTCTCCGGCAAGCTTGCGCCAGAGCGGCAGCAGTTCTGGGCGGTCGAGCGTCGCGGCGATGCCCGCGGTCGCGGTCGCCTCGGCAAAGAGCAGCGCGGCATAAGCGAGCTTGCCCCAGATGAAGGCCCAGATGTCGGGGGTGGCGATCGCATCGGGTTCGAAATCGCCGAGCAAGCGGAAGAGCTCGCCGAGGCGAACGGTCGTCGTCCCGTCCCATTCGCCGAGCGCCACTGCGCCGCGGTTGCCGAGCATGATCCTGCCGTCGCCGGTCCGGTCGGCCCCGAAATTGACGAAGCCGACGACGACACGCGCTCGCCCGAGCACATCGGCGGCAAGGCGCGCGGCGAGCCCATTCTGCAAGGTGAGCACGCAGCCGCCGTCGGCAAGATGCGGCGCGATCATCGTCGTCGCGGCGGCTGTGTGATGCGCCTTCACGCAGATCATGACCTTGTCCCATCGTCCCGCAAGCTCATCGGGACGCCAGGCGCGGACCGGACCGGCCCGCGAGCGGACAGGACCTTCGATCACGAGGCCGCGGGCCGGGTCGCGAAGCGCGGCGACATGATCCCCGTCCATATCGACGAATTCGACGTCATGGCCCGCATCGACGAGCGCCGCGCCGACCGAACCGCCGACGGCGCCCGCGCCGCAGACGAGGACGCGCCCGCTCATGCGGCGCCGCGATTGGCGAGGCGCGCCGCAATGGCCGAAGCCGCAGCGCGCAAGGCGTCTGCTACCGCCACTTCCTTGCCGACGAAGCGCGGCGAGATGCAGCCCGCGTTGACAGCCCCGACGACGCGGCCATCGGCGAGCCGGATCGGCACCGCCGCGCCGGTCCCGCCAAGCGCATATTCCTCGGCAACGACCGATATGCCCTCGCGCGCCGCCTCGTCGATCCGCGCCTCGATCGCGGCACGGTCGGTCAGGCTGTGCGGGGTGACCGCCACCGGATCGATGCGGTCGAGGAAGGGCGCGCGCGCCTCGCGCGGCATCTGCGCGAGGAGGACGCGGCCGATCGCGGTGCAATAGGCGGGCAACTCCTGCCCGAGGTCGATATCGTAGCGGATATTCTCGTGCGTCACCGCCTTGGCGAGCAGCCGCACCATGCCCTTGTCGGTGAGGGTCGCGAGGATCGCGGTCTCGCCGATCGTGTCGGCAAGCTCGCGCAGCACGGGCTCGGCGACCGCGACGAGGCGCGCAGCCTGCCCGCCCCAGCCGAAACCGCCGCTGCGGAAGTCCGCGTGAAGCCGGTAGCGATCGCCTTCGCCCCGCACCGCATAACCGCGGCCCGCGAGGGTCCGCAGCAGCATCAAAGTGCTGCTCTTGGGCGCGCAAAGCCGCTCGCACGCCTCGGCAAGCGACAGCCCGTTCTCGGCTCCCGCGAGCAGTTCGAGAAGGTCGAGAACGCGCGAGGCGGAGCGAACGCTATCGTTCATATATGTGAACTGGATTTGTCATGTTGAACGAGATGACAGCATCGCCTATGACTCGTCAAGCCCTTCGGCCGGGCATCGACTCAGCAGCAAGAAGGCCCAGCATGACATCAGACGAACAAGCGGTAGCGACGCTTAGCCGATGGCTCACGCTCGAAAGCCCCACCCACGACGCCGCCGCGATCAACGCGATGCAGGACATGATTCTCAAGGAGGTCGCCGGCGAGCCGATCCGGGTCGAACGCATTCCGGGCCGCGACGGGCTCGGCGATTGCGCGGTACTCCACGCCGGTACGGACAATGGCCGGCCCGGGATTCTTGTCGTCACCCATGTCGACACCGTTCATCCCGTCGGCACGCTTGCGGGGCCGCTCCCGGTCCGCCGCGACGGCGACCGGCTTTACGGACCCGGCGTCTATGACATGAAGGGCGGCATCTATCTGGCGCTGGTGGCGTTTCGCAATGCGGCGCGCCTCGGCGCCGCGATCGGCCGGCCGATCCGTTTCCTCCTCTCGCCCGACGAAGAGATCGGCAGCCCGACGACGCGCGCGCTTGTCGAGGACCTCGGGCGCCGGTCGAGCCATGTGCTCGTGATGGAGCCCGCGCGGCCCGGCGGCGCTGCGGTCACTGCGCGCAAGGGCGTGGGCTGGTTCGACGTCGAGGTCGAAGGCCGCCCCGCGCACGCGGGATCGCGCCACCAGGACGGACGCAGCGCAATCCGCGAGGCCGCGCGCCAGATACTCAATATCGAGGACATGACCGACTATGATCGCGGCACGACCGCGACGGTCAGCAAGGTCAGCGGCGGCACAGCGATCAATGTCGTGCCGCATCAGTGCCGTTTCGCGGTCGACGTGCGCATCACCAATAGCGCCGAGGGCGAACGGATGGAGCGCGCCATTCTCGGACTCGAGCCGGTCGGCCCCGATGTCGCGGTGAAAGTCGGCGGCGGGATCAACCGGCCTGCCTATGAACGCAGCGAAGGCGTCGCGAGCCTCTTCGAGACGGCCCGTAGCGAAGCTGCGGCGCTCGGCTTCGATCTCGCCGAAGTCCCGATGGTCGGCGGCGGCTCCGACGGCAATTTCACCGCCGCGCTCGGTATTCCGACGCTCGACGGCCTTGGCGTCGATGGCGACGGCGCGCATACGCTCGACGAATATTGCCTGATCTCGTCGATCGACCCCCGCCGCCAGCTCGTCGAGCGCCTGCTCCAGACGCTGTAAGCGAAAAATCCGCACCGGCGCCGCGGCGAACCGCAATGCCGGTGCGGGGGTCATCGTGGCACGCACCCCTGAAGGCGCACACCGCGGACGGGAGAGCCCGTCAGAATCGGGGCGGCGAGCGCCGCTCCCGCCGATACGCGTCAGTAGAAGCCGAGATTGTCGATTTCGCCCCAGGCGCTTGCCCCGGCCTCGCGCTGGACGGCGACCCCGACCTGGACGAGATCATCGCCGCGCCACGACGGCGCGTCGCCGCGGCCCGGACGCGTCGCCACGAGCGAGGCGAACGGCACGCGCAGTTCCGACCAGCCTTCCTTCGCCTCGATGGACGCTGTGAATTCGCCCGCGAGGGTGTTGACGACAAGGAGATAGCGGCCGGCGCCGCGCATATCGACCCGGACACCCGCAAACTTGCGCGCATCGACCGGGCGGACGGAGCCGCGGCTCAAGGGCACGAGGACACCGCCCTCGGGCTTCTCCTTGAGCGACATCCGCACCGCAAAGGCGAGCGCCGAGCCGTTACCGCCCGCATGGGTGACGCGGTTCATGACCACCGACGAGCGCTCGACACCGCCGTCCATGTCGGTGAGACGCAGCGTGTCGAGCGAGCTGCGCCCGTCGGCGCGCTCGAAATCGTCGATCAACGCTGCGGCGGGCAGCGCGGGAAGCGACGTCGCGGCATTACCAGCAGGCGGCTTGACGCCGCCGCCATGGACGAACTTGCCGTCGACATAGACGCGGTCGATCCTCTCGACGTCGCCGATCGTCTCCCAGGGCTTGCCGTCGATGAGAACGAGATCGGCGCGCTTGCCCTTTTCGATCGTGCCGCGGTCGCCCGCGAGACCGAGCGCCAGCGCGCTGTTCGACGTGCCCGCGAGCAGCGCCGCCTTGGGCGTGAGCCCGGCCGCCACGAGCAGCTCCATTTCCTGGAGCGTCGAGATGCCATGCTTCGCTCCGCCGATGCCCGCGTCGGTCCCGACCGCGATCGTGACCCCGGCCGCATGAAGATTGCGGACATTCTCCTCGGCATAGCCATATTTGCGGATGCGCAGGCGCGTAGCGGCATCGTCCTTGCGCCCGGGACCCATTTCATCGGGCTTGAGCTGATAGATGGCGAGCGTCGGGGCGTAGAAGGTGCCCGCCTTTTTGATCCGGGCGATCGCCTCGGCGTCGAGTACGCCGTCCTGGATGCTGTGCGCGATCACGTCGATCCCGGCGTCGGCGGCGAGCTTGCCGCGCTCGACGGTCACCGTGTGGGTGAGGACGCGCTGCCCATGTTTGTGCGCCTCGTCGGCGAGCGCGGCGAGCGTCTCGACATTCATCGAAGTCTCTTCGGGGAGCTGCCCGTAGCGCCAGCCGTCGGCGAACGCCTTGATATAATCGGGGCGGTAGGGCTGGAGCGCCTGCACCTCGCGCCGCGCGCTCTCGGCTGTCGCGACCCATTTGGTGGTGTTGGTGTCGCCCCAGTCGGCGCCGTGGCCGCCGGGCGTGCTCATCCGCGCGACGAAGTTGACGTGGGGCGCGTAAATGTCGGCAAGCCAGGCACGGCGCGGCGCAAAGGCCTCGGGCTGCTGGTGGAAGTCGTTCACGGTCGTGACGCCGCTCGCAAGATAAGCGCCCGCGATCTGCGGCAGCGTGCCGGGCATGCCCGACGGCGACCAATGGGTGTGGACGTCGATGAAGCCCGGCAGGAGCGCCTTGCCCTCGGCGCGCACGATCGTCGCGCCCTTCGGAACCTTGACGGCGGCGCCGACCGCCTCGATCCGGCCATCGCGCACGACGACGGTGCCGCGGTACGGATCCTTGCCCGTGGCATCGAAGATCGTCGCGCCGGTGATCGCGACCACCTCGCCGCCCGGCTTGGCAAGCACCGACTGGCCCGCCCAGCCAAGCCCGGCGGCAATTGCCGTTCCCGCTACAAGCATCTTCCGAAAACTGGCCACGCGCGTCTCCTCGATAATCTGATTGTCACCCTGCCCTGCTTTGACGCAGCGGCGGCGGATAACCCCACCAGCCTGTTCGGTCCGCGCCCGCCATGTCGCAACAAAATGCGCTTGTCGACCGCATTGCTGCTGCGGAACCGCGCCGCACCTGCGTCTCTGCCTTCTGTACGCCCCGGCCGGGGCGAAGCCGGAACGGGACAGTCATGAACAGAGCTTTCGCCTTCATCCTCATCTTCGCGATGGTCGCCGGCATCTCGGCCGGCTGGTTCGTCAATTCGCATTTCCCCCCCGCCAAGGCAGCCGAAATCGCCGACAATCTCTCGATCCTCACCGACCTCTTCCTGCGTCTCATCAAGATGATCATCGCGCCACTCGTCTTCGCGACGCTCGTCGCCGGGATCGCACATATGGAAGACGCCGCCGCGATCGGCCGCGTCGGGGCAAAGACCATGGGCTGGTTCATCGGGGCCTCGATCGTCTCGCTCTCGATCGGGCTCGTCATGGTGCATCTGCTCCAGCCCGGCGCGAGCCTCGCGCTCGAGCTGCCGACGACCGGCGCCGAAGGCGTCGTTGCGACGGGCGACTTCTCGCTCAAGCAGTTCGTCACGCATCTCATCCCGCAATCGATCGTCCAGGCGATGGCCGAGAACGAGATCCTCCAGATCGTCGTCTTCTCGGTCCTCGTCGGCTCGGCCGTCGCCGCGATCGACGACAAGGCGCCCGCCGTGCTCGCGCTCGTCGAGCAGGTCGCCGCGATCATGCTCAAGGTGACGGGCTTCGTGATGAAAACCGCGCCCGTCGCGATCTTCGCCGCGCTCGCTTCGACCGTCGCGACGCAGGGCCCCGGCGTGCTCGTCACCTATGCGGGTTTCGTGTCGGGCTTCTATCTCTCGCTCGGCGTGCTCTGGCTGGTGCTCTTCCTCGCCGCGCTGGCGATCATCGGCGCGCGCGCCTTCGGCCTGTTTCGCGGCATCCGCACCCCGGTCCTTCTCGCCTTTTCGACCGCCAGCTCGGAGGCGGCCTATCCCAGGACGATGGAAGAGCTCGAAAAGCAGGGCGTCAACCGGCGCATCGTCTCCTTCGTCCTGCCGCTCGGCTACAGCTTCAATCTCGACGGCTCGATGATGTATTGCACCTTCGCGGTGCTCTTCATCGCGCAGGCCTATGGTATCGACATGACCATCGGGCAGCAGATCACCATGCTGCTCCTGCTCATGGTGACCTCGAAAGGCATGGCGGGCGTCCCGCGCGCCTCGCTCGTCGTCATCTCGGCGACGCTCGCTTACTTCAAGCTGCCCGAGGCCGGGCTGCTCCTGATCCTCGCGGTCGACCATCTGCTCGACATGGGCCGCTCGGCGACCAACGTCGTCGGCAATTCGGTCGCCGCCGCCGTCATCGACCGCTGGGAAGGCCGCCGCATGGCACGCGAAGCCGCCGCCGGCGAACCCGCGCCCGCCGAACAACTACCGTCTCTCGCAACCAAGGAGTGATTATGTCT
This sequence comes from Sphingopyxis sp., assembly GCA_016793775.1. GTDB lineage: Bacteria > Pseudomonadota > Alphaproteobacteria > Sphingomonadales > Sphingomonadaceae > Sphingopyxis. The sequence goes on along the minus strand of JAEULK010000076.1, from coordinate 55,645 downwards.
CGCATCGAAAGCCGTCTCGCCAGTCTCGGGATCGAACTGCCGCAGGTCTGCCCGCCCGTCGCCAACTACGTCTCGGCAATGCGCTCGGGCAATATCGTGCAGGTCTCGGGGCAGCTCTCGACCCATGCCAATGGCGGGATCAAGGGCATTGTCGGCGATGACTGCAGCCTTGCCGACGGCATCACCGCCGCGCGGCTCTGCGCGATCAACCTCATCGCCCAGTTCAGGGCGGCGGCCGATGGCGATCTCGACCGCGTCCGCGTCCTCAGGCTCGTCGGCTATGTCCAGGCCGGCCCCGAATTCTTCGAAATTCCGGCGGTGATGAACGGCTGCTCGGACCTGATCGTCGACGTCTTCGGCGAAGCCGGGAAACATGCGCGGTCCGCGATCGGCGTCTACCGCCTGCCGTTCAACTTCGCGGTCGAAGTCGACGCCTCATTCGAGATTGTCGATTAAATCAATAGACAATTACGGAACGGCTGCTATGGGGTCTCCCCACATAAAGTTGCCTTCCGGCAGAGCCGGTTGAAATTTTCTGCCGTGTTGCGGTGGGGATTTCAATCGGCGTTGCGTCAGAGCGAATTGGGATGGGCGTCAACGATCCATCCGCTCGCATGGAGGACGACACAGGGTCGACAATCAGGGGACATCGCATGCTTAAGCTTAACTCATCGCTTCGCCGGGCCTTGCTGCTCGCATCCTCATCGCTCTGCCTCGTCGGCGCTGGAACCGCCTTTGCTCAGGATAGCGCCGCCGAACCCGAGACAACCTCGGCAGATTCGGCGGCGTCCGAAATCGTAGTGACCGGCAGCCGCATCGCCGGTTCGAAAATCACCGAAGCACTTCCCGTCACCGTCGTCGGCGAAAGTGAAATCGCCGCCACTGCCGCGGTTTCGGGCGACGACCTGTTCCGCTCGATCCCGCAGATGGGCGACGTTTCTTTCAACAGCAGCAACGGCCAGACGAGCAGCAACTTCGCCCGCGGCGACATCGGATCGGTCGACCTGCGCGGACTCGGTGTCGGCAACACGCTCGTGCTCCTCAACGGCCGCCGCGTCGTCCAGCATCCCGGCAGCCAGGCGAGCGCCTCGCTCGCCCCGGTCATCACCTACAACACCAATGCCATCCCCGTGTACGGCGTCCAGCGCGTCGAAGTGCTGCGCGACGGCGCCGCGGCGCTCTACGGCACCGATGCGGTTGCCGGCGTCGTCAACACGGTGCTGCGCGACAATATCGACGGCGGCAGCCTGTCGCTGCAATATGGCGGCGGCGAAGGCACCGGCCTGCGCGAATTCAACGCCTCGGGCTATGTCGGCAAGGATCTCGCCGAGAACCGCGGCAATATCTCGCTGCTTTTCAACTACACCCGCCGCACCGCGCTGACGTCGCAGGATCAAGACTTCACGGCAACCGCCGACCACCGCGACTTCCCGGATTTCGCGGGCACCGTCTTCGCCGGCAACAATGCGCTCGACGATCGCAGCACATTGTCGCCCTGGGGAGATTTCACGACCGGGGTGCGCGTTCGTCGGGGGACGACCAACATCACCACCAATGCCGGGGTCTTCTCGCTTCAGCCGACCGTGAACGGTGGCTGCTCAGCGACGCTCGCAGGCGACATTTGCATCGACGACGGCACGCGAGCCACTACCGGGGCCGACCGCAACACGCGTTGGAACGCGCAGGCCAATTACCCGATCTCGATCTCGCCGAAGCTCGACCGCATCAACCTGTTTGCTAGCGGCCATTACGATCTCAGCGACAATGTGACACTGTTTGGCGAGGCCGGCTATTATTACGGCAAGACGCGCAGCATCCAGGACAGCGTCTTCACGATCGGCTCGATCCGCATGTCGATCCCCGCATCGAACTACTGGAATCCCTTCGGGCCGGTCACGTTCGCGAACGGCAGCGTCAACCCGAACCGCCTTCCGGGGATCGACGCTCCCGCCGCAGGCCTTCCGGTCACGATGACCAATTATCGCTTCACCGATCTCGGGCCGACGATCGTCGACGTGACCAACCGGCAATATCGCGCCCTTCTCGGCTTGAAGGGCGAAGCTCTCGGCTTCAACTGGGAAACCGCCGCGGTCTATTCGGAGTCGAGCGTGCGCGACGTGCAGGACGGGATCAGCGCGACGCTGCTCCAGCGCAATCTCGCCCTCTCCACCCCCGAGGCCTATAATCCGTTCAACGGCGGCAACCCGGCCGACCCGACCGGCATCGACACGAGCCCGAGCAACCAGGCTGCGCTCGACGCGATCCGCATTAAGAGCACCCGCCGCGGCAAGGCGACGCTCGCCATGTGGGACTTCAAGGCGTCGAAGGCCGACCTCTTCGCGCTGCCCGCCGGCAATGTCGGGATGGCGATCGGCGGCGAGCTTCGCCGGGATTCGCAGCTCGACGATCGCGACGAGCGCGTCGACGGCACGACAAAATGGACCGATACCGTCACGGGGGTCGTCCAGGACAGCGACCTTTTCGGCGTCAGCCCGACCCCTGACACCAAAGGTTCGCGCACCGTATTCGCGGCCTATGCCGAACTCGCGGTGCCGCTGATCGCACCCGAGATGGATATCCCGCTCATCCGTAGTCTCGAGCTGCAACTCGCGGGCCGCTACGAACATTATTCGGACTTCGGCAGCATTGCGAAGCCCAAGGTCGCGGCGGCGTGGGACCTGTTCGAAGGCTGGCGCATCCGCGGTTCGTGGGCGCAGGGCTTCCGGGCGCCGAACCTCGAGCAGACCAACGCGACGATCGTCACCCGCGGCAACAGCCGTACCGACTATATCCGCTGCGAGGCCGACCTGCGCGCGGGCCGTATTGCAACCTTCGGCAATTGCGCGCAGAGCTTCGTGACCACCGGTCGCCGCGCGGGCAACCCCGACCTCAAGCCCGAAACCTCGACCACCTTCACGGTCGGGACCGTGCTCCAGCCGCCAATCTTCAACAGCGGCAGCGTGCGCACGACCTTCACGGTCGACTATTGGCAGGTGAAGCAGAAGGGCATCGTCGGCGTCTATGGCGAGGGCAATGCGCTCATCAACGACTATCTCCAGCGCCTGCAGGGTTCGACCGACCCCAATGTCGTCCGCCTCGCGCCGACCGCCGACGATATCGCCCTGTTCGCCGGCACCGGCATCGCGCCGGTCGGGCAGGTTCAATATGTCGACGACATCTACCGCAACCTCGAACCGCAGACCGTCCGCGGCATCGACTTCGGCCTCAACCTTTCGGTTCGCGATACCGGCATCGGCACCTTCGACTTCAGCGCCAACGCCGCCTATCTGCTCAAATATTTCCGCGACGCCTCGCCCGACATCCAGACGCTGCTCGATGCGCGCGCGGCGGGAACGATTAACGTCGATACGATTATTCCCCAGGGCGGCAGCCTGATCCGTCAGGACGGCCTTCCCAAGTGGCGCGGCTCGGCTTCGCTGACGTGGAAGCTAGGTCGGTTCACTGCGGGCGGCTTCGTGAACTACACCGGAAGCGTCCTCGACAACGATATTTCGGTGAACGGCGAAAATCTGCTGCTCAAGGCCTACACGACCGGAAACCTCTATCTCCAATACGACTTCAAGGGCGGCTTCACCGACGGCACCCAACTCCGGGTCGGCGTGCGCAACGTCACAAATGCGCGTCCGCCGCTCGATTCCAGCGCCTTCGGCTATATGGGCTCGCTCTATTCGCCGAACCCGCGCTACTGGTATGCAAGCGTGCGGAAGAACTTCTGACCCGCCTCTCGTCCGGCCGCCGCGCAATTAAGCACGGCGGTCGGATTGCCGCCCTTCCCATCGGTTCGCACAAGGTGATTCCGGCGTGACACGACATGTCCCAATAGCTTCGCTTCGCAGCCGCGGCACCCTGCGCGCCGCTCTCCTCGGCACCGCACTCGCGCTCCTTGCAGGTTGCGCTTCCGATGCCTCGTCGGCCCGTCCGGCGAGCACCCCGGCGCCGCCCGCCGAGCCAGCCAAACCGGCGCCCGAGCCCTTCCAGAGCACTTACGCACCGCGCCCCGCCGCCGACACCGCCATCGTCGGCGCCTCGATCCTCACCGGAACCGGCACGCGGATCGACAATGGCACGGTACTGATGGCGTCGGGCAAGATCGTCGCGGTCGGCGCCGACATCGCCGTTCCCTCGGGCGTGCGCGTCATCGACGGACGCGGCAAATGGGTAACTCCCGGCATCATCGACGCCCACTCGCACCTTGGCGTATTCCCGGCGCCTGGCGTCCAGGGGCATGCCGATGGCAACGAGAATATCGACCCCTATACCGCGCATGTCTGGGCCGAGCATTCGATCTGGCCGCAGGACCCCGTGTTCACCAAGGCGCGCGCCGGCGGCGTGACCAGCCTGCTCATTCTCCCGGGCTCGGCCAACCTGTTCGGCGGGCGCGGCGTCAGCGTGAAGAATGTACCCGCGGTCACCGTCCAGCAGATGAAATTCCCGGGCGCTCCGTACACACTTAAGATGGCCTGCGGCGAGAATCCCAAAGGCCGCTACGGTAGCCGCGGCCGCGCCCCCGCCACGCGCATGGGCGAGGTCGCGGGTTTCCGCCGCGCATGGATCGACGCGGCCGAATATGGCCGCAAGATCGACGCCTATGAGAAGAAGCGCGCACGCGGCGAAGGCGGCGAAGCGCCCAAACGCGACCTCGGGCTGGAGACGCTCGCGGGCGTGCTCAAGGGCGACATTCTTGTCCAGAACCATTGCTACCGTGCCGACGAAATGGCGGTGATGCTCGATGTCGGCCACGAGTTCGGCTACAAGACGCGCGCCTTTCACCACGCCGTCGAGGCATACAAAATTGCCGACCTGCTCGTCGCCGACGATGTCTGCGTCGCGACCTGGGCGACGCGCTGGGGCTTCAAGATGGAAGCCTATGATGCGATCGAGGAAAATGCCGCGATTCTGAGCAAGGCGGGCGTCTGCGTCGCGATCCACTCGGACGAGCAGAGGCTGATCCAGCGCCTCAACGTCGAGAGCGCGGTCGCGATGGCCGCCGGACGCCGCGCGGGGATCGACATAACGCAGGAGGAGGCGATCAAGTGGATCACCATCAATCCCGCAAAAATCATGGGGATCGCCGACAAGACTGGCTCGCTCGAGCCCGGGAAAATGGCCGACGTCGTGCTGTGGAGCAAAAATCCGTTCAGCGTCTACGCGATCGCCGAAAAGGTTTTCATCGACGGCGCGCTCGTCCTTGACACGAGCGATCCCGCCACGCGCTACCGAAGCGATTTTGAAATCGGCCAACCGGTCGGGGAGGAATGAGATGCAAAGACGGCTCCCGGTTTTCACAGGCCTCGCCCTGGTCCTCGCAGCGGTCGCCACCCCGGTCGCAGCGCAGACTTTTGCGATCACCAACGCGCATCTTCTGACCCCCGGCCCGGTCGGCGAAGTCGAAAACGGCACGGTTCTCGTGCGCGACGGGCGGATTTCCGCCGCCGGTTCGAACGTCGCGGTGCCCGCAGGCGTGCGCACGATCGACGCCAAGGGCGCGATCGTCACCCCCGGGCTCATCGCGGTGAACACCGCGCTCGGACTGATCGAGGTCAGTTCGGTCGACGGCTCGGTCGACAACAAGACGCATAATTCGGGGATCAGTGCCTCGTTCGACGTCCAGTACGGGCTCAATCCGGACTCGACGCTCATCCCGATCGCGCGGCTCGGCGGCGTCACCCACGCCGTGGTGATGCCCGACTATGACGACAGCGACAAGGAGCGCGAGTTGCCGTTCGCAGGCAGGGCGGCGCTGATTTCGCTCGGCGAGGGCGCGGCGATCCTCCATCGGCCGGGCGTCGGCATGATGCTCGAACTCGGCGAAGACGGCGCCGCGCGCATAGGCGGCTCACGCGCTGCCGAATTCGTCCAGCTACGCCAGATCTTCGATCTCGCACGCCAGGCGCCGCGCGACGAATATCCCTTCGAGCTCTCGCAGGCCGACGTCGCGGCGCTGAAACCCGTGCTCGCAAGCACGATGCCGCTGATCGTCGTCGTCCACCGCGCCTCCGACATCCAGCAGGTGCTGAAGCTCGCGCGCGACTACAAGCTCAAGATCATCCTCTCGGGCGCCGAGGAAGCCTGGCGCGTGGCGGACGAGATCGCGACGGCAAGGATTCCCGTGCTCATCAACCCGACCTCGAACATCCCCTCGAACTTCGACATGCTGGGAGCCTCGCTCCAGAACGCGTCGATCCTGAAGGCCGCGGGGGTCGAGATCGCGATCGGCGGCAACGATGCCGGGCACCGCGTGCGCGAAATGCGCTACAATGCAGGCCTCGCGGTGTCGCGCGGCCTTCCTTATGCGGCGGGCATCGAGGCGCTCACGCTTGCGCCGGCGCGCATCTTCGGCGTCGCCGACCAGATGGGATCGATCGCACCCGGCAAGGCGGCCGACATCGTGATCTGGGACGGCGATCCGCTCGAGCCGTTGACCCAGCCGACCGCGATCTTCATCGCCGGCAAGGAGCAGCCGCTGACCTCGCGCGCCACCGAGCTCGGCAAGCGCTACACGCGCTGACTCCCGCGCCGCGCCCGTCTTGAATCGTCAGGACGGGCGCGCTGCGAGCGGCAGCGCGGTGGTGAACTTGATTTCTTCCATCGAGAAAGCCGAGCTCACGTCGGTGAGCCGGATCGACCGGATGATGCGCCGGTAGACCGCGTCATAGGCGGCCATATTCTCGACCCTGAGCTTGAGCAGATAGTCGACGTCGCCGGTCATGCGGTAGAATTCGACAACCTCGGGAATGTCGCGGATCGCCGAATTGAGCATCTCGAGCCATGCCTCGCTATGCTCCGAGGCGCGCAGGCTCACGAAGACGGTGAGATCGAGCCCGAGCGCGCTCGCGTCGAGGATCGTCACGCGGCGCGAGATCACCCCGCTCTCCTCGAGCCGCTTGATCCGCCGCCAGCACGCATTTTGCGACATATTGGCCTTGGCGGCGACGGCCGCGACCGAGAGCGTCGCATCCTCCTGGAGGAACCCCAGGATCCGGACATCGGCATCGTCGAGTGAAACGCGGGTCATGGCTTTGCTCCTTCAAATTCCCGTGCGCCGGCGAGCGCGGGTCGCCGGGTGATACGCGCTTCCACCTCCCCAAGACCGTCTGCATCCTCGCCGGCGGCCCGCGGTGTCCGCCCCATTCGTGCGATTGCGGTGGTCGCCGCGACGTCCATCGTCACATTGCCGACCGTTCGCACGAGATCGGGGATCATCTCGACCGCGATGAGCAGCGCGAGCGGCTCGATCGGAATGCCCATCGCGACGCAGATCGGTGCGATCGAGGTCAGGAAACTCACCTGTCCGGGAAGGCTCACCGAGCCGATCGTCGTGATCGCCGCGACGGCGGCGCCCGCCGCGATCGCCGAGGGGGCGAGCGGCAGGCCCAGCCAATGCGCGACGTATATGGCGACCGCGAGGTTCATCGCCGGGCTCGTCACCCGGAAGATGGCGACCGCGACGGGCAGCGATACGCGCGAGACCGAACGGTCGACCCCGAGATCGGCCGATGCCTTCAGCATGGGCGGCAAAGAGGCGAGCGACGACTGGGTGCTGAGCGCGACCACCTGCGCCGGCGCCACCGCCTTCGCGAAGGCGAGCAGGCGGACGCGGCCGCCGAACACCGCGACCGGATAGGCGAGCGCCCAGGCCGCCAGCCCGGCGCTAGACACGATCACCACATAATGGGCGAGCGCGCCGATCGCCGATGTACCCGCCCGGGCGCCGACGCCAAAGGCCAGCGCAAGCACACCGATCGGCGCGAGCGCGAGCACCCAGCCGACGATGAGCAACACCGCACTTGCGATCGTGTCGAAAAAGGCCGTGACCGGTTCGCGCTGCGCGGCGGGCAGCCGCGCCAGCGCAACGGCGAAGACGGCAGTGAAGAGGATGAGCGGCAACAGCGCGTCGTTCGCGGCCGCGGCGATCGGATTGGTGGGCACGATCGAGCGGAGGAACGCCGCCATCCCGACCGTCGGCGCCTCGATATGCGCCGAGGTCGTCAGGCTCGCCGCGAGCGAGCGCGCCGCCTCGGCGGGCATCGGGAAGATGCCGAGCAGCGCGGGGACGAGTACCGCCGCCATCGCGGTCGAAATCCACAGCAGCGCGATGAAGGTGACGACCGAGCGCATCGCAACGCGGTCGCCGCGCGCGCTGTCGACCGTCTTTGCGATCCCGGTTATGAGAAGCGAGACGACGAGCGGGATGATCGTCATCCGGAGGCCGTCGAGCCAAACGCCGCCGATGCTGTCGGCAATCGAAACCGCGTCTGTGAGACCGGCAAGGCCGAGCCGCGTCCATCCCACGCCCAGCGCAAGCCCCGCGACCAGCGACGACAATATGAGCCAGGTTCTCGCCATGCGACCACTCCTCTTGCCTCCTCGTTGCGGGAGGCCCCTTGGCTTTGACGCGCTACGAACCGAATACCCCATCGCCCAAAGTACGATTCCGCGAGGAAGTTTCCCGCCCCGGGATCGATTGTTGCAATTCGAAGGCGAATCCGCGACAAATGATTCGACCGAACGAACGTCGTTCATGTAGCTATTCGATCATTTAATCTATGTAATAGCGAATATTGAGTTCAATCATCCCAATATTTGACGAATCCGCGTCAAAGTCGGTGATGAATTCACCCCGGCACCCATGTCATAAAATGTCGCCATAAGGGGACGCACGATGACATTCAGCGCCTATGGGGCAGAGTATGGGAATGAAAACGTCGCGACCGACGATGTATGGCAGGCGTTCGAATTTGCCGCGCCGCCCGCGGAAAAGCCGCCGATTGCCGCCGTTCCGGCCTCGAGCGAACCCGCTCCCGATATCGTCGAGGCCTTCTGGCCCCACCTTCCCCTTCTTCGGAAATATCTTCGCCGCCGCGTACCGGCCGTCGACCTCGACGATATACTTCAGGACGTGCTCCTCAGCATCATTCGCCGCGCCGATGCCGCCGCGGTCGCCCATCCCAAATGCTATCTGTTCCAGGCCGCGCAGGCCGCGCTGATCGACCGCCACCGCCGCCAGGCGACGCGCCGCAGCGACTGCCATTGCCAGCTCGACGAGCCGGACCACCCGGTCGATGAGATGTCGCCGCTGCGCATCCTGCTCGCCAAGGACGAGGTTCGCGCGGTCGAGACCACGCTCAGCCAGCTCCCCGAACGCACCCAGGAAATCCTCGTCGCGATCCGCGTCGAAGGATCGAGCCTGAAGTGCCTCGCGAGCCGCTACAACATCTCGACGAGCGCGATCGAAAAGCATGTGACCAAGGCCGCGAAAGCGCTCTCGGTCGTCCGCCGCAGCGATCTCGTCGCGGCACACCGCAGCGATGTGTCGCCGCAGCGGCAGAAACTCCTCTCCAAGTCCATCTGAGAAAGAAAAGATAAAATGACGCTTTGCAGCACGGTTCACGAGCAGACGCGGCTCATCCACGGCGACACGCCGTGCGACGCGCTCCAGCGGACCCCCGGCCCGCCGATCCAGCGCGGATCGACCGTCCTTCTGCCCACCTGCGAGGCGCTCTATGATGGCGGCACGGTGACCTACGGACGCGTCGGCCTTTCGACCCAGCGCACACTGCGCGACGCGCTGCGTGACCTCGAAAATGCCGATGAGGCATTCATCTATCCCTCGGGCCTCACCGCGATCACCGGCACGCTCCTCGCGCTGCTCTCGGCAGGCGACGAGGTCCTCGCCTGCGACACCGTCTATAATCCGACCCGGCGCTTTCTTGCCGGCACGCTGGCGCGCTACGGCGTCACCGCGCGCTACTTCCATCCGGCCGACGATGCCGAGGCGATCCGCGCGATGATCACGCCGGCGACGCGCGTGATCTTCCTTGAATCTCCCGGCTCGCTGACCTTCGAGATGCAGGATATCCCCGCAATCGCCGCCATGGCGAGGGAAGCCGGCGTGATGACCGTCATCGACAATACCTGGGCGGCGGGCGTTCTCTTCAAGCCGCTCGATCACGGAGTCGATGTCAGCATCCAGTCGCTCACCAAATATGTGTGCGGGCATTCGGACGTGTTCATGGGTCTCGCCGCAGCCAAGGGCCAGGCCGCCGAACTGCTCGCCGGTTCGAGCTACGAGACCGGCTGGGCGGTGTCGCCCGACGACGCCTATATGGCGATCCGCGGCCTGCGCACCCTTCATACCCGCCTTGCCCATCACGGCGCCTCGGCGCTCCAGGTCGCACAGTGGCTCGAGGCGCAGCCCGAAATTCATTCGGTCATGTGCCCCGCCCTGCCCGCCGACCCCGGCCACGCGATCTGGAAACGCGACTTTACCGGCATTTGCGGATTGATCGGCGCGGTTCTCCACCCGACGTCCGAAGCAGCGGTCTCGGCGATGGTCGAACGTCTCGAGCTCTTCGGTCTCGGTTTCAGTTGGGGGGGCTATGAGAGCCTCGCGATCCCGGTCGATCCGCAGCTGAAGGCGCGGACCCACAAGGTCAGCTATCCCGGCCCCTTGCTAAGATTGCACATCGGGCTCGAAAGGGTGGATGACCTCATCGCGGATTTGCGGCAAGGGCTCGACACCCTTTCGCAGGACATGGCGGCACCCCAGCGCAAGTTGAGGGCCGCAGGATAAGCGCCGAAACCGGCGGAAAACGAAAATGTAGCAGGTTCAATTGGGGGAACATTTTTCCGTGTTCAGGAGCAAGACCATGAAAACATATACGCGACTGCTGGTGGGGGCGTCCTGCGTCGCCGCCGCCATGTCCATGCCCGCCTTCGCGCAGGATGCACCGGCCGACGACGCCGGCGAATCGGCATCGCCTTCCGAAATCATCGTCACCGGCACGCGCGGCCAGGCGCGTACCGTCATATCAAGCCCGACTCCGATCGACGTGATCGGCGGCGAAGACCTTGAAAAGCTCGGCGGTGGCATGCAACTTCGCGACGCGCTGACGCAACTCGTGCCGTCCTTCCAATCGACGACCGTGGGCAGTTCGTCGTTCAACAGCCTGACGCGTCCCGCGGGCCTTCGCGGCCTGTCGGGCGTCCATGTGCTGGTGCTCGTCAACGGCAAGCGCCGCCACAACAGCTCGATCATCGACATCAACTCGGGCGCGACGTCGCAGGGCGGCAACCCGGTCGATCTCGATCTCATTCCGTCGAGTGCGATCGAGCGCATCGAAGTGCTGCGCGACGGTGCCTCGGCGCAATATGGCTCGGATGCGATCGCGGGGGTGATCAACGTCATCCTGAAGACCAATGACTCGGGCGGCAAGGCGACCCTCGAAGCCGGTCAGCGCTATGGCCGCGACGGCAGCGGCAGCGACGGCGAAACCATCTCGGGCAGCGTCTCGCACGGCTTCGCGATCGGCGACGGCGGTTCGTTCACGCTGTCGGTCGAAGGAAAGAAGGCCAACGCCGCCGTGCGCAACACCGACGTGACCGGGGCGCTCTATTTTCCGCTCGCCGGCGGTGTACCCGATCCGCGCGAACTCACCGCCAATCGCCGGACCTATCAAGGCGGCCTCCCCGACGTGAAGGACGTCAAGGTCGCGCAAACGCTCGTCCTGCCGCTCGGCAACGTCACCTTCTATTCGGATGGCACCTTCGGCTATCGCGACGCGCGCGTCGGCCAGGCCGGCCGCCGCCCGAACAGCAACCAGAATATCATCCAGATATATCCCGACGGCTTCACGCCTTACTACACGCTGCAGGAAACCGACTTCCAGTTCACCGGCGGCCTTCGCGGCGAGACGGCGGGCTGGAACATCGATCTCAGCAGCACCTATGGCCGCAACTATGCCAAGAATGGCGCCGAAAATACGCTCAACGCGTCGCTCGGCCCGTCGAGCCCGACCGAGTTCAAGACCTTCAGCTCGGCATTCGACCAGTGGACGAACAATCTCGACCTCACCCGCCGTATCGAGTTCGGCGGCGACACCGCACTCCAGGTCTCGCTCGGCGCTGAATATCGTTACGAGAATTACGTCACCAAGCCGCTCGACGTCGACAGCTATCGAGCGGGGGGCTATTTCTACCCGACCGGTCCGCTCGCCGGACGCCCGGCGCAGGTGGGGGCACAAGGCGCGATCGTCGTCACCCCCGAGGATGCGGCGAACATCAACCGCAACATCTGGGCCGGCTATGTCGATCTCGCGCTCGACGTCAGCCCGCGCTTCCTCGTCACCGCGGCGGGTCGCTTCGAGCATTTCGACGACAGCTCGGGCAGCGTCTTCAGCGGCAAGCTCAGCGCGCGCTACGAGGTTACGGACTGGCTCGCCTTCCGCGGCGCGTTCAGCAACGGCTTCCGCGCGCCTTCGCTTGCGCAACAGGACTTCGCGCAGACCTCGACGTCGATCAACCTCGTCGGCGGCGTGTATATCCCGGTGCTCACCAAGATCGTGAAGACGAACTCGGCGGTTGCACAGGCCCTCGGCGCGCAGCCGCTCAAGCCCGAAAAGTCGAAGAACTTCAGTCTCGGCTTCACCTTGACGCCGGCGTCGGGCCTCTCGCTCTCGGTCGATGCCTATCAGATCGATCTCGACGACCGCATCACCCTCACCGGCTTGTTGTCGGGCACGGGGATCCGGAACATCCTGGTCGCCAACGGCTTTTCGGGTGACCAGTCGGTGCGTTTCTTCACCAACGCCGTCGATACCCGCACGCGCGGCGTCGATGTCGTCGGCACCTATGCATTCGATGTCGGCAGCGCCGGACGCCTGCGCACCAGCGTCGGTTTCAACTATAACGATACCGACATCCGCAAAATCGCGGCCAACCCGAGCGAACTCGCAGGTCTCGGCCTGACCCTGTTCGACCGGCGCACCCAGGGCTGGTTCACTTCGGCTCCCAAAACGAAGCTGATCCTCGGCGCCAACTTCGAATCGGGTCCGTTCGCGATCAACCTCAAGGAAACCCGCTACGACAAGTTCAAGTCGCTCGACAATCTCGTCGGCGGTCTTCCCGTCAACGACCAGAGCTTCGGCGCCAAGTGGATCACCGATCTCGAGGTGTCCTACGGCGTGACCGAGAAGTTGCGGGTCGCCGCGGGCGCCTATAACATCTTCGACGTCTATCCGGACCGCACGACTGTCGCCAACACCATCGGGCTCGCACCCTATGGCGCCGGACCGTTCGGCCAATATGGCGGCTATTATTATGGTCGGATCTCGCTCGATTTCTGATCAAGACCATCCACTGGAGTCCGTATCATGCGCGATGAATTGATGCGGATCTTGTCCTGGGCCGTCCTATCGACCGGTATTGCCGGCGGCGGGGCGGCCGGGGCGACCGGTCCAGCTTTTACCCCCGTCCAAGCCGCCGACTTCAGCCTGCCCGGCTCGCTGTCGAACAGTTGGGCCGATTTCGACCGCGATGGGGACCTCGACCTCGCGGTCTCGCTCGAAAGCGGCGAAATTCGCCTCTATCGAAACGACCGCGGCCATTTCACCAGCGTCGGCGCGGCTATGGGACTTCCCGTAACCGGCGCCGAGATGCGCGGCCTAGCCTGGGGCGATTACGACGGCGACGGCTGGCCCGATCTTTACGCGGGCGCGACCGAAGAAAATGCCGCGAACCTCCTCTTCCGAAACGCAAGCGGCCGCCGTTTCGTCGCGCAGGGTGTCGATCCCGTAGCGGCCGGGCGCTCGGCACGCCAGTCCAACTGGGTCGATTTCGACAATGACGGCGACCTCGATCTCTTCGCCGCGAACCGCTCGGGACCCAATGCCCTCTATCGCCAGGAGGCGGGCCGTTTCGTGCGCGTCCCCGCCGATCAGGCCGGCGACGATGCGCGGCCGACCGTCGGCGCTTGCTGGTTCGACTATGACCGCGACGGCGAACTCGATCTTTTCCTCGCCAACCAGTCGGGCGCGACCGACGCGCTGTGGCGCAACGACGGCGACCGCTTCACCGACGTCGCCCCCGCCCTCGGCATGGATCGCCCCGGCCGTCCCCGCACCGAAGGCAGCGTCGGCTGCGCTGTCGGTGACTATGACAATGATGGCCACCTCGACCTGTTCGTGGCGAGCTACGGGGTCAACATCCTTTACCGCAACAAGGGCAACGGCAGCTTCGAAAATGTCGCTCCGACGCTCGGCCTCGCCGAGGACAATCATGCCGTGGGCGCCGCCTGGGGCGATTTCGACAATGACGGCTGGCTCGACCTCTTCGTCGCCGCCTACACCGGCAAGTCGGGCGCGCAGCAGCCCGCGAACCGGCTCTATCGCAACCTCGGCGGCAAGGGCTTCGAGAACATCCTGCCCGCCGGCTCGGCGCTCGACGTCGCCGACCATGGCGTCCAGTGGATCGACTATGACCGCGACGGTGCGCTCGATCTCTCGGTAACGCGCGGATACACCGACACCGGCGGCCATTTCCTATTCCACAACGACCTTGGCAAGAAGGCCGCGCGCCGCAGCCTTTCGGTTCGCGTGCTCGACAAGGCTGGGCGCTACACCCGCATGGGCGCCGAGGTCCGCCTGTTCGACGCCGAGGGCAAGATCCTCGCGACGCGCCAGATCTCGACCGGCGACGGCTATAATTCGCAAGGCACCCAGCCGCTCCATTTCGGCCTCGCCTCAATGACGCCCGTTACCGTCGAAGTGACCTTCATGGGCAATACCAGTCGAAAAACACAGCGGATCGAGCATGTCAGCCCGGCCCGCTACATCGGGACCGAACTCCTCATCCATCAACGATAGCCCCTGTCGGCGCGACGACCGCAAGCTCCGGTTACCCAGGCGAGACCATCGAACTTTGGCCCCCTGGAGACGGTCTGCGTTCAACAATCAAACCCGGACACCAAGCGCAATCAGGACCAGAGCGTCGTCCGCAACACCCTTCACCCCTTCGTGTCGCGCTGGCCATACTGCGTGAAGGCCGCGATGATCCTTTCCATCTCGATTGCGTTAAGCAACTTCGGACCGCCTATCGCAAGCGTACCGCAATAGACGGCCGCCTGTTCCTCTATTTCCTCGGCAATCGCCATCGCGACCGGAAGTTTGGGGCCGAGTGCAATTAGCCCATGATTGGCCATCAGGCACGCGGAACGCCCGTCGAGCGTCTGCACGACGCCGTCGGCGAGTTCCTCGCTGCCGAATGTCGCATAGGGTGCGATGGGGACGCTGGCTCCGCCACTGACCGCCACCATGTAATGCAGCGGCGGAATCTCGCGGTGCGCACAAGCCAGGATCGTCGAGTATCGTGCGTGGCAATGCACAATCGCATTCGCGTCGGGCCGGCGCCGATACAGGCCCATATGCATTTGCCATTCGCTCGACGGGCGTGCGGATCCCGCAGCCACGCTTCCGTCGCCATCGACATAGACCATCAGGTCGGCGGTCAGGCGGTCGGGCGTCACGCCCGAAGGGGTGACCAACATGCCCGATGCGAAACGCACCGAAAGATTGCCCGATGTCCCACGATTCAGACCGCGCGCGTCGAGCGAGCGCATCGCATCGACAAGCTGCTGCCGGGCTTCGTCTTCGGTCATCGATCCTCCTCCCTTGCCGACGTATCGCCCATGAACGCCAAGGTCGTATCATAGCTTTCGAGCTTGCCCAGCGTGCCGACGCCGAGCGCGACCTGCGCCGCGGTGGCGACCCCGAAACGCAGCGCATCGACGGGATCAAGGCCGCGCGTGCGACCCGCGATATATCCCGCACACAGGCTGTCTCCGCAGCTGGTGGTATCGACAGGATCGATCCGGTGCGCAGGAACCTGGATCTGCCGGTCGGGCAGGATGAGCAGCGCGCCGTCGCCGCCCATCTTGATCAGGCAGCCACCCGCGCCGCGCACCATGAAGCGGCCGGCGCCCTCGACCGGATCGTCGGTCCCGGCCAGCGCGCGAACCTCCGCAAGGCTTGGCATGAACAGGTCGACATGCGGCAACAGGACATCGAGATCGGCCTGCGCCGCGTCCGAAGGCGCGATCAGGTCGCACGATGTGAACACGCCGCGCGCGCGCGCCTCACGCAGCAGGTCGGCGCCCTTCCCTGCGGCGCCCGGAAAGCCCACACCGCCCCAGTGGACGGCGGCGGTGCGGGCCAGCGCGGCGAATACCGCATCGGTGACCGGCGCGAAGATACTAGCCCCCATCATATGCCAGTTCGGACGGTCACCGTTCGGGCGGATCGGCAGGACCGTGGTCGATGTCGGCCAAGCCGGATCGACGCAAAGCAGGCTGGTATCGACCCCGGCCGCGTCGAACATCGACCGGATCAACTGCCCCTGCGGATCGTCACCGACCGCCGAAGCGATTCCCGCGCGGAGGCCCAGCTTCTGCGCGACAAAGGCGGTCCCGCCCGCGGTGCCGGCGGGCGACAGAACGATCTTCTCGACGATTTGCCCCGTCTCGCCCTCGGGCAATGACGCCACCGGATAGACCGTGACGTCGATCGTCGTGAGGCCGACGGCGAGAAGGTCGAGTTGCATGGTCAACCGTCCGCGGCCGCCGCAAGCGCAACGAGGACCGGGTGCGGCTCAAGCTCGCCGCTTCGCTTTGCAAGCGCGGCAAAGGCGTCGCCGGCTGCCGTGACGGTCAGGTCGATGTCGGCATCGGTCATCGCAGCGCACAGGAACATATTATGCCAGGGATGCACATAGACGCCGCGTGCGAGCATCTCTTCCGCCCAGCCATAGCCGACGCGGAAATCGGGATCGTCGGCGAACATGATCTGCGGCATCTGGACAGGGCCGGTCTGGCGCAGCACGAAGCCATGCTTTGTCGCAGCGGCGTCGAGCCCCGACCGCAGGCTATTGCCAAGGCGAACCATATGTTCGAGATAATCGCTCTCGCGTATGATCCGCAACGTCTCGATCGCCGCCGCCATCGGCACCGCCGACAACCAGAAGGATCCGGTGGCATAGATCGAACCGGCGCCTTCACGGCAGCTATCGGATCCGAGCAACGCCGAGATGGGATGGCCATTGGCGAAGCATTTGCCCCAGGCGCTGAGGTCGGGCTGAACGCCGAGTTCGGTCCAGCTGCTGCCACGCGCGAGGCGGAAACCCGCGCGAACCTCGTCGACAATCAGCATCGCACCCGTCTGATCGCAAAGTTCGCGCGCGCGCCGGGCATAGGCAGGATCGGGCGCTTCCTGATCGATAAAGGCGTCGTGGCGGAAAGGCGATGCGAAGATTGCGGCGAGATCGTCGCCCGCGTCGGCGACCGCTGCCTCCAGGCTCGCGATGTCGTTATAGGCATAGGTGCGGAGGTGCGCCCGGTCTTCGGCGACGGTCCCTGACGGGATCGGCGTGCACCAAGGCGCAGCGCCATGATATGCCCCCTTCGCGACCAGCACGATGCGTTTGCCCGTCTGCGCGCGCGCGCTGCTCATCGCCATCGTCGTCGCGTCGGTACCGTTCTTGCAGAACATCGCCCAGTCGGCGTGGTCGACCATCTCCACCAGGGTTTCGGCGAGTTCGACCATCAGCGGCGACGGTCCGGTCAGCGTATCGCCGAGCGCCGCTTGCGCCTGTGCCGCCGCATCGATGCGCGCGTCGCGATAGCCGAGCAGACTGGGCCCATAGGCGCACATATAGTCGAGATAGCGATTGCCGTCGGCGTCCCAGATATAGGCGCCCTCGGCCTTGCTGAAGAATTGCGGGAAGCTGTCGGGGAGCATCCGCACCGATTCATGCCCATACATCCCGTTCGGGATCACTTCCATCGCGCGCGCACGCAGCGCCGCATCCTGTACTCGGCTCATTTCCATCTCGCTTGTTGATCAGAATTTCAGGACAGCCTGGACACCATAGGTCGCCGGATCATTGTAGTTGATCTGGTCCATGGTCACGACCGGCGAAACATAGGTGACGAAGCGCGTGCCGGTGATGTTTTTGCCCCACAATGCGAGTTCGAGATTCTCGTCGGGCGAGAGCCACGAAAGCCGGACGTTGGCGGTGCCATAAGGCTTCACGCGATTGGCCTGCACATTGTCCGGCGTCAGAAACACCTCCGACTGAAGGCTGCCGTCGACGCGAAGGCGCAGCGCGCTGTCGCCGGGCAGCGGCTGGGTCAGCGAGAAACCGGCCGAGATCGCCACTTCGGGCGCGTTGACCAGCTTGTTGCCCGAATAATCGTCCGCCGCGAGCGCGGTGAAATCCTTGTAGCGCGCGTGGAGGAGGCTGGCGTTGACGAAGGCGTTGAAATTGCGCGACGGCTGCGCCTGCAATTCGACTTCGAGACCATATAGCTCGGCATTGCCCGCGTTGAGCTTGCGCTGGACCGGCAGCACGCCCGACGTATCGAAAACGAACACCTGCAAATCGCGATAATCATAATAGAAGGCTGCGGCATTGAAGCGCAGTTTCCGGCCCAGAAGATCGCTTTTGAAACCCGCCTCATAGGCGTAGAGCTTTTCCGACCGGAACGGCTGCAACTGCGCCGAATCGCTCGACGACCCACCCGCAAAACCGCCGCTGTTATAGCCCTTCGACGACGAGGCGTAGAAGAGCAGATCGTCGGTCGCCTGGAACGACAGCGCGGCACGCCACGACAGATCCTTGAAGGTCTTCGAACCGGTGAAGTCGAGCACCGGCACGACGATCACGTCGTCGAAGAAGCTGTGAAAATCGAAATCGATGCTGTCGACCGAATAGCGCAGCCCCCCGGTCAGGGTCAGCTTGTCCGACAGCTTGACGTCGGCCTGCGCAAAGGCGGCCCAGCTCTCGGTCGTCTGCGTATAGGGATAGGCGAAATTGCCGATGGAATTGGCCGGATCGAACGTGCCGAGAAGATCGTTCGGATCGCGGAACACGCGGAGGATGTCGAACGCGCTCTCGGTGACGAGCTTGTCGTGGAAATAATAACCCCCGACGATCCAGTTCACCGTGCCGCCGTCCTTCGACTGCAGCCGCAGTTCCTGGCTATATTGCTTTGGCCGGTCGATATAGGTCGCGGTCAGCACATTGTTCGGGCTCGCGTCAGTATCCTCGACCGTGCTCCGGCGCACCTGTTCATAGGCGCTGATCGATGTCAGCATGACCCCGCCCATATCGATGCTCGCGGTCAGCGAGCCGCCGAAGACATTGACGCGCTCCTGCCCCTCGATGTCATAATCGCCCGCATTGAGGTCGCCGTCGGTATCGGCATAGCCCAAGGCGTCGAGCGGCACGCCGTTCGCGAAATTGGGATTGCCGGCAAAATCGATGCCCTGCCCGCGATGCTGGAACTGACGCGCGCCGCCCCGGTTCTGCCCGCCATGGACGATCGCGCGGATCAATATGTCGGAATTGGGCGTGAAATCGACGATCGCGCGGCCCGCCCACATGTCGAGATTGTTGAGCTTGTTCCCGGTAACGCGGTTGAGCAGCCAGCCGTCGCGGCGCAGATAGGTGCCGGCGACGCGCGCCTTCAGCACATCGCCGGCGATCGGCCCGCCGACCCCGCCCTCGACCTGCACTTCATTGTAGCGTCCATAGGAGACGGCGGCATTGGCGCTGAATTCGTCGGTCGGCTTGCGCGACGAAAAGCGGATCGCACCGGCGGTGGTGTTGCGGCCATAGAGCGTACCCTGCGGCCCCTTCAGCACTTCGATGCCCTCGCTGTCGAAGACGTTGAACAGCTTGCCGGCGTTCGCTCCGAGAAAGACGTCGTCGACATAGACGCCGACCGCGCCGGTGGTGTTCGAGTTGAAGTCGCCAATCCCGACGCCGCGCAGGAACAGCGAGGTCGTCGTCGCCGAGGTGCCCGCCTGCGACGAAAGGCCGGGGACGAGCAGCGACAGATCGCGCGGATCGCGGATGCCGACTTCGGTCAGCGCCTCGCCGCTGATCGCGGTGATGCTGATCGGGACATCCTGGATATTCTGCTCACGCCGCTGGGCGGTCACGACGATCTCGCCGATCCCGTCCTGCTCCGCGACGGCCGAAGAAGAAGAACCTGCGGACTCCTGCGCCGCCGCAACCGCCGGAATCAGCGCCAGCAACGAGACCGACATCATCGCAAAACCGCGTTTCATCATCTTCCCCTTCTCCATGTTCGGATATTTATCCGATTTAGAGAGCAAGACGCTACGATAGAGTCAAGAATATTTCACATCATCGTCAATAGAACCGGATAAAAGGTTGATTTGTTCACGGCCATCGGTGATGCGTGCGTTGTCAGGAGCACGCATGACCACAGGTGAAATGACCCGCGCCGAAATCCGCCGCCCGGCGCAGAAACGCAGCCGGGAGCGGTTCGAGGCTATCCTTGACGGGGCCGAGCGCCTGCTCGAGACATTGCCGCCTTCTGCCATCAGCATCCATGTGATCGCGGCCGAAGTCGGCATCTCGCCGCCCTCGATCTATCATTTCTTTCCCGAACCCCATCTCGTGTTCAGCGCACTCGCCGAGCGGTATCTGAAACGGTTCGAAGCGGGGGTGCTGACCGAAGTACCCCAGGACGTCGAAAGCTGGCAGGAATTGCAGACGCTGCAATATCGCGCCGGACAAAAATGGTTCAACGCGCATCCTGCTGCGCGCCAGGTGCTGCTCGAAGGCCCCGCCTGGTCGTCCGACATCCGCCTGCAGGATCTCGACAGCAATTTCGTGACCGCGGGGCGCAGCATCGAATTGATGACGCAGATGTTCGTGATGCCCGAGATACCCGACCTGCATGACCGGCTGGTCGAAGTCATCGTGATCAATGATGCGATCTGGTCACTGTCGATCCACCGCCATGGGCTGATCACCGACGAGATGGAGGAACAGGCGCGCCGGGCCCGCATTGCCTATTCGCGAACCTTTCTTCCCGAATATCTGCAGCTGCGTGCGGGCCGAAAGACCGCTCCTTGACCGGCCCGTTGTCGCCAGTCACGGGCCGGACGCTCGCCACCTCCATTCTGATCGGCTCTTGCGCGCTACTGGTGCTCGGCGTTCAGCCGGTTCTGCTCGGCGCGATGGTGCAGGAAGGCCGCATCGCCGAGGCGCAGGTCGGCAATCTGGTGACGATCGAGATGATCGCGATGGCCCTCGGATCGCTGGCCGGCATCGCCTTGCTCCGCAAGATGGGCGCGCGCGTCGTGATCGGCGTTGCTGGGCTCGTCGTCGTCGCCATGAACCTCGCGATGGCGGGCCAGTCGGGCATGGCGGTCCTCTCCTCCTTGCGCGGAGTTGCCGGGCTAAGCGAAGGGGTGCTCGTGGCCTCAGCGCTTGTCGCCATTTCGCGTGTCGAGCGGGTCGAACGCGCCAGCGCCATCTTCCTCGCCGTCCAGACATTTTTGCAGGCGGCCGTTGCCGCCGCACTTCCCTTCGTCATTGCGGGCAGTTCGCGCACGGACATCGCGTTGCTGGCCCTCGCCCTCGCCGGCGCGATCGCCGCAGCGGCGGCCTGGTCACTTCCATCGCAGCTTCAACCCGCCGCGCCGGATGGCGAACGCGGCGGCCTGACACGCGCCAGCCTCACCGCCCTTTGGGGAGCGGGCCTGTTCCTCGGCGCGATCGTCTCGGTCTGGAGCTATTTTGGCCTCTGGCTCATCCGCTATGGATACCCGCCGACTTTCGAGGGAACCGCCGTGTCGTTATGCCTTGTCGCGCAAGTCGTCGGCGCGCTGGCCGCAGCGCGATTTGGCGAGCGCCTGCCAAACCGGCAGACGATTTCGGTCTGCGCTCTCGCCGGAGCCCTGTTGATCGCCCTATTCTTCGTGGGCCGCGGCAATGCCGCCGCAATCCTTGCCGTGAGCATCGCGTTCGGTTTTATATGGCTCTTCACCCTGCCCTTCTTCGCCGGATGGCTGATCGAAATCGATCCCGGCCGTCGCGCGGTCCTTTACCTCACGGCCTTCCAGTTAGGCGGCGCAGCGGTGCTGCCCTCGATCGCCGGGGTGGCCGTCGGCAGCTTTTCGATCGACGCCGCGATGATTTTCAGCGGCGCGATATTCCTCATGCTGGCGGCGGTGCCATTTCTCAGCAAGCCCACGATCCGAAGCTAGTTCGCGCGCCAACGGCTCTCAGTTAGCGAATGCCGAATAACGGCCTTCGGGCGCATAGTTCGGCGGGCTGGAGGTGTCGGACGCCAGGCGGCTTCGGGCGCTGGAGGAGGGAGAACGGGCGGTCGACGATTACAACAGCGAGCGGCCGCACTCCTCGCTCGGCTACGCCACCCCGGCGGCGTTCGCCGCCGAACTCGAAAAGCAACGGGCGGGGTCAACCCCGCCCGTTGCTTCGCCTGCGCCTATGCGCGACAACACCCCTCGGCCTCTGGTTGCAGATGGATGAAAGATCGGGGTCAGGTCAGGGCGGCTCAGCGACCGGACAGCAGCCTTGGCAAACGGCTAGCGCCGCGCATGACGAAAAGTCGGCATATTCAAGCAATACACAGAGCATGCTTCTCTGCGACATCATTGCCATTGTGGCCGTTGGTCGATGGTCTGCTTACGTGCCTGTGTCTGCGAAAGCCGACATAAAATGCTGTTCCAACGTTGCATGCACATTCTCGGAGTATGACGTATCAAGTTCCAAGGCTGCCTCGAAACGTTCAATGGCCCTCACGTCCGCCGCGACGTCGCCTTCGGCCCAAATTGACGCATGGCATAGCAAACCGACATAGTCGCCTTTGCGTCGTACGAGCGACGCAGTACCGGCCAATTTCCGTCCCGCCGATACCAGATTAAAGCGGCCGTCGCAGTGGCTGCGATGGACACGACCCAAGCATGCCCGGACGCCTACGGAACATATGGACGCTGCCAGATGCTCGCAGAATATCCGGAACCGCTGGATTGCGTCGTCGCCGTCCCCGCCCCACGATTGAAAATGGCTGGCGTTCAGTGTGCCGGGCCGGTGCGCCACCGTCGTTCCCCCGCTCGGTCGCACAAATACCGGCCACCCTCGGCAGGCGCTCTCCAGCGCCGCATCGGCGAAGCGGGGCATAGCCGCAAAACGCCGCGTCGTGACGAGACAAGGGCGGTTTGTCCATAGCCGCCACCCGCCCGCGCTGGCGTCACCCCCGAGCAGGGCGTCGAGGCGCACGTCATCCGCGTCGATCGCTGTCCGTCCGTCGCCGCACTCGACCGGAACATCATCTGCTATCGCCATCGCCAGGCGCGACACGATCGTCGATGGCACGATCATTCAGACGATCTGCGCTGCCACCGCCCCCGCACGTACCGGCACCTCGGCCGCGATCAAGATTTGCAGCGTTCCCGCAGCGGGCGCGATGAGCTCATAACTAGATTTCTCGACCATGATCTCGGCAATGATCGCGCCTTCGGCGACCGGGTCGCCGTCCGCGTAGAGCCATGCCGAAATCGCGGCTTCATCGTCGGCGCCCCACAGGCCGGATGGAATCGTCACATCGGTCATCAGTTCGGAACCTCCATCATCTGACGTACAGCGGCCGCGACCTTGTCGGCATTGGGCAGCACGAAATGCTCCATCACCGGGGTGAAGGGTACGGGAATGTCGGGAAAGGCAATGCGCTGCGGCGGTACGAGAAGCGGGATGCCCGCTTCGCAGACGCTGGCGATGATCTCGGCGCCGACGCCGTAGCTCAGATAATCATCGTCGACGACGAGCAGCCGCCCGGTCCGGCGCACCGATGCCCTTACCGTTTCGCGGTCGACCGGCGCGATGCTGATCAGATCGATGACCTCGGCCGAAACACCCTCTTCGGCGAGCCGCCCGGCGGCATCGAGCGCCTGATGAACCGAAAGGCCCAGGCCTACGACCGTGACATCTTCGCCCTCGCGCACGCATTTCGCTTTGCCGAGCGGGACGACATAATCGCCCTCCGGCGCATCGGTGATCGACCGCTGTACAGTACCAAGCCAGCCCATGCCCTGCAGCGCCTTGTGATACATGAAGATCACCGGGTTGGGATCGCGGATGGCCGCCAGCATCAGACCCTTCGCATCGTGCGCGTTCGAGGGAATGACAACCTTCAGCCCCGGCAGATGGCCGAAAGTCGCGTAGAGCGCCTGACTATGCTGACCCGCATCGCCATAGCCGCCGCCGACGCTGGTCATCAGCACCATCGGACACGTCACCTGCCCGCCCGAAAAATAGCTCTGCTTGGCCGCGAGATTGTAAATCGCGTCCATGCACACGCCGAAGAAATCGACGAACATCAGCTCGACCACGGGGCGCATTCCCGAAGCCGCGAGACCCACCGCGGCGCCGATGAAGGCGGTCTCGGAAATCGGCGTGTCGCGGACACGTTCGGGGCCGAAGCGGTCGAGCAGCCCGGTTGTCGTGCCGAAAACGCCGCCGAGCTTCGCGATATCCTCGCCCATGACAAGGACATCGGAATCCCGCTCCATTTCCTGCCCGATCGCTTCGGCGATCGCGCGGGCGATGGTCAGGCGGCGAGCCGGCCGAACGGCCGTTGCAGTATCAGGCGAAGACATGGGCAAAAGCCTCTTCCGGATCGGGATAAGCCGCGGCGCGTGCGAAGGCAAAGGCGGCATCGACGGCCGCCCGGGCTTCGGCCTCGGCGCGGTCGAGGTCGATCGCCTCGAAACCGTCGGCGAGCAGGCGCGCGCGATAGGCCGGAATGGGATCGCGCGCCTTCAACCGTTCGACCTCGCCTGCGGGTCGATAACCCTCCGCGTCGCCCATGAAATGCCCCTCAAGCCGGCAGGTTTCGATCTCGATCAGCGATGGCCCTTCCCCGCGCCGAGCGCGCGCGATCGCCTCGCCGGCAATGGCGTGGACCGCGTCGGCGTCATTGCCGGCGACGAAATGGCCGGGCATCGAATAGGCCGCCGCGCGATCGGCGTTGCGCTCGACCGCCGTGCAGTCGCGCTTGGAGACCGAGATGCCATAGGCATTGTCCTCGATCACGAAAACCGCCGGCACCTTCCACACCGAGGCGAGATTGAGCGCCTCGTGAAAGGCCCCCTGGTTCGCAGCGCCCTCGCCGAGAAAGGCGACCGCGACGGTATCGTCACCGCGCAGCTTGCTCGCCAGCGCCGCGCCGACCGCCGGCCCCAAACCCTGCGCGATGATGCCCGAACAGGCGAAATTCACCCGCGCGTCGAACAAATGCATATGACCGCCGCGTCCGCCCGCCAGCCCGCTTGCCTTGCCAAAGATCTCCGCGGCCATTGCGTCCAGATCGACCCCTTTGGCGATGGCGACATGGTGCGGGCGGTGCGTCGCCGTGATCGTATCGCCGGGCCGAAGATGCGCACAGACGCCAACGGCGCAGGGTTCCTGCCCGTCGGACAGATGCATCTCTCCCGGCAAAGGCCCCTTCGCCATATTGAACACCGGGCTTTTGCCTTCGAAATAGGCGGGCTTGATCAGCGCCTCGAAATGGCGGCTCTTGACCATCGTGGCATACATCCACAGCCGGTCGCTGGCGTTGCTCGCGCCGTTCATCGCGCGACCCATCCGCCGTCGATGACCAGCTCGATCCCGGTCACGAAACGCGCTTCGTCGCCGGCGAGGTAAACCGCCCCCATCCCAATATCCTGAGGGCTGCCGACGAGATTCAACGGGCACAGCGAAGCGACCGCGGCCCACGGGTCTTCAGCCGGGATCGACCCTTCGCGCACCCAACCCTCGACCGCCATTTCGAGCATCGGGGTGCGAATGCAGCCGGGATGGATCGAATTGCAGCGGATCGTCAGCGCATGCGATGCCCATTCGATCGCGAGGCTCTTGGTCATATGGCGCACCGCGCCTTTCGACGTGTTATAGGCGAGCTGGTCGGGATAGCCGACAAGCCCGGCGATCGACGAGATATTGACGACGCTCGCCGCGCCACTCGCCGCAAGCAGCGGCTGCATCGTCCGGCAACCGAGGAACAGCCCATCGACATTGACGGCCATCAGCCCGCGCCAGTCGGCCAGACTATGCTCGGTCATCGGCTTGACCAGTTCGACGCCCGCGTTGTTGACCAGGATCGAAAGGCTACCAAAGGTCGATGCGATATGGTCGGCCGCCGCGGCCCAGTCGCTTTCGTTCGTCACATCGAGCGCCAGCGCCGCAATGCCGCTTTCGGCCGCCAGCGCCTGGCACCCCGCCAAATTGCGGTCGGCCGCAATGACCCGGGCCCCCTCGGCCGCCATCGCCTGTGCAATAGCTGCGCCTATTCCCTGCGCCGCCCCTGTAACCAGCGCGACCTTGTTGCTGAGCCTGTCGCCCATATCCTTCTCCCATCGTCGTTTCTTCGACCTAAGGGAGCGGAGGCGGCCTGACTTGCGTCAGAACGGCGGCTTATTTGGGCGGGAGGGAACCGGCGACATCCCATCGGGACATTCGGCCGCCGCGCGGCGAAACGCTCTCGGCGAGAGCCCGAAAGCATCGCGAAATGCGTGGCTGAAATGCGAGGCATCGGCGAAGCCGCGTCGCATCGCGATCTCGGTGATCGAATAGGAGGCCATCGACCGGCTCGACAGGTCGCTACGGGCCGCGAGCAGACGGCGTTCGCGGATCCAGGTTCCGACGGTGACCCCGAACTCCTCGAACAGTCGGTGGAGATAGCGCGGGCTGAAACGAAAGGCGGCGGCGATGCTGGCGGCCGACAATCCGGGGTCGCCCAGATGCGCAACGATATGGTCCTGCACCCGGCCGAGCAACGCACGCCGGAAATTGGTGCCGCCAAGCTGCTCGACGTCAGGGCGAAAGGCCGCCGCAACCAGCTCGACGGTTGCGCGAAGCACGGCCGTCCGGTCGCGCGGATCCACCGTTTCGACCGTGCGGTGGATTTGACGCAGATGCGACAGCAGGATCGCTCCCAGCCCCGCGCTGCCGTCGACGGTCAGCCCGCACATATCCTCGATTCCCGGCACGATCGTTTTCGCCATATGATGCGGGATCATGATCGACAGCTGGTGCAACTGCTCGCTGTTCTGGAACATCGCGGGACGCGTGCTGTCCCACACCGCGATCGTGTCGCGCCGCACCACCGATTCATTGCGCCCTTGCCGCAGCAGGCAATTCCCCTCCTCGAAATGGAGCAGGCAGAAATAATCCTCGGTCCCGCGCTTCACATCGTCCATCGTGCGATAGCCGGTGACCGGATCGCACACGATATCGGTGAAGACGAAGTCGTCGATCGCGCGCCGCCGCACCTGCGCATCGTAACGCTCGCCGTTGCCCTTGCTCAGCCCCCAATGGAAATGCGTCCGGTCGAACACTTCCTGGAATCCCGGCAATTGCCGCGGCGGCGGCAAATGCGCCGATGTCCATTGTTCCTCGGTCAGAAGCATTGGCCCGCCCTCTCTCCAACGCGGCAAGCTATGCCTTTTGGCGTGGCGATGCAATCGAGGGGTCCGCCGGGTTCACGCTGACACAAATATGGCTACGCGATGAGACAATTGCCGCCACGTAAACACGGCCTTCCGTGCGCTTTCCGCCGCACGCAGTTCCCGCTCAGCCAAATTTTGCACCGCTCAGGCACATGCGCCTGGCGACCGCCCTCGCCTAGAAACGGGAACGAACAGGACGCCCCGACAGAGGGCGCCGCCATCCTGGGAGGGGATCATATGACAAACCAGTTTCGTACGTCGCTTTACGCCGCCGCCGCTGTTCAGGCGCTCGCCATCGCAACCCCGGCTTTTGCTCAGGAAAGCACGGATAGCGCCACGCAGAGCGGCGTCGGCGAAATCGTCGTTACCGCCCAGAAGCGCGCGCAGAATCTTCAGGATGTTCCAATCTCGGTCAGCGCGTTCGATGATACCGCGATCCGGGAGGCGGGCTTCACGAACAGCCTGTCGATCGGAGACCAGGTTCCGAACCTTGAGATCAAGACGTTCGGCGGCGTTCCCAACATCTTCATCCGCGGCGTCGGCAACAATGATTTCAACGCATCGTCGATCGGGCCGATCAGCATCTATCGCGACGATGTCGTCGTCGCCTCGACCGGCAGCCAGATCTTCTCGCTGTTCGACCTTGAGCGGATCGAGGTGGTGCGCGGCCCGCAAGGCACCTTGTTCGGCAAGAACACGACCGGCGGCGCGATCCAGTTTTTCTCGAAGCTTCCCGATGGCGAATTCGAAGGCAATGCCCGCTTCGGCTATGGCCGCTTCGACCTGGTCGAAGGCGAAGCCGCCCTGAGCCTGCCGCTGGCCGATACGCTCTCGCTGCGCGTCGCGGGGATCGTCCGCCGCCGTGACGGCGAGAAGGTCAACCTGTTTACCGGCGACCGCGCGATCAATGTCGACGAAGCCGCCGCTCGCGCGATCCTGCGCTGGCAGCCGTCGGATGACACCGACGTCCGTCTGTCGGTAGGCGGCGGCCGCGACCGCAGCGACTATCTGGAAAACAAACCCGTCGGGACGTTGGGCGGAGCCGACCTGTTCGGCTATTCCGACCCCTTCCCCGACAATCCCAATTTGCTCAACTTCAACGGCCAGTCGCGCAATTACAGCGACAATGTCTTCGTCAATCTCAACATCGCGCAAAGCTTCGGCGACTTCACCTTCAAGTCGATCAGCGGCTATGACAAGAGCGACGTCGACAACCGCGTCGATGTCGATGGCGGTACAAAGCGCGTCGACGAGATCACCTTCCTGACCGACGCCGAACAGCTGACGCAGGAGTTTCAGCTGGCCTATGACAACGGCCCGCTCAACGCGATCGCCGGACTTTACTATTTTCAGGAGGATCTCGGCGCCGACAGCAATGCCGACCTGCTCGGCGAACTGACCTTCGCGCAGGGCGCGCTGCCGCTGATCACGCGCGCGACGCGCAAGAACCGCGCCTATGCGATCTTCGGACAGGCGACTTACGCGGTGATACCAACGCTGCGGCTGACCGTTGGCGGCCGTTACACGATCGACAAGGTCCGCGCGACGCACCGCGCCGACCTGGTGCCCGGGTTCTTCGACGCCGACATTCCCGACGGCGCACCGGTGCCGCTGGTGCCCTTCGCGGCGCTGCGCGACACCTTCAAATCTTTCACCTGGCGGGTCGCGGCCGACTTTGACGTCACCGACGACATCCTGGCCTATGCCAGCGTCGACCGCGGGTTCAAGGCGGGCGGCTTCAATATCGGCATCATCACCAGCGTCGCCGAGCGGACGCAGGTCGATCCCGAATATCTGACCTCCTATGAAATCGGGCTGAAGAGCACCTTGTTCGATCGCCGCCTGCGACTGAACCTCTCGGCCTTCTACTACGACTATACCGATCTGCAGGTGCTGTCAGTGAACCGGCAGGCGGGGAGCGCGGTGCCGACGCTGGGGCTCGACAATGCGGCCGACGCCACGATCAAGGGGATTGAGGTCGAGGCGACAGCCGTACCGACGGACTGGCTCGACATGGGGCTCAACCTCGGCATCCTCGACGCCAAGTACAAGAATTACCTGTCGGGTGCGATCGATCCCGTGACCGGCGATCCGCGCGACTTTTCGGGCAACCGCATGCCCGGCGCACCGAAATTCACCCTGTCGACCTTTGCACAAGTCACGGTGCCGGTCGGCAGGTTCGAAACGCGCTGGCGCGCCGAATACAACTACACCGGCAAGAAATATTACAACAATGCGCAGGACGAACTGATCAGTTCGGGCGAAGGTTATGGCCTGCTCAATCTGCGCGTCGCCTTCGCCGATCCCGACCAGGGATGGGAACTCGCCGCCTGGGCGAAGAACGTGACCGGCAAGGCCTATATCGTCGACGCCACCGACACGAGCGGCTTCGGTTTCGTGCCCCGCTATTATGGCGAGCGCGCGACCTATGGCGCCGAATTTTCCGTCCGTTTCTGAACCCCTTACACGAGTATTTCGACATGATGGACGAACATCTGACGCCGCCCGCCGCCATGAAATGGGCAACGATCGCCGACGGGATCGAATTTGCATTGCTCTATTCGAGCGCCGAGACCGGCCGCTGGACCGTGCTGTTCCGCGCCCAGCCGGGCAGCTTCTTCGGACCGCACCGTCACCTCGGCGCCGGAGAATATTATGTGACGAAGGGCCGGATGACGTACCGTATGGGCGAAGCGGGCCCCGGCACCTATGGTTATGAGCCGCTCGGCGTCGTGCACGATCACACCGCATTTCCCGAATATACCGAACTGCTCTTCACCAACTATGGTCCGATCGCCTTTCTGGATGAAGCAGGCGAAATATCGTCGATCCTCGACCACAAGTTGCTGGAGGATCTTTCCGCGGCGGTATGAGACGATGAGCGCAACTTACGAAGACGCCTATACCAGCAGCCTCTCGGATCCCGACGCCTTCTGGCTTGAGGCGGCCGGGGCCGTCGACTGGATCGAGCTCCCGCACACCGGATGGACCGAGGGCCGAGGCTGGTTCGCCGACGGCACGCTCAACACCTGCTACAACGCGGTCGACCGCCATGTCGCTGCAGGGCGCGGGAAAGACATAGCAGTCATCTACGAAAGTCCGGTTGCGGGCACACGCCAGCAGATCGATTTCGACACACTTCTGAAGCGCGTGTCGCGAACCGCCGGAATGCTGACGAACCTCGGCATCGGCAAAGGCGACCGCGTCATCATCTATATGCCGATGATCCCCGAGACGCTCTTCGCGATGCTCGCCTGCGCGCGGATCGGGGCGATCCATTCGGTCGTATTCGGCGGCTTCGCTGCCCCCGAACTCGCCAAGCGTATCGACGATGCAGCACCGCGCGCCCTGCTGACCGCCTCGTGCGGGATCGAGGGCGGCCGGATTCTTCCCTACAAGCCGCTGGTCGACCAGGCGATCGCATTGGCGTCGCACCGGATCGAGCATGTCGTGCTGTTGCAGCGCCCGCAATGTGTCGCCGAGTTGATCCACGGCCGCGACCATGACTGGGCCGAAAGCCATGATGCTGCCCGCCCGGCGGCCTGCGTCGCGATCGCCGCGACCGACCCGCTCTATATCCTCTACACCTCGGGCACCACGGGAACGCCAAAGGGCGTGGTGCGCCAGAACGGCGGGCATGCGGTGGCGCTCGCGTGGAGCATGCGTCATATTTATGGAACCCAAGCCGGCGACACCTTCTGGGCCGCATCCGACGTCGGGTGGGTCGTGGGGCACAGCTATATCGTCTACGGTCCGCTGATCGCGGGATGCACCACATTGCTTTTCGAAGGCAAACCGGTCGGCACCCCCGACGCCGGAACGTTCTGGCGCACGATAACCAAGCATCAGGTCGATATCTTCTTCACCGCGCCGACCGCGATCCGCGCGATCCGCAAGGAGGATCCCGGGGGTCGATTCATTCAGGACATCGGCACCGGGCGCCTGCGCGCGATGTATCTCGCGGGCGAGCGTGCCGATCCCGACACGTTGATCTGGGCGGAGCGGCAACTGGACATTCCGGTGATCGACCATTGGTGGCAGACCGAACTGGGCTGGCCTGCGGTCGCGACCTGTCTCGGGCTCGGCGACACGCGGCGGCGCGCGGGCAGTGCAGGTTTTCCGGTTCCCGGATTCCGCTTCGCGGTGTTGGGGGACGACGGCGAGCCAGTCGAGGCCGGTGCGAGCGGCCACATCGTCGTCGCGACTCCACTCCCTCCCGGTTGTTATTCGTCACTATGGAACAATGCCGATGGCTACCTCCGCGCGTTCCAAAGCTTTGCTGGCGACTATGAAAGCGGCGATGCCGGCCACATCGATACCGACGGTTTCGTCCATATCATGGGCCGCACCGACGACATCATCAACGTCGCCGGCCATCGCCTGTCGACGGGACAGATCGAACAGATCATCGCGAAGCATCCCGCAATCGCCGAATGCGCCGTTATCGGCGCCGACGACCGCCTCAAGGGCATGATCCCCCTCGCCCTTGCGGTCGTAAAGAGCGGTGTAATCGCGGGCGAGGAACTGCCGGGAGAAATCATATCTCTTGTCCGCCAGGAATTGGGACCGGTCGCCGCCTTGAAGCAGGCGATCCTCGTCAGTGCGCTGCCCAAGACCCGATCGGGGAAGATTCTCCGGGCAGCTATTCGCGGGCTAGCCAACGGAAAAGATGTCGTTATGTCGCCAACGATCGAAAATCCCGAGGCGCTGGCAGAAATTGCAGCTGCGTTGCAAGCCCGACGGAATCCCGAGTTCTCATAATTGATCTGCCCCCTTCTGAGTAGTCCCGAATCGATGATATTTTGGACGGCGAAGGAGATATGGAATGCCGAGCAAGAAGCATCGCCCGGAAGAGATTATCGGCAAGCCGCGTGGGGCGGAGGTTGTGCTTGCACAGGGCGCCACGACGGCGGAAGCGTGCCGTCGGATCGCGATCAGCGAGCAGACCTGTTATCGTTCTGAAGACCGACCAGGCGCGGCGGATGAAGGCTCTGGAGAAAGAGAATGGACAGCTTGCGCGGGATGCAGAGAGCTTTCTCTTCGCCGCCTTTTGCGCCGGCACGAACAACCCCAGCGCGCGAACGTCGACAGCTCAAGATCGATATTCTTCACCGCATCCGGTCGGCTTCCAGGCAATAGCGATATCAGATGCAACTCGCGGCGAAGCGGGTTCTGGACGAGGACAAGGTCGGCGAACCATCGAAGCTTTTCGGCCCAATCGCCTGGCCGATTGGGCGTGGTCCAAGCCCAGCAGGGCTCGGCATTCCGATACTGCGGCGTTACGCCCCTATGTCGGACAGCACCGCGAGGCTGCGCGCCTCTTCGCCGAGGTTGGCGATGACGCGGCGCATCAGCGTCTGCAACGTCTCCACCTCGGCGTCGCTCATGCCGCGCGTGGCGATTTCGTGGATCTCGGCGTTCATCGGCGCAAGGATCAGTTCGAGTTTGCGCGCGTGCGGGGTCAGGAAGATGAAGGTCTTGCGCCGGTCCTCGGCGGTCTTCTTGCGCGTGATGAAACCCGCCTTTTCGAGGCCCTTCAGCGCCACCACCGTCGTCGGCTCGCGCATGCCGACGCGTTCGCTGAGCTCGCGCTGGGTGATGCCGTCCTCGCGCCACAACTGGCGCAGGAAACGCCACTGGCCCGCCGATACGTCGTGCGTCAGCGTCCGTCGTTCGAGCAGCCGCGAAAAGGAACGAAAGACGATGCGCGCCAGATAGCCGATACTGTTTTCGGGATCGGTATAATATTCGGCCGGATGCCGAAAACGCTGTCCGGTTTTCGCCACTATATTGCTCCTGCGACCACCCACGGTCTTTATGTGGCGCAATATTAGGGAAGTCGCCGGGCAACCGCAATCGCCGCCGCCGCGCGTCAGGCTGTGCTTTCAGCGAGCGCCGGAGCTTCCCGCAGTTCGCCGCGCGCCTGACGGAAGACCTCCGCGCTGCCCCAGATGGCGAGGCCCGCCATGATCGCGGCGACCGCGAGATCGGGCCAGCCGCGCCCGGTACCGAACACCCCGAGCGCGGCGGCGAGCACCGCGAGATTGCCGATCGCGTCGTTGCGCGAGCAGATCCACACCGAGCGCATGTTCGCATCGCCCGTACGCCAGCGATAGAGCATCAGCGCGACGGCGACATTGGCGGCCAGCGCGGCGGCGCCGATGAGCCCCATCGTCTCGGCATGCGGGGCCGTGCCGTTCACGAAACCCCAGATCGTCGCGCCGAGTACGCCGAGGCCGAAGAGCAGCATCGTCGCCGCCTTGACCAGCGCGGCGCGGGCGCGCCAGGCGAGCGCCATCCCCGCAACGCCGAGGCTGAGCGCATAATTGGCGGCATCGCCGAGGAAATCCAGCGCGTCGGCCTGGAGCGCGCGCGAATCCGCCGCGACGCCGGCGGCGATCTCGACCGCGAACATGCCCGCGTTGACGAGCAGCGCGATCCACAGGACGCGCCGCCACTTGGGATCGTTAAGCGCGGTCTTGCCGCTCTTGCCGGCGCAGCATTGATCGGCCATCGCCGAATCTCCTTGGGGTTTCGAGTCGCGAACCTATATGCAGCCTGTAGCAGCTACAGGGTCAAGGCATGAAAATCGGCGAACTCGCGCGCGTCACCGGCGCCAATATCGAGACGATCCGCTATTATGAGCGCATTGGGCTGCTCCCCGAGCCGCACCGGACCGCGGCCAATTATCGCAGCTATGGCGAGGCGCATCGGTCGCGGCTGGCATTCGTGCGCCATTCGCGCGATCTGGGCTTCACGATCGAGGAGGTGCGCTCGCTGCTCGATCTGTCGGACCATCCCGAGCGCGATTGCGGCGAGGCCGACCGTATCGCAACGCGCCATTTGAGCCAGGTCGAGGAAAAGATCGCGCAGTTGCAGGTGTTGCGCGACGAGCTGGCACGCATCATCGGGCGGTGCCGCGGCGGGCTAGCCGGCGATTGCCGGGTCATCGAGGCGCTGGGCGATCATGGATATTGCGAAGGCCGGCACGCATGACCGCGCCACTGACGACGATCGGATGGTATGTCCTCGCCGCGCTCGGCGAGATTGGCGGCTGCTTCGCCTTCTGGGCCGTGCTGCGGCTGGGCAAGTCGCCATGGTGGCTGGCGCCCGGCGCGCTGGCGCTCGCCTTTTTCGCTTTTGCGCTGACGCGCGTCGAGGCCGAGGCGGCGGGCCGCGCCTTTGCGGCCTATGGCGGCATCTATATCGTCGCGTCGCTCGCCTGGCTGAAGCTGGTCGAAGGGGTCTCGCCCGACCGGTGGGACATACTCGGCGGGCTCGTCTGCGTGGGCGGGGCCGCGCTGATCCTGTGGGGGCCCGGGCGGGGTTGACCAATCCTCGTCATTGCGAGGAGCCAAAGGCGACGCGGCAATCCAGAGTGCCGTAAACCGCCCTGGATTGCTTCGCTCCGCTCGCAATGACGAAATGATAAATCAGAACCAGAGGCGCACCCCCGCGACGAAGCTTGTCCCGCCGACACCCTCTCCCATGGTGCGGGCAAAGCGGGCGGTGTCGCCGATCTTGCGCGCATGTTCAACGCCCACATAAGGCGCGAATTCGGGGACGATTTCGTGGCGGAAGCGGAGGCCCAGCTCGACGTCGGACAGCCCGGCGCCGATGCCCAGTTCGGGGACATCCTGCGCCGCCGGACTGGCTTCGAACCGGGGCTGCACGATCAGGCGCTGGATGATGCGATGGTCGTGGCTGCCCTCGGCGCGCAGATGGACGTCGCCCTTGGTCGAGACGAACGCACTGCCCTCGAGGCGTAACCAGTAGGGCGCGACCCCCTCGATCCCGATCGCCGCGTAAGTTCGCGACGGGTTCGGGGCGATATCGGCGACGAGCGTCGGCGGCGCGGAGATCGCGGGCAGATAACAACCATGTTTGCAATCATGGGGCGCGTCGCCGTCAGGCATCTGGTGATGACCGGTATCGCCGGACTCGCTGGCCGCCATTTCGGCGCAATGGTCGCTCGGTGGCGCGGCCGCCACGGTCTCAGCCATAGCGCAGCCGGTCACGCGCTGGAAAGCGACGGCGACGGCGAGCATCAGGCATGAGCACCGAGCGGATCATGCCGCGCCAAAATACGGAAATTCGGGGCGAAAGCAAGGCGAATGGCGGTTACAGCGGGCTTGCAACCTCTCTCGTCATCCCCGCGAAAACAGGAATCCGCCTGCGCCTTTTGTCCGAATCCTTCGTGCCTTAGCTATTTCGGTGGCCAATAGCGCTTACGCACCGCCTGCTTGTACAGCTTCCCCGTATCGTGGCGCGGCAGCGCGGGGTCGAAATCGACCGAGCGTGGGCATTTGATCGGGCTGAGATGCGCGCGGCAATGGGCGATCAGCCGCGCCGCGAGGTCGGGGCCGGCGGCGCTCCAGTCCTTCGGCTGGACCACCGCCTTCACTTCCTCGCCCATCTCGGCGTGCGGCACGCCGATCACCGCGACGTCGGCGACCTCGGGGTGCTGGATGAGCAGGTTTTCGGCCTCTTGCGGATAGATGTTCACCCCGCCCGCGATGATCATGAAGCTTTTGCGGTCGGTGAGGTAGAGATAACCCTCTTCATCGACATGGCCGATGTCGCCGAGCGTCGACCAGCCGGGATGCAATGGGTGGCGCGCGTCCCGGGTCTTGGCGGGGTCGTTGAGATACTGGAAATCCCAGCCGCCCTCGAAATAGACGAGACCATCGACGTTCGGCCCCACTTCTTCGCCGTCCTCGCCGCAGATATGGAGCGTGCCCCAGTCGGCGCGGCCAACCGAGCCCGGATGGTCGAGCCATTCCTGCGGCGTGATGAAGGTCGAACCGTTTCCTTCCGACCCGCCGTAATATTCATAGACGATCGGCCCGAGCCATTCGATCATATGGCGCTTGACCTCGACCGGGCACGGCGCGGCGGCGTGGACGATTTTTTGAAGCGAGGAAATGTCGTAGCGCGCGCGGACCTCCTCGGGAAGCGCGAGCAGGCGGATGAACATCGTCGGCACCATCTGCATGAAGGTTACGCGGTGCTTCTCGATCAGGCGCAACGCCTCCTCGGCGTCGAACTTCTCCACGATGACCACGGTCGCGCCGAGGCGATGCGCCGACATGCCATAGGCGAGCGGCGCGGTGTGATAGAGCGGCGCGGGCGACAGCAGGACGGCGTCGGGGCCGATGCCGTAACGTGCCGCCATGCGCTCGGCGAGCATATGCGGGGCATCGGCGGGTTCGCCCGACAACGGCAGGCGGATGCCCTTCGGCCGACCCGTGGTGCCCGACGAGTAGACGAGGTGATAGCCCGCCGATTCGTCGGCGATGCGGGTTGCGGGCTGCTCGGCGACCGCCGTCTGCCAGGAGGGCGCGAGGCCGGTGCCGAGGTCGAAGATATCGGCGACGTCGGGGATCAGATCGGCTCGCGCCGCAACCAAAGGCGCAGATGCAGGCACATCGGCGTGGGTGACGAGCAGCTTCGAACCGCTGTCGTTCAGGATATAGGCGGCTTCGTCAGGCATCAGCTGGCTCGAGATCGGGCAGAGATAGAGGCCCGCGCGCTGCGCGGCCCAGTAGATTTCGAAATATTCGCGGACGTTCTTGAGCCAGACCGCGACCGTATCGCCGCGACCGATGCCGAGCGAACGAAACAATTGCGCGCCGCGATTTGCGACGGCCTCGAGTTCGGCGTAGCGTGTCGCCGCTCCGTCCGCCGCCATGACGATCGCCGGGCGATCGGGCGCCGTTGCCGCAAAATGCCGTGGATGCATCGCTCTCCCTTTGCTCTTTCGAGTTATATAACTACGTTTACTTTCTATGTCGATTGACATATTGGCGAAGCAAAGGCGACAGACGGGCGCCACGGGAAAGGATCGAGTGACATGGAACTGAAGCCGGGTTCGCGCTGGAAATCGGCGGTGTGCGATGCGCAGTTGGTCGTCGTGCGGCCACCGAGCGCCGCCGGCGAATTGCAGTGCGGCGGGGCGCCGGTGCTGCCGATCGACGATGCAAGCGCGCCGAGCGGCGACGTCAGCGCCGATTTCGCTGCGGGCGTGATGATCGGCAAACGCTACACCGACGCGGCGAGCGGGATCGAGGTGCTGGGCGCCAAGGCGGGCAAGGGATCGCTGGCCTTCAACGGCGTCGCCATGACGATCAAGGGCGCGAAGCCGCTTCCCGCCTCGGACTGACCGCGATGCGCACGCCGCTGCTCCTCGATATCGCCGCCGACGCCTGCGGCGACCGCCCGGCGGTGGGCGGGCGGTCGGGCGGGCTCGATTTCGCCGCCTATCGCGCGCGCGCCAGCCGCGTGGCGGTATGGCTGGCCGGCAAGGGCAAGGCGAACACAGCCTTCCTCGGCATGAACGGCGACGCCCTGCCCGTGCTGCTGTTCGCGAGCGGGATGGCGGGCACACCCTTTGTGCCGCTCAACTATCGGCTCGCCGACGCCGACCTGAACAAGCTCGTCGCGCGGACCGCGCCCGCGGTGCTGGTCGCCGACGACGATATGCTGGCGCGGATCGCGCCGGTCGATGGCGTCGAACTGGTCGCTCGCAGCGCCTTCGAGGCCGAGTTCCTGCAAGGCGCGGTGCCCGAACCGGTGCTGCTCGACGAGGCCGAGAATGATATTGCGGTGCTGCTGTTCACCAGCGGCACGACCGGCGAGCCCAAGGCGGCGGTGCTGCGCCACGGCAACCTCACTTCTTACGTCATGTCGACGGTCGAGTTCCTTGGCGCCGACGAGGAAGAGGCGGCGCTGGTGAGCGTACCGAGTTACCATATCGCCGGGATTTCGGCGATTTTGACCGCGGCCTATGGCGGGCGGCGGATCGTCTATCTACCCGCATTCACCGCCGAGGAATGGGTCGCCACCGCAGCGCGCGAGGGCATCACCCATGCGATGGTGGTGCCAACGATGCTCGACCGCATCCTCGACGTGATAGCGGCGACGGTCGAGACCCTCCCTGCCCTGCGCGCGCTGTCCTATGGCGGCGGCAAGATGCCCGAGCCGGTCATCGCGCGCGCGCTGGCGATGTTGCCGCACGTCGCCTTCGTCAATGCTTATGGCCTGACCGAGACGAGTTCGACAATCGCGCTGCTGGGCGCCGAGGACCATCGCGCCGCCTTTGCCTCCGACGACCCCGTGGTGCGGCGGCGCATCGCCTCGGTCGGCCAGCCGCTGCCCAGCCTCGAACTCGAGATAAGGCGCGAGGACGGGACATGCTGCGACGTCGGCGAGCATGGCGAGATCCATGTGCGCGGCGAGCAGGTGTCGGGCGAATATCTGCACAAGAAGGCCATCGCCGACGACGGCTGGTTCGCGACCAACGACGCGGGCTGGCTCGACGCGGGCGGCTATCTGTTCGTCGAGGGGCGACTCGACGATGTGATCGTGCGCGGCGGCGAAAATATCTCGCCGGGCGAGATCGAGGATGTGCTTCGCAGCTTCGACGATATCGCCGATTGCGCGGTGCTCGGCATCCCCTGCGAAAAATGGGGCGAGAAGGTCGTCGCGGTGATCGTGTCGCGATCGGGCGCGCCCGATACCGGGGCGATGGCGGCAACGATCAAGGCCAAGCTGCGTTCGACAAAGACCCCGGAAATATGGTTTTTGCGCGATGAGCTCCCTTATAACGAGACCGGAAAGCTGCTGCGCCGCATCCTCAAGGCCGAACTGGCGGAAGAGGTTTGCGCGGGGTAGGACGACGCGATGACGATGCCTGACCATCTCGACGCCGATCGCTGGTCCGCGCCGGGCGGCGAGCCGGTGCTGGTCGTGGATGCGGCGCGCTGGACAAGGCCGGAGGCGTCGATCCAGACGGTGGTGATCGGGGTGGACCGCGAGGGCGCCCTGCCGGCCGTCGCCGTCGACGATTTCGATCTGTTGCTGACGCTGGCGAAGGACCCGCCGCGGCCCTGGGTACAGCTCGACCCACGCGAGGTCGACGCGCAGGTCGAGCGGCTGGCGGCGGCGGCGCGCGCCAATCCATTGGCGGCAACAATTGCGGCGCAGGTGCTGCGCACGACAGAAAATCTGCCGCTGAGCGACGCGCTGACCGTGGAATCCTTTGCCTATTCCACCCTGCTCGGCGGAGCCGAGTTCGCGCGCTGGCGCGGGAAGGCCGAGGTTGGTGATGCCGCGCCGACGCCGCCCGAACCGGTGCAGGTACGGCGTGACGAGAAGGGGCTGATGCTGACGCTCAATCATCCCGAAAATTTCAACGCGATGACCGCCGCGATGCGCGATGCCCTCTATGAGGCTTTGGCGAACGCGCTCGACGATCCGAGCGCGCCCGCGGTGCTGCTGCACGGCGTCGGGCGTTGTTTTTCGACCGGCGGCGATTTGCCAGAGTTCGGGACGGCACGCGACTTGGCCGAGGCGCATGCGGTGCGCACGTTGCATAGTTGCGCGCGCCTGCTCCGCGCCCTGGGCGACCGCGCGACGGTACGGCTGCATGGCGCGTGCCTAGGGTCGGGGATCGAGGTCGCGGCGGCGGCGCACCATCGGATCGCGGCGGCCGACGCCTGGTTCCAGCTGCCCGAGCTCGGCATGGGGCTGATCCCCGGCGCGGGCGGCACGGCGACGGTCGCGCGGGCGATCGGGCGGCATCGGACTTTGTGGATGCTGCTGTCCGGCAAGCGCGTCGGCGCGGCGCAGGCGCTCGACTGGGGGCTGGTGCATAAGATCGAGGGCGGCGCATGACCGCGCTGCTCGAGGCGGTGGCGGCGGCGGGCGAGCGGCTGGTCGCGGCTTCGGGTGGACGCATCGCCTTCGACCCGCGCCGCGCGCTGTCGCGGCACGACGATCTGACGCTCGCCGCGCCCGGCGAGTGGTCGCCGAACCGGCATTGCCGGATGGTGGGCTGCCGCGAGGGATGGATGGCTGTGTCGCTGGCACGCGAAGAGGACCGCGCGCTGGTGCCGGCGTGGACGGGCGCGACGCTCGACGACGAGCCGTGGCAGGCGATCCTAGGGGCCGCAGCGACGCGTCCGACTGATGAGATGGTGACCGAAGCGGCGGAGCTGCACATGCCGGTGGCAAGCGTCGGCGAGGCCGAGCCGCTGGCGGACCCTGAGCTCGCCGCCTACGCAGCCTGCGACGGGATCGTGGTCGATCTGTCGGCGCTGTGGGCCGGGCCCTATTGCGGCGCGCTGCTCGCCGAGGCGGGGCATGCGGTGGTCAAGGTCGAGAGCGACGGGCGGCCCGATCCGACGCGGCTGCATACGCCCAAGCTCGATGCGCGGTTGAACGGCAACAAGCGGCGCGTATTGGCCGATATCGACGGCGCCGAGTTGTTTGCGATGATCGGCGAGGCGCGGGTACTGATCACTTCGGCGCGGCCGCATGCGCTGGCGCGGCTGGGGCTCGACGAAGAGCGGCTGTTTCAAATCAACCCCGACCTGTTGTGGATTGCGATCACCGCGCATGGCTGGCGCGGCGATGCGGCGATGCGCGTGGGGTTCGGCGACGATTGCGCGGCGGCGGGCGGACTGGTCCGGTGGGACGAGGATCGGCCGCAGTTCATCGGCGATTCGCTGGCCGACCCCCTGACCGGACTGACCGCGGCGACGCTGGCGCTCGAGGCGCTGGCGGGGCAGCGAGGAGGAGTTATCGACATTTCGCTTGCACGGACGGCCGCGACGTTCGCAAAGGCGATGGCGTGAGCAACAAGTTCGACCTGATTATCCGCAATGCGCGCGGCGCCGATGGCGCGCCGCTCGCCGTGGGCGTGCGCGATGGGTGCATCGCGGCGATGGATGCGGCGGTGGTCGGGCACGGCCCCGAATATGACGCGCGCGGGCTGACGCTCGGCGGCGGTCTGCACGATCATCATCTGCATCTGCTGGCGACGGCCGCGCGGATGGAGTCGGTCGACCTGACCGATTGCAGGAGCGTCGATGCCGTGATCGCCAGGCTGCGCGCGGGTGCCGGGGCGCCGGGAACATGGGTCCGCGCGATCGGCTATGACGAGCGCGTCGCCGGATTGCCCGACCGCGCCCTGCTCGACGATTGGCTGCCCGACCGACCGCTGCGGGTGCAGGATCGCACGGGGGCCTATTGGCTGCTCAACGGCGCGGGGCTGGCGCGACTCGGCGAAGGCCCATTCCCCGCCTGCGTAGAACGCGACAGCGATGGGCGGCCCAATGGCCGCATCTGGCGCGGCGATGCCTGGCTGCGCGAGCGGATCGGCGGGGCGCCGCCGTCGCTGGCGGCGTTGGGCGCGAAATTTGCCGCGTGGGGCGTGACCGGGATTACCGATGCTGGCGCGTCCAACGGCGCGGCGGTGGCGGCTTTGCTGGCTGGCGCGATGCCGCAGCGGCTGGTGATGATGGGGACCGAGGCATTGCCCGCTGGCGACGGCTATAAGCTGGGGCCGGTGAAACTGCTGCTTGACGAGAATGACCTGCCGCCGGTCGAGGCGGTGGCGGGGCGGGTCGCGGCGGCGCGCGCGCTGGGGCGCAATGTCGCGGCGCATTGCGTGACGCTGGGCGAACTCGTCTTTTATCTGGAAGTGCTCACCATTGCGGGCGGCGCAAATAGCGGCGACCGCATCGAACATGGCGGGGTGATAGCGGCGAGCCTGATCGGCGATATCGCGGCGGCGGGGCTGACGGTGGTGACGCAGCCCAATTTCATCTACGACCGTGGGGACCGATATCGCGCGCAGATGGAGGGCGATGCGTTGAACGACCTCTATCGGCTCGGCTCGCTGACGCGCGGCGGGGTGCGCGTGCGCGGGGGATCGGATGCGCCTTATGGCGATGCGAATCCGTGGGTGGCCTTGCGCACGGCGACCGATCGGCGGACGCGTGGGGGCGATGTGATCGGAGCAAGCGAGGCGATCGGCCGGGCGGAGGCGCTGGCGCTGTATCAGGTGCCGCTTGTGATCGGGGGGCCGGCGGACCTGATGCTCTACGATTGGCCGGAGGATGCCGGGGCGCTCGGGTCGGTTGCCCTAACGCTTATCGGCGGCGAGATCGTCTGGCAGGGCTAGGGCCGATCGACATTCAGCCCTGACGGCCTGCAAATGGCGACTTTCCGCGCTTCCGGTGCTCACCTACTTTAAGTACGCTGCGCTCCGGGCCACGGAAAACCACCATTTTCGGCACGTCATCTTCTGAATGTCGATCGGCCCTAGGCTTGGTGGGCGCGATCGAAATTTCGGCAAGCGACAAGACGCGACCCATATTGCATCGTCATGCTGAGCTTGTTTCAGTATCCATGGTCTGCCGCATCCTTCCGCGCAGCGTAAAATTCTAACTCAGGCCATGGATGCTGAACAAGTTCAGCATGACGAGAATGATAAGTTAGCGCCTACCCCGCTTGGGCACCTCCCTCGACATGCTGGCTGCCGCTCCGTCTGGCGATAGGCGTTGCGTCAATCCCGCACCAGCAGCATCGCGCCCGCCAGCGGGCCGCCCGAGGTCGAGGTGGCGCAGACCCGCGGATCGCCCTTCACCTGCCGCGCCCCGGCGCGGTCCCAGAGCTGGGTGCAGGCTTCGTGGACCGCGCCATAGGCGTGCAGGCGACCGCCCGATAGCGCGCCGCCGCCGGTGTTGACGGGGAGCTCGCCGCCCAATGCGATGCGGTGGCCGCCGTCGAGGAAGTCCTTGGCGCCATAACGTTCGCAGAAACCGAAATTTTCGAGCCAGTTGATCGTGTGGAAGCTGAAGCCGTCGTAGAGCTGCGCGATGTCGACTTCGGCGGGCTTGAGGTCGGTGCGCGACCACATCATCTCCGCGACCTTCGGCTGCGCCTGCGTGTCGAGTTCGTTTAGCTGGGTCCAGCTGTTGCGGTAGCGCATCGACGAGCCGATCGCCTCGATTCGGATCGGCGGGTTCTTCAAGGTCCGCGCGACGTCCATGCGCGAGACGATGATCGCGGCGGCGCCGTCGATCGGGACGTCGCAGTCGTAGAGGCGCAGCGGCGTGGCGATCAGCGGCGACGCGAGATAATCGTCGATGCTGATCGGGGTCTTGTAGATCGCGTTCGGATTGAGCGCGGCGTTGCGGCGCTGGTTGACCGCGATCTGGCCGACCTGCTCGGGACGAATGCCGCTCTTGTGGACATAGAGGTTGAAGAACAGCGCCTGCTGGAGCGCGGCGGCATAGGTGTAATAAGGGGCGTACCAGGCGAAGGGCCCCGCCTGCCGCTGACCCTCGCGAAGCAGCGAATTGGCATAGGCGGTCTTGCGCGCGGTCGCTTCGTACATGGTGCGGAAAATGAGGACGTTGCGGCAAAGGCCCGCGGCGATCGCGCCGATCGCGTTGAACACCGCGCCATATTGGCCGGGCGCCTCGCCGCCGCCGCCGTACCAGCCGAGCTCGAGCCGCAGCGCATCCTGCAAGGCAGCGCAGCCGACGGGCGAGAAGCCCGAACCGTCGGCGCGCTCGCCGGGCCAGGTCGCGATGCCGTCGATGTCGGCGCGAGCGAGGCCCGCATCGGCAATGGCTTCGAGTGCGGCATCGACGGTGAGCGCCAGCGCGGATTTGTCGGCGCCGCGCGAGACGACGGACATACCCACACCGGTGATCGCGGTCTCCTTTTCGGCGAAGCGCGTCATGCGGTCACCGGCCGAAAGAGTGGAACCCAGAGGTCCTCGGCCTGTTCGAATACGACCTCGACCCCCATGTTGAAATCGACCGTTTCCGGGTCGCATTCGACGATGTTGCAGGCAAGGCGGACATCGTCCTGTTCTTCGATCGCGACCAGCGCGAGGACGTAAGGATCGGTCAGGTCGGGCACCCACGCCTTGTGGTTCACCGTGAAGGTGACCACCCTGCCCCGCCCCGACACGGCCTGCGGCGCGACGTCGCGGCTCTCGCAACGCGGGCAGAAGGGCACCGGCGGATGGACGAAATATTCGCAGGATGCACAGCGGTGGATCGCCAGCTTGCCGTCGCGCCCCCAGGTCCAATAGGCTTCGTTATCCCGGTCGATCACCGGCAGCGTTCGCGCGATCATGCGTCTCTCCCACTTATTATACTATGTCATAAACCAAGAGTTGACACATCGTCAATTTTTGCGATGATGAAGCCAACAACAAACCATTTGAGAGGAGAGTCGCCATGCAGATGGACGACATGGTGATCATCAGCGTCGACGATCATGCGGTCGAGCCGCCCGAGGCGTTCATCCGCCATTATCCCGAGGGGAAGAAGGATCGCGCGCCGCGCATCGTCAACGACGACGGCAAGGATATCTGGTCGTGGAATGGCCAGCGTTTTCCCACCATCGGCCTCAACGCCGTCGTCGGCCGCCCGCGCAGCGAATATGGGATGGAGCCGAGCGCCTTCGCGCAGCTTCGCCCCGGTACCTATGACCCGAAACTCCGCGTCGACGATATGAACGCCAATGGCGTGCTCGCGTCGCTGAACTTCCCGACGATGCCGAGCTTTGCCGGCGGCACCTTCGTGTCGATGGCGCAGAAGGACCCCGAAGAGGCGCTGCTCGCGTGCCGCGCGTGGAACGACTGGCATGTCCAGGAATGGTGCGCGACCGCACCCGGCCGCTTCATCCCGATGTGCCTGATCCCGATGTGGAATATGGACGACACGCTCGCCGAGCTGAAGCGCATGAGCGACCTCGGCGTCCATGCCGTCAGCTTCTCCGACAATCCGTCGAACATCGGCCTGCCGAGCATCCACAACGAATATTGGGAACCGTTCTGGAAGGCGTGCAGCGACTACAAGATGGTGATCAACTGCCATATCGGCACCGGCGCGCGGGCGATGCATCCGTCGCCCGAAAGCCCGATCGACGCGTGGATCACCGCGATGCCGATCTCGATCGCCAATTCGGCGGCCGACTGGAC
The DNA here is from genome assembly GCA_016793775.1 of Sphingopyxis sp. Lineage (GTDB taxonomy): Bacteria > Pseudomonadota > Alphaproteobacteria > Sphingomonadales > Sphingomonadaceae > Sphingopyxis. The sequence continues at coordinate 10,717 of JAEULK010000076.1, read as the reverse complement.
CTTCGCGAAATTCTGGCAGCGCTACCCCGATTTGCGCATGGCGCTCAGCGAAGGCGGCATCGGCTGGATCCCCTATTTCCTCGAGCGCGCCGATTTCACGCACGAACATCATCACGAATGGACCTTCACCGACTTCAATGGCGAGCGCCCGTCGGACCTGTTCAAGCGGCACATCATCTGCTGCTTCATCGACGACCAGTTCGGGGTGAAGAATCTCGATTATATGAACACCGACATGGTCGCCTATGAATGCGATTATCCGCATTCGGACACGGTGTGGCCCAATGTCCCCGAATATCTGTGGGCGTCGGTCAACGGGCTAGCGAAAGAGACGATCGACAAGATCACCCACCTCAATGTGATGCGCGAATATAGCTTCGATGCCTTCGCGCTGAACGGCGGGCGCAAAAATTGCACCGTCGCGCACCTGCGCGAGCTGGGCAAGGACGTCGATGTCAGCCCGCGGCACAATCTGGGCGGGCTCAAGTCCGACAGCATGGACGCGATCGGCCAGGCGCGGCGTCCGGTGACGTCGGGCGACATCGAACGCATGTTCGCCTCGGCCTGAGCGGAGGACGACCTATGACCGAGACGATTCTCTTCCGCTGTCCGATCGCGCATGCCCCGGCGGACGCCCCGCCGGTGCCCGCGCATGTCCCGCCCGAGCTGGTGCTCGACACGCGCTTTGCGCAGGGGCAGATCGAATATGACCTGCCCGACCCCTATCTGCCCGCCGATGTGATGCGCTCGCCTGGCGTTCCCCGGATTCTCTATTATCCCTGGCCGACGAGCGGGCGCCAGCATGGCGCCTGGACGGTGTCGCATTATGAGGACATCCGCCGCGTCTACGAGGACAACGACATCTTCTCGACCGAGGGTGCGGCACAGTTCCAGGCGCTGGCGGGCGAGACTTTTCCGTCGATCCCGCTCGGCATCGATCCGCCCGACCATGGCCGCTATCGCCGTTTCCTGAACCCCTGGTTCACGCCGGTCGCGATGAACGACATGGAGCCCAAGATCCGCGCGATCGTCACCGAGATGATCGACGCCGTGGTCAAGGATGGCGAGGTCGACATCGCATACGACTTCGGGCGCATCTATCCGGTCCGCGTCTTCCTGAACCTGATGGGCTTTCCCTTCGGCATGTTCGACCAGTTCCTCGAATGGGAATATGCGATCCTGCACAACCCCGACATCGGCGCCAAGGCCGAGGCGGTGAAGGGCATCCTGGCCTATCTGCGTGGCTTCATCGCCGAAAAGCAGGCGAACCCCGACGAGACGCTGGGCAGCTACATCGCCAACGGACAGATGGACGGAAGGCCGCTGACGCCCGACGAGACGATCGGCACGACCTGGTTCCTGTGGCTCGGCGGGCTCGACACCGTCGCGTCGACGATCAGCCAGATGTTCCGCCGCATGGGGATGGACACCGAACTCCAGGCGCGCATCCGCGGCAATCCGGAGATCATCAACAGCGCGGTCGAGGAATTCCTGCGCGTCCAGCCGCTCGTCAACAGCGGGCGGCGGATCAAGAAGGACTTCACCTGGCACGGCGTCGAGCTGAAGGAAGGCGACTGGATCGCCTGCATCAACAGTTCGGGCAATTTCGACGAGAAGCAGTTCGCCTGCCCGCGCGACTTCGATCCCGAGCGCAAGAACAACCGCCATTTCACGCTGATCGGCGGGGTGCATATCTGCCTCGGCGCGCATCTGGCGCGGCGCGAGCTGCGCGTATTGCTGCAGGAATTCCTGTCGCGCGTGCCGCCCTTCATGATCAAGGAAGGCGCGGATACCACGGTCATTCCTGGACTGCTGTCGATCCGCAACCTGCCGATCGTCTGGGACGCAAAAGCCGTTTCATAAGGACAATAATATGGCTTTCTTGAAATATGGCGACGCCATTTACGTCGGCGGCGAATGGCAGAAGACCGACCAGCGCGAGGCGGTGATCAACCCGGCCGACGAGAGCCTACTCATCGAGGCGCCGGTGGGCAGCGCGGCGCAGGTCGATGCGGCGATCGGCGCGGCGCGCACCGCGTTCGACCAGGGCGATTGGGCCTATATGCCCGTCCCCCAGCGGCAGGCGATGCTGACGAAGTTCCTCGATGCGCTCGATGCGCGCAAGGGCGCGATCGTCGACATGATCGTTGCCGAGGCGGGCGCGACGCGGATGCTCGCCGAGTTCCTGCAGTACGGCATCCCGATGAAACATGCGCGGCGGACGATCGAGGTCGCCTCACGCCCCGCCGTCTCGTCGCTGCCGGTCGAGCTGACCCCCAATGCGCAGGGCCGCACGACGCTCGGCACCGGGGTGGTGAGCCGCGAGCCGGTGGGCGTGGTGGCGGCGATCTCGCCCTATAATTTCCCCTTCTTCCTCAACATCGGCAAGGTGATCCCCGCGCTGGCGGTCGGCTGCACCGTGGTGCTCAAGCCCTCGCCCTATACGCCGATGCAGGCACTGATCCTCGGCGAGATCGCCGACGAGGTCGGGCTGCCCAAGGGCGTGCTGAGCATCGTCACCGGCGATATCGCGACGGGCCAGTTGCTGACCACCGACCCGCGCGTCGACCTCGTCCACTTCACCGGGTCGGACAGGGTCGGATCGATGATCCAGGCGCAGGCGGCACCGACGTTGAAGCGCATCGTGATGGAACTCGGCGGCAAATCGGCACTGATCGTGCGCGCCGACGCCGATATCGCGAAGGCCGCCGCAGCCGGGATCATGGGCTTTACGACGCATGGCGGCCAGGGCTGCGCGCTCACCACGCGCCACCTCGTCCACAACAACGTTCGCCCTCAGTTCGTCGAGGCTATGAAGGCGATGCTCGGCCACCTCAAGATCGGCAATCCGGCCGATCCGAGCGTCAACTACGGCCCGCTGATCCGCGAAGTCGCGCGCAAACGTACCGAGGATTATGTCGCGATCGCACAGGACGAGGGCGCGACGCTCGTCGCGGGCGGCAAGCGCCCCGAGGGGCTCGACAAGGGCTATTATTACGAGCCGACCTTGTTCGACAATGTCAGGAACGACAGCCGGATCGCGCAGGAAGAGGTGTTCGGGCCGATCGGCGCGGTCATCGGCTTCGACGATGACGCCGAGGCGATCGCGATGGCGAACGACAGCGATTTCGGGCTGTCGGGCGCGATCTACTCCGCCGATGCGGGACAGGCGTATCGCATGGCGCTGAAGCTGCGCACCGGCGGCGTGGCGATCAACGGGGGCGCCGGGACGATGCAGTCCGACGCGCCCTTCGGCGGCATCAAGCGCTCGGGCTACGGCCGCGAATATGGCGAGGATGGCCTCAACGAATTCACCTATCAAAAGGTGATCAGCTTTCACGCCGAATAGGGAGCCAAGGCGATGACAAAGGTCATGGAGGGCATCCGCGTCCTCGAGGTCGCACAATTCACCTTCGTTCCCGCGGCGGGCGGGGTGATGACCGACTGGGGCGCCGATGTGATCAAGATCGAGCATCCGGTGCGCGGCGACGCGCAGCGCGGCATCCAGATGCTGCAGCGCCTCGCGGTCAACCCGCAGCGCTCGTCGCTCATGCAGCATCCGAACCGTGGGAAGAGGAGCGTCGGGATCGATATCTCGACCGGGGAAGGGCGCGAGCTGCTCTATGAGATCGCCAAGACCGCCGACGTCTTCCTGACCAATTACCTGCCCTCGGCGCGGCAGAAGCTGAAGATCGACATCGAGCATATTCGCGCCGCGAACCCCGACATCATCTATGTTCGCGGCAGCGCCTTCGGCGACAAGGGGCCCGAGCGCGACAAGGGCGGGTTCGACAGCACGGCCTATTGGGCGCGCGGCGGATCGGCGGTGCTGGTGACGCCGAAGGAACTCGACGGGCCGCTGACCCAGCCGGGGCCGGCTTATGGCGACACGATCGGCGGCATGAACATCGCGGGTGGGATCGCCGCGGCGCTGTTCCATCGCGAGCGCACCGGCGAGGCGACCGAAGTCGATGTGTCGCTGCTGTCGTCGGGGATCTGGGCGACCGCCTGTTCGGTCGACGTCGCAATGGAGCTGGGCAAGGACCCGTTCGAGAATCTGATGCCCGGCGGTGGTCAGTCGGTCGGGACCAACCCATTCATGGGCGTATTCAAGACATCGGACGGCAAGTTCATCAACCTGACCGTGCTGTCGCCGGGGCCCTATATCGACGATGTATTCGGGCACTTGGGCATAGCCGAAGCGGCGCAGGACGAACGCTTCTCAACCGCCGAGGCGATCATGGCGAATGCGGCGGAAGCCTATCCTTTGGTCAAGGCGGCGATCGCGGGGCGACCTTACGCCTATTGGATCGAGCATCTCAAGACGATGAAGGGGCAATGGGCGGCGTACCAATCGGTGCACGACGTCGCGAGCGATGAGCAGGTGCTGGCGAACGACCTGATCTTCGAGGTCGAATCCGCCGACGGCGGCGCGCCGATCCGGCTGGTCGCGAACCCGGTGCAGTTCAACCATGCGGGCGTCGAGAACACGCGCGCGCCCGAGGCGTCGGAGCATACCGAGCTGTTCCTGATGGAATTGGGGCTCGAATGGGAGAGGATCGAGGGCCTCAAGAACAGGAAGGCGATCGCCTGAGGCTTCAGGCGATGCCCCCTCCCCTTCGCGTCGGCATCATCAGCGCCGCCTGGGGCGCGAAGGCGCATCTGCCCGCGTGGCGCAGCCTCGACGGGGTCGAGGTGACCGCGATCTGCACCTCGCGGCCCGAGACGGCGGCGAAGGCGGTGGAGGATTTCAAGGTCGCGCGCGCCTTCCACGATTTCCGCGTGATGGCGGCCGATCCGGAGATCGACATCGTCGATTGCGGCACGCGGCCGCCGCTGCGCTTCGCCATGGTGATGGCGGCGCTCGGCGCGGGCAAGCATGTCTATAACGGCATTCCCTTTGCCAAGGACCTGCCCGACGCGCGCGCGATGACCGACGCGTGGCGCATCGCGGGGACGGTGGCGGTGGTCGATGCCTTCATGCAGGCGGTGCCCGCGATGGTGCAGATGAAGGCGATGCTGGATGCCGGCTGGATCGGCGAGGTGTTCGGCGCCGATGTCGCGTTCGAGGTGCCTTTGTTCAGCGCAGGCCAGACCAACGTGCCGGGCTATGTGTGGTTCGCCCACCCCGCCAACGGCGCGAGCGCGGGGCGCAATCTGGGGAGCCATATGCTGCACCTGCTAGTGCATTTTTTCGGGCCGGTCGCGGCGGTGGCGGCGGACCACTCGCTGGCGTTGAAGGCGTGGCCGCTGGAAGGCGAAATCATCCGTCCCGCGGTGCCCGATCGGGCGTCGCTATTGTTGCGCCATGCCTCGGGGCTGCCGACCCGGCTGGAGGCGAACTGGTGCAAGATCGGCGGCGATGGTTTTCGCTTTTCGGTCTGGGGATCGAAGGGGCGGATCGAGGCGCGGGCACCGGTGTTCCCGATGGCGCATGATACGCGGTTGTTCGGGACGCGCGATGCAACGCTGGGGAGCGCAGCGATGGGCGAGATTGCGATCGAACTCGAATATCTGGCGGTGCCGGGATGCCATGCGATCGCTGATCGGCCAGAGACCGGGTTGCTGGCGCTGGCGTCGATCTTTGCAAAGATCCGCGATGCGATTGGCGGCGCCGGAGCGGCGGCGCCCGACTTTGCGCAGGCGTTGCATGTGCAGGAGGTGGTCGAGGCGGCGGTGCTGGCGAGTGACGAGCGGCGGTGGATCGGTATCCCCGCGCCAGCCCTATAAATCCGTTCGCCCTGAGCTTGTCGAAGGGCCGTTCTTTCTTTTCGACGTCAGAAGGAGGAATGACGGTGCTTCGACACGCTCAGCACGAACGGGGATTATGGCGCCACCGATGCTCAATCCCGCCGCAGCAGCATCGAGCCCGCGATAAAGCCGCCGCCCATGCCGCACGCCCCGACCTTGGCGCCATCGACCTGACGCCCGTCGGCCCGTCCCCACAGCTGGGTGCAGACCTCGTGCAGCAGGCCGAAGCCGTGCAGCCGTCCCCCCGACAATTGCCCGCCGCCGGTGTTCACCGGAAAGCGCCCGCCGGGGCCGATATTACCCTCGGCGATGAAGTCCTTCGCCTCGCCATGGCCGCAGAAACTCAGGGCTTCGAGCCAATAGGGCACGAAGATGCTGAAGCCGTCGTAGAGGCCGAGCACGTCGACATCGGCGGGCCTGAGGTCGGTGCGTTTCCACATGTCGGCCGCGCTGTCGTGCGCGCCCATGGTGGTGAGGTCGGGGCGCTGGTCCCAGGTCTCCTGCGAGCCGAGCGCGGCGCCCATCGCTTCGATCGTCAGCGGCGCCTGCGCGCAATCCATCGCGGCGTCGGCGGCCGAGACGATCACGACGCAGGCGCCATCGATCGGCACGTCGCAGTCGAACAGCCCGAGCGGCGACGAGATCATGCGCGCGCCCAGATAATCGTCCATCGTCAGCGGGGTGCGCATCACCGCCGACGGGTTCGCTTGCGCAAAGGCGCGCTGGCCGGTCGCTACGAGCCCGAGATGCTCGCGCGTCATGCCGAACTCGTGGAAATAGCGCTGCGCCATCCAGCCCGCCCAGTTCGACGCCGACATCGCCTTGGCGGGCACCAGATAGGAGTACCAGCCGCCGAGCCGCGCGCGGCCCGCGCCGGGGATGCTCGCGCGCTGCGTCGCGGTCTGCGACGAGCTTTCGGTGAGCGCGCGAAAGCAGAGGACATGGCGCGCCTGCCCGGTCGCGACAGCCATTGCCGCCACCTGGATGGGCGCCATCTGCGAGGGGCCGTCGGGAACCGCGCTGTGCCAGCGCGTTTTGAGCCCGAGCGCATTGCGCACCTCGCCGGTACCGAGCGGCGACATGCCGGGCGAATTGTCGGCCTTGCCCGGATAGGTCGAGATGCCGTCGATATCGTCCCGCGTCAGCCCCGCACATTCGAGCGCGCGGCGCGCGGCCTCGGCAAGGTGGATCATCGCGGGGCGCCCAGTCTTGCGACCGATATCGGACATGCCGACGCCGGTGATGGCGGCGTTCAGGCTCATTGCGCGGGCTCCCACTGCGGGAACCAGACATCCTCGATGTTGGCGAAAGTGACGCGTAGCGTCTGGCCGATGGCGACCGCTTCGGGGGGCATGCCGACGACCTCGGCGGTGACGCGGACGCCGGGGGCGCCGTCGAGGTCGACCACGGCGAGCGCGAAGGGCACGGGCATGTCGGGCATCCAGGGCTGGTGGTTGACGGTGAAGGTGTAGACTTTGCCTGTGCCGGGAACGGGTTTAAATTCAATAGCTTCGGACCAACACTTCGGACAGATCAACTGCGGCGGATGGATCGCGTGCGCGCAGTCGGCGCAGAAGGCGATCATCAATTTCCCCTCGGCGCCGCCGGTCCAGAAGGCAGTGTTTTCGGGGGTGAGTTCGGGAAGCGGTCTCATGATGGTTCCTGCGATGGATGTTGGCGCGGCAGCGCCAAAGCTGTCATCACCGCGGCGAAACAGAGCGCCGCGATGACGGCGACGGTGATGTCGTAGGCGAAGGGCGACGGGTAGACCTCGGTGCCGCGGCGGACGATGTCAGCCGCCAGCAGCGTCGTCACCATCTGCGCGCCGATGCCCATGAAGAGCTGGCGGATGACGGTGAGCAGCCCCGAAATCTCACTGATCCGCTCGGGCGGCGAGGCCTGGGCGATGATCGTCGGGGCGACCGAGAAGAGCATCGTCGTGCCGAAGCTGATGATAATGAGCTGCGCGACGACCTTCGGGAAGCTGTCGACGTCCATGACGAACCAGAGCAGCCAGCCCGTCACCGTGACGGTGCCGCCCGCGATCAGCGCGAAACGCCCGCCCCCGCGCGCCGCGAGCCAGCCACCGAGCGGACCCGCGAAGACCGAGCTAAGATTCGAGGGCAGCTTGGCTAGCCCCGCGAGCGTCGCGGTGAAACCAAGGCCGGCGAGCGTCCATAGCGGCGCCTGCATCATCAGCGAGAAGAATACGGTGATCTGGAGCGCGCTCATCGCGACGAGCGCGGTGACCGCGCTGCCGATCGCGATGGTGCGGTCGGAGAAGCTGCGCACCGCGATCAGCGGGTTCGGGCTGGCGAGGCTGGCACGCCACCACCAGAGAGTAAGCAGCACGCCGAACCCGAGCGCGGCGAGCGGCAGCGGGCTGGCCCAGCCCCAATCCTTGCCCATGGTGAAATAGACGAGCACCAGCGCGACGCCGGGGGCGAAGGCGATCCCCGAGAGCCAGTCGACGGGCTCGGACGCGGGCTGGCGCGGCGAGCGCGGGAGCAGGCCGCCGATGGCGACCGCCGATACCGCGCAGAGACCCGCGCTCGCGAAAAATACCCCGTGCCAGCTGAAATTGTCGACGATCATGCCGCCGACGACAAGACCCGCCGCGGTGCCGATCGACGCGCCCGAGATCATCAGCCCGATCGCCATCGGCGCGCGTTCCTTGCCGGCGTTCTCGTGGACGAGGCCGATGCAGAGCGGCAGGATAGCCCCGGTCACGCCCTGCATGAGGCGGCCGGCGAGCAGCACCGGGAAATTGGTCGAGAGCGCGCTGACCAGCGAGCCGACCGCGCCGACGATCAGCACGACGACGAGCACCTGTCGCCGCCCGAACAGGTCGCCGAGGCGGCCGACGATCGCGGCGATCGCGGCGCCGACGATCAGGTAGCCGGTGATGAGCCAGCCGACCATCGCGGGGTTGCCGAAATCCTCGATCAATTTCTTGAGCGCCGCGAGGATCATCGCGGTTTCGAACGAGCCCGTGACCTCGGCGATCCAGAGCGCACCGATGACGAGCGGAAGGTTGCGGGAGGGGGTCAAATTAGCCGCTCGCGAAAGGTCAGAACTCTCAAATCATCGTCATGCTGAACTTGTTTCAGCATCCATGGCCCGTGCTCGACTTCAAGCGCTGCGTCGAAGGAAACGACCGGCCATGGACCCTGAAACAAGGTCAGGGTGACGAGACCATGGAGGACGGCGCGAATACTCACCCTTCCAGCTTCTTCGCGCCCTCGGGCACCCCGACCTGCGCGGCGCGGACCTCGATCAGGTCGACGCCGATGTCGGCGGGCAGGCCGATCACCGACAGCAAGGCCGTAGCCATCGATTCGGGGGTCGCCCCCTCGCCGGTCATCGACGCGTGGCCGGTCTCGACGATCTTCTTGTAGAAGGCGGCGACGGTTTCCTGCGACCAGGCCTTGCCGCCCGAACCGCCCTTGACCGAACCCGAGCGTAGCACGGTGACGCGGATATCGTCGCTGCGCAGTTCGTCGCGCAGCCCATGGCAGAGCGTTTCGACCGCCGCCTTGGTCGCGGCGTAGAGCGCGAGCATCGGGAAGGGCCTGTTTACCGACTCGCTGCTGATCGCGATCACCTGCCCCTTGGTCTTGCGCAGATGCGGAATCGCGGCGCGGATCAGCCACGAGACGCCGAGGATGTTGATGTCGATATGGCTGCGGATCATCGCGTCGCTGCCATTTTCGAAGGCGAAGGGATGGAAGATCGCCGCGTTCGCGACGACGACGTCGATGCGGCCGAAATGCGCCGCGGTCTGCGCGACGGCGGCGTTCACGGCCTCCGACGCGGCGACGTCGCAGGCGATCGGCAGCACCGCGTCGCCGAAATCGGCGGCGAGGCTGTCGAATTCTTTCGACGGGCGCGCAAGGCAGGCGACCTTTACCCCCGCTGCGACAAGCGCGGCGACGAAATGCCGCCCCATGCCTTTCGACGCGCCGGTCACGACGGCGACCTTGCCGGCTAGCCTCTCCATCCCATTTCCCCTGATTTTCGTGTTTCGGGCTTCATTTTTGACGATACGTCAATTTTTTGCCATATCGCAACCCCGCTGTTAGGATGGCGGCAAAATTTCGGGGCAGGATAAGTTTTTTTGACGAAGGCACAGGCCATCATCGCGGCGGAAACCCCGCCCGAGCGCAAGCTGGGCGCGAAGGGGCAGCGGACGCGGCAGCAATTGATCGACGCGACGGTCGACCTGCTCGAGACGCATGGGTTGCGCGATGTGTCGGTGGTCGACGTCGCGCGCGCGGCGCAGACCTCGCCCGCGACCTTCTATGTCTATTTCAAAGGCGTGCCCGAGGTGGTGCTGGCGGCGCTCGAGCATGCGAGCCAGACCTCGCCCGAACTCGAAGCCATCGTCGCGCACGACTGGCTGGCCCCGGGCGCCGAGGCAGCCGCGGCGGCGTTCGTCGAGGAATATACCGGCATCTGGAACCGCAACCGCACGATCTTCGTCGTGCGTAACCTGGCCGCCGAGGAAGGCGACACGCGCTTCTACGAGGCGCGGATGACGCAGGCGCGGCCGATGATGGATGCGATCAGCCGGCAGGTCGAACGCGCGCAGGCGGCGGGGCGCACGCCCGCGCACCTGTCGCCGCGGTCGTGCGCCGGCACGGTGCTGATGATCCTCGAACGGCTGTCGGCGATCGGGCCGATGAGCAGCCATTCGGACGGCGTCGGCTATCCGGACCTGAAGGCGGCAGCGGCGCATGGTATCGCGATGATGCTGGGGGCGCGCGGGTGAACTGTATTTCCCCTTCCGCTTGCGGGAGGGGCAGCGAGACTTGCGAGCTTGCTCGCTAGGCTCAGGACTCATTAATCCAGAAAAGGAAGATGCATGCGAAGGTGACGGCGGCGAGGAAGACGTCGGCGCATCGGTCGTATCGTGTGTGGATACGGCGCCAGTCCTTGAGCCGGGCGAAGAGGTTTTCGATCCTGT
>JAEULK010000074.1 GCA_016793775.1 Sphingopyxis sp. | reverse complement strand
ACGTCATCGAACGCGCGTTCTGCCGCTTCAAGGACTGGCGTCGGGTCGCCACACGCTTCGACCGCAACATCAAAACCTTCATGGCAACCATCGCAATCGCCGCTACCGTCATCTGGTGGCTCAAATGAGTCCGGACCCTAGTCCGCGAACAACAAAACCGGCGTTTCGACCAGCTTCTTGACCGCCTGGACATAGCTCGCGGCGTCCCAGCCATCGACGACGCGGTGGTCGCAGCTGATCGACAGGTTCATCAGCTTCGCGCGGCGGATCTTGTCGCCGTCGAACACGGGCCGCTCGACGATCTTGTTCGGACCGATGATCGCGACCTCGGGACGATTGATCACCGGCGTCGTCGCGATGCCGCCGAGCGGTCCGAGCGAGGTCACGGTCAAAGTACCCCCGGTCAGCTCCTCGACCTTCGCCTTGCCGGTGCGCGCGGCCTCGGCCAAGCGCGTGATTTCGCTCGCCAATTGCCAGACGTTTTTGTCCTGCGCGTCGCGGATCACCGGAACCATCAGCCCCGCATCGGTCTGCGTCGCCATGCCGAGATGCACCGCTCCGTAGCGCGTGACCACGCCGCCCTCATCGTCGTAGCGCGCGTTGATCATCGGGAATTGCGGAATCGTCCGGCAGATCGCCACGATCAGAAACGGCAACATCGTCAGCTTGGGCCGACCGCCGCGGTTGGCGTTGAGGTCGGCGCGCATGTCCTCGAGCGCGGTGACGTCCATTTCCTCGACATAGGTGAAATGCGGGATCGCGCGCTTCGACGCCGCCATATTCTCGGCGATCTTGCGGCGCATGCCGATGACCTTGATCGGCTCGTCGGCGCGCGCGCGGCTGGCGCCGGGGGCGTGATAACCCTGCCCGCCGCTGTAGCGGAGGAAGGCGTCGAGGTCCGCATGGCGGATGCGGTCGCCCTCGGCATGGACCCGACCGAGGTCGACGCCGAGATCCTTGGCGCGCGCGCGGACCGCGGGCGATGCAAGGACCTTCGCCTCTTCTCCCCTCCCGCCTTCGGGAGGGGTCGGGGGAGGGCTTGTTTCGGTTACAACGGGCGTCGGCGCGGGCGCGACAGACCCTCCCGCAAGCGGGAGGGGAGCAACTTCCTCGGCGCCCGGCGTCTCCGCCACAATCTCTTCCTCGACCGGCGTATCGGCGGGCGGCGCTTCGATGTCGCCATCCCCGTCACCATCGGTCTCGATCACCGCCAGCGTCGATCCGATCGGGATCAGGTCGCCGACCTCGCCCGCCAGTTCGACGACGATCCCCGACACGGGCGATTCCATTTCGACGGTCGCCTTGTCGGTCATCATGTCGGCAAGCTGCGCGTCTTCCTCGACGCGCTCGCCGATCTTGACGTGCCAGGCGACGATTTCAGCCTCGGCGATGCCTTCGCCGATGTCGGGCAGACGGAATGAATAGCGGGCCATGACGTCAGTCCTTCAAGATCTTGGTGAGCGCGGTCGCGATGCGCACCGGGCCGGGAAAATAGGCCCATTCGAGGCTGTGCGGATAGGGCGTGTCGAAGCCGGTGACGCGTTCGACCGGCGCCTCGAGATGGTAGAAGCAACGTTCCTGAACGAGCGCGGCGAGTTCGGCGCCGAAGCCCGAGGTGCGCGTCGCCTCGTGGATCACCAGGCAGCGGCCGGTTTTTTTCACCGACGCCTCGATCGCGTCGATATCGAGCGGCAGCAGCGTGCGCAGGTCGATGATCTCGGCATCGACGCCCATTTCCTCGACGATCGTCTTGGTGACATGGACCATCGTGCCATAGGCGAGGATGGTGAGCGCCTCGCCCTCGCGCACCGTCGCCGCCTTGCCGAGGTCGATGCGATAATGCCCCTCGGGCACCGCGCTCGCGTCATGCTTCGACCAGGGCTCAACCGGGCGGTCGTAATAGCCGCTGAACGGGCCGTTATAGATGCGCTTGGGTTCGAGGAATACGACGGGATCATTGTCCTCGATCGCCGCGATCAGCAGGCCCTTGGCATCATAGGGGTTCGACGGGATCACCGTCTTCACGCCGCAGATATGCGTCATGATGCTTTCGGGCGACTGGCTGTGCGTCTGGCCGCCGAAGATGCCGCCGCCGAAGGGGGTGCGCACCGTCATCGGGCAGATGAAGTCGTTGGCCGAGCGGTAACGCAGCCGCGCCGCTTCGCTGACGAGTTGGTCGAGCCCCGGATAGATATAGTCGGCGAACTGGATTTCGGGGACCGGGCGAAGGCCATAAGCGCCCATGCCGACCGCAACCCCTATGATGCCGCATTCGTTGATCGGCGTGTCGAATACGCGGGTCTTGCCATGCTTTTTCTGCAGGCCTGCGGTGGCGCGGAACACGCCGCCGAAATAGCCGACGTCCTCCCCCATCACCACGGTATCGGGGTCGCGTTCGAGCATGACATCCATGGCGCTGTTGATCGCCTCGATCATGTTCATGGTCTTGGTGGCGGTTTGAGTCTCGGCGCTCATCATTCGGGCTTCCAATTGGGGCCGAACTTGGCCTCTTGCTCGGCGAGCATCTGCGCGGACTGTTCCTTCAGGTGCCAAGGCATGTCCTCGAACACGTCCTGGAACATCGTCTCGAACGGCTGGTGCATGCCGTGACCAAGAATACCGAGTTTTTCCGATTGCTTCTGGGTCGTCTTGACCAAGTCTTCGAGTTCGGTCCGCTGCGCCTCGTGCCGTGCGTCGTCCCATTCGCCGAGCGCGATCAGATGCAGTTTCAGCCGCGCGATCGGGTCGCCGAAGGGCCAGATCGTCGGCTCGTCGGACGGGCGATAGGCGCTCGGATCGTCGGAGGTGCTGTGCCCTTCGCTGCGATAGGTGAAATGCTCGATCAGCGTCGGGCCGTTGTTGGTACGCGCGCGATCCGCGGCCCATAATGTCGCGGCATAGACCGCCAGCGGATCATTGCCGTCGATACGCAGCCCGGCAATGCCATAACCCACCGCGCGCGCCGCAAAGGTCGTGCGCTCGGCGCCGGCAAAGCCCGAGAAGCTGGAGATCGCCCACTGGTTGTTGACGACGTTGAAGATCACCGGGGCGTTATAAACGGTCGCAAAGGTCAGCGCCGAATGGAAGTCGCCCTCGGCCGACGAACCTTCGCCGCACCACACGGTCGCGATGCGATTGTCACCCTTCGATGCCGACGCCATCGCCCAGCCCACCGCTTGCGGATATTGGGTCGCCAGATTGCCCGAGACGCTGAAAAAGCCATGTTCGGGCGCCGAATACATGATCGGCAGCTGGCGGCCCATCAGATGATCGCCGCGGTTGGAGTAGATCTGGTTCATCATCTGGATCAGCGGATAGTCGCGCGCGATCAAAATGCCCTGCTGGCGATAGCTGGGGAAACACATGTCCGACCGGTCGAGCGCCATCGTCGAGGCGATCGACGTCGCCTCCTCGCCCGTGCATTTCATGTAAAAGCTGGTCTTGCCCTGCCGCTGCGCCCGGAACATCCGGTCGTCGAAGGCGCGGACGAGCATCATATAGCGCAGCATCGCACGTAGCCGCTCTGGCGTCAGCTTGGGGTCCCACGGTCCCTTCGCGACACCGTCGAAATCGAGCACGCGAACCAGCCCGTAGCACAGGTCGCGCATCGCGTCGGGTTTGCTGTCCTCGCTCGGTCGCGGGGTCGCGCCGACATCGGGCACCACGATATCGCCGAAGTCGGGGGTATCGCCGGGGCGGTAGCGCGGCTCGGGAATATGGAGCGACAACGGCGGCAGGTTGCTCGCCGGGCCCCGGTCCGTTTCGGGCATATCTTCTTCCCTTTGCAGGCGCGAATCGCGCCTAGTTATATTTCATAGTGACGACATATTATTTCAGTCGCCATGCGAATGCAACGGCGGTGCTCAGACGGCGACGGGCGCCGCGATATGCGCTTGCGGCGCATAATCCTCGACCGCGAAGTCGTCGAATGCATAATCGAAAATGCTCGACGGCCGACGAAGGATGCGCAGTTTCGGCGCGCCGCCCGGAATCCGCGACATCTGTTGTTCGACCAGCTCGGCGTGGTTGAGATAGAGATGCACGTCGCCGCCGGTCCACACCAGCTCATGCGCGTGCAGCCCCGCCTGTTCGGCGACCATCCGCGTCAGCAACGCCGCCTCGAACACGTTGAAGGCGAATCCGAGCCCGAGGTCGCACGAGCGCTGGAACAGCAGGCACGACAGCCCGCCATCGCTGCGCACGTGAAATTGGTAGGTCATATGGCACGGCGGGAGCGCCATGCGGTCGAGATCGGCGACGTTCCAGCCCGTGAAGATGTGGCGGCGCGAGCCCGGATTGTTCCGAAGCGACTCGATCAGCGCCGCGATCTGGTTGTGGCCCTGCGCCGCGCGGCGGAAAAGCCCCTCACCCGCCGGCTCATACTTCGGCCAGTTGACCCACTGATGGCCATAGACCGGGCCGAGATCGCCCCATTTCGTCGCGAAATCGCCATCGGCGATGATCCGCGCCTCGAAATCGGCGGCGCTGATGTCCTCGCCGGTGGCCTTGCGATATTTTTCTAGCGGCCAGTCGGTCCAGATCTTCACGCCCTGCGACACGAGCGACCGGATATTGGTATCGCCGGTCAGAAACCACAGAAGCTCGCGCAGCGCGGTTTTCCAATAGACGCGCTTCGTCGTCAGCAGCGGGATCGCGTCGTCCTTCAGCGAAAAGCGCATCGTTTCGCCGAACAGCGAGCGCGTGCCGACGCCGGTGCGGTCGACCCGCTCGTCGCCCTCGACCCAGATGCGGCGCATCAGGTCGAGATATTGCAGCTCATAATGGATGGACTCAGGCAAGATTCGCTCCCGGCTTTGGCTCATTGCTAGGCTTCGCGGCGCGGCGCGGCAAGACTGCCGCCCGATCCTCCATTGCGGGCCAATCCCGGCTTGGGCTTTGCCCGTTCGCGGCGCATGAAGCCGCGTCATGACGCGATACCAACCGATCGAGGCGCCGGGTGCGGCGCCGGCATCGCCCGGCTTTGTGCCGCGCGACGAGGAAGAGGAATTCGCGCGCCTGCTGCTCCGCCCCTGCTTCCCGACGGACAGCGAAATATTGCTGATCGCCGGATTCGACCCGTTCGACCGCTTGCTGTGTCTTGAATGTGCCGAGGGCGACCGCACCGGCCGCTGCGTGATCCCCCCACATATCTGGCGCGCGGCGCTGGCGACAGGCCCCGCGCAAATCGTCATGGCGCACAACCACCCGTCCGGAATCGCGCGCCCCAGCGACGCCGACCTGACGACCACGCGCGAATCCGCCCGGTTTCTGGCACTGCTCGGCGTGACACTGTCGGACCATCTGATCTTCACCGCTGAAGGACATTTCAGCTTTTGGCGTGCCGGATTGCTCTAGCGGCCGCAATCATCGCGACTATGCCGATTGGCGCTTGAAGTTCGCAAGATGCACGTCTAGGGGACCGCTCTGCCTTCGCGGCGGCCCCGTGCCGCTCGCAAAGATCGGTCGGGGAGTAGCTCAGCCTGGTAGAGCACTGTCTTCGGGAGGCAGGGGCCGGAGGTTCGAATCCTCTCTCCCCGACCAGTTTCTTTTGCAATCAAACACCCCTTGTAACCTGAACGCATAACACCTAGATTGGTGTTACGCCGCCATGGTTTTCCCCCTTTCCATCGCGGCGAGTGTCCCTCCGAGAGGTTGGGCACGTCCTCCCTGGACCCTGGCCACCTCGTACTTCGGTACGAGGTGGTTTTTTATTGGGCGTTTTTATTCGGCAGCCTGCGGCAGGGCAGCCGCGCCGGGCCAGGCATCTGCCACTTCCCCCAGCAGCGCATGAAACCAGTCTTTTAGCGGCCCCAGCCGCTCCGGATCGGGCGACCGGTCGCGGCGCAGATACAGGTTGCGGTCGACCTCGATCTGCACCGCATGAACGCCGCGATCGGGGCGGCCATGGCTGCGCACGATATGCCCGCCGGCATAAGGCTGGTTGCGCGACACCGGCACCTTCAGCCGTTCGGCCGCCTTTACAACCGTATCGACCAACCAGGGATCGGCGGTGTCGCCGAACCGGTCGCCGACGACGATCCGCGCGCCATGCCCCGCCTGCCCTGCCGGAATCGACGGCATGCTGTGCAGATCGATCAATATCGCATGGCCATGGCGCCGCCGCGCCATTTCAAGCGCGTCGGCGAGCGCATCATGAAACGGCCGGTGCAGCGAATCAAGCCGCCAGGCCAGCGCGGCGCGGTCGATCGGCTTTTTCCACAAGGGGCCGACATCGGCGAGCCGTGTCGGCACCACCCCCAGTCCGGCACGTTCCTTGCGCCCCGGTGCGGCGAATTGCGGGCGCAGCGCGGGCGCCACCTCGCCCGGTGCCATCTGCCCCTCCCCGCGGTTGCAGTCGGCGACCGCACGCGCCCAATGCGCTTGCACGACCGTTGCCCCGGCCTCGCCCGCACGCGCGGCGATCAGGTCGGACCAGCCATCCTCGAGCCGTTCGAGCTCGGCCCGCGTCGCACGCGCCGCCGCCAGCAGTTCGGGCGGATAGATGCGCCCGGCATGCGCCACCGACACCACCACGGGCGTCGGCGAACCGCCGGGACGGGTGACCGAAACGGCCTCTGGCGGCGAAAAAAGGCGCGGCATCGCCAAAGGGTGGCAAAAATCGGGCGGGGAATCCAGCGCCACCTGAATTTGTTAAGTTTGTGGCGCTATGGGACGGTTTCGATATAACGACGGTGCCCAAGGGGCGCCGCCGCGGGACCAGGGGGCTATTATCCGCATGATTCGCATATTGCTGGCCGAAGATGATGACGTGATGCGCGAATATCTCGCGCGGGCGCTGACCGGCGCCGGTTATCATGTGACGGCGGTCGATCGCGGGACCGAGGCGGTACCCTATATCAATTCGGGAACCTTCGACCTGCTGCTCTCCGACATCGTCATGCCCGAAATGGATGGAATCGAACTGGCGCAGCACACCGCCAAGGTCGCGCCGCAGACGCAGGTGATGTTCATCACGGGCTTCGCTGCGGTGTCGCTGCGCGCCGAGGAAAATGTGCCGCAGGCAAAACTGCTGTCGAAGCCGTTCCACCTCAAGGATCTGGTGCGCGAGGTCGACAATCTGTTCGGCCGCGCCGACCGCTCGCACCAACAATAAGCCCCCGCCCCCGCGCGAAGGGCTTGCCAAGCCGCGCGGAGGCGATTAGGGGGCGCGTCACCCCAAGGGATGGGCGTGTAGCTCAGTGGTAGAGCACTGTGTTGACATCGCAGGGGTCGCAAGTTCAATCCTTGCCACGCCCACCATTAAAAACGCCGCCACCCCAACGGGTTGGCGGCGTTTTTGACTCTAGGCCATGCCGCGCGACAGGTCCCCGCGCGAGGCGTCGCCGATCTGGCTGCCGCCGTCGCAGTCGAGGATCGTGCCGGTGATATAGCCCGCCGCGGGGCTGCACAGGAACACCGCCGATTCGGCGACCTCCTCGACCTCGCCCCAGCGCTTCATCGCGATGCGGTCGAAATGCGACTGGCGCGTCGCCGCGTCGGGCGCGAGCCGCGCCATGCCCTCGGTGCCCGCGATCGGCCCCGGCGAGATGCCGTTCACCCGCACCTCGGGTCCCCATTCGAGCGCGAGCACGCGGATCAGCTGGTTGATGCCCGCCTTGGCGGCGCAGGCATGCGCCTGCAGCGCCGAGGCGTTGATCGCCTGCCCCGCGGTGATGGCGATCAGCGACGCGCCCGGCCGACCCAGCAGATCGTGGCAACCGCGAAACACGTTGAAGGTGCCGTTGAGATCGATGTCGACGACGGTGCGGAAGGCATTGGCCGACATGCCGAGCACCGGCGCGAGGAAATTGCCCGCCGCGCCCGAGATCACGATGTCCATCGGGCCGAATTTGTCGGCCACCGTCTCCATCACCCCGCGAATCGCGGCATAGTCGCGCACATCGCCCGACAGGCCGATCGCGTCATGGCCGATGTCGGCGGCGGCGCGCTGCGCCTTGTCGGGGTCGCGCCCGGCGACGGCGACCTTGGCGCCGAGCTGGGCAAAGCGCTTCGCGATGCCGAGATTGATGCCGCTGGTGCCGCCGGCGACGAACGCGGTCTTGCCCGCCAGCAGGTTATCGCGAAAACTGCTCATGTTCTTCCTTCTCCCTGTCCTGCCCGCCTTTCCGGTCCGCATGGGGTTGACGGAATGGACTCGGTGGCCTTTTGAAACCCGACAAGACAGCAAGGAAGATATGATGGCAAGCGGCCCCACCTCGAACAGCTTCATCTCGCAGCGGCTGAAGCTTCATTATGCCGATTGGGGCAATGCGGACGCGCCGCCGCTGCTGCTCGTCCATGGCGGGCGCGATCATTGCCGCAGCTGGGACTGGGTCGCCGAGAAACTCCGCGACCGCTATCATATCATCGCCCCAGACCTGCGGGGTCATGGCGACAGCGCCTGGTCGCCCGACGGCAATTACGAGATGGGCGCCTTCGTCTATGACCTCGCGCAGTTGATCCACCAGCTCGACCTCGCTCCGGTGACGATCGTCGCCCATTCGATGGGGGGCAATATTTCGACGCGCTACACCGGGCTGTATCCCGACAAGGTCAAGAAGCTGGTGTCGATCGAGGGCCTCGGCCCGTCGCCCGCGGTTCAGGAAGAACGCACCAGGACGCCGTTCGACGAGCGCATGCGCCAATGGATCGAGGACAAGCGCCAGGCGGCGGGACGCCAGCCGAAACGCTATGCGACGCTCGACGACGCGCTCGCGCGCATGGCGGCCGAGAATGCCTATCTTACCCCCGAACAGGCGCGCCACCTGACCATTCACGGCATCAACCGCAACGAGGACGGCAGCTGGAGCTGGAAATTCGACAATTATCTCAACATCTGGACGATCTTCGACATGCCGCAAGACCAACTCCACGCGCTGTGGGGGCAGATCGTCTGCCCCACCTTGTTACTCTATGGCGCCGACAGCTGGGCATCGAACCCCGAAAAAGACGGACGCATCCAATATTTCAACAATGCGAAGGTCATCGAGTTCGAAAATGCGGGCCATTGGCTGCATCACGATCAATTTGACCGCTTCTTGTCCGAGCTTGATGCATTTCTGTAACATCCTTCATACGGCGCCGCCATTTGTGACGGCGGCATAGACAAGCGTCGCCGATTGGGTCGTCATCCTCCCCTGCTCGATCCATGAGGGGATGGAAAATGAGATTTGCCATATTCGTGCTTGCACTGCCGGCTGATCGAAGAGCGGTTCCGCTTCAGACCCGCGACCGATTCGTCGGGCCGCGCGATCGCCAGTGACTATGGCTGGCGGCAAAATTGGTGGCTTGAGCGCCGCTGACACCGGAGTTGGCCGAAATCGCCACAAAGTTGCGACAATATCGCGAATGATTATCAATATGCATTGACAGTGCGAACGACTCTCAATAGCGGCCCCCTCGAACAAACCAGAAGGGGGTTTATCGTGAAATCATCGACGTCCGCATCTTTCCTCGCGCTCTCCTGCGTCGGAAGCCTGATCAGCGCCCCGGCGCTCGCCGCCGAAGCCGACGCCGCGCAGGATGCGCCCGGCGGCCGTAACGAGATCATCGTCACCGGCACGCTCGCGACCGAAGTGGAATCGCCCAAGTCGACGGCTCCCATCGTCGATACCCCGCAGACGGTCACCGTCATCTCGCAGGAAACGCTGCGCCAGCAGAACCTGCTGACGCTGCGCGATGCGCTCTCGACGATCCCCGGCATCACCTTCGGCGCGGGCGAAGGCGGCGCCGGTTACGGCGACTCGATCAACCTGCGCGGCTATTCGGCGAATAACGACATCACCGTCGATGGCGTACGCGACAGCGCCCAATACAGCCGCACCGACCCCTTCAACATCCAGCAGATCGAAGTCTATAACGGCGCAAATTCGGTCTTCAACGGATCGGGCAGCGTCGGCGGTACGATCAACCTCGTCAGCAAGATCCCCTTCGCGCGCAACGCGACGACGGCGCAGGCCGCGGTCGGCACCGACAATTATTATCGCGCGGCGGTCGATAGCAACTGGCGGCTGAACGAGCTGATCGCGGTGCGCATCAACGCAATGTATCACGAGAATGACGTGCCGGGCCGCGACGTCGAATCCTATCGGCGCTGGGGTGTCGCGCCGTCGATCACGATCGGCGTCGACAGCGATACCAGCCTCACGCTTGCCTATAGCCACCAGGAAGACGACAATACGCCGATCTTCGGCGTCCCCTTCTATCTCAGCGGCGTCAACGACGGCCCGCTGCCGGGCGTCGACGACGGCGACTATTTCGGCATCGTCAACCTCGACGAGCAGAAGACCAAGGTCGATCGCCTGACCGCAACCTTCCGCCATGCATTCAGCGACAATGTCTCGGTCCGCAACCTGACCCGCTGGCAGCGTGTCGGCCAGTATAGCCAGACGAGCGCACCGCAGGGCGTCTTCTGCCTCGCCAACGGCCTCCAGCCGGTCGGCAACAGCCCCAACGCCACGGTCGGCCTCGCCTGCCCGGCCGGACAGAACACCCCCGGTTTCTATTATCCGGCGGGTCCGCGCGGGCTGGTGCGCGACCAGGTCAACGACCTGCTCCACAACCAGACCGACCTGACGATCCTGAGCGGCGCCAAGGGCGGCTTCTTCAACACGCTCGTGATCGGCGCCTCGGCGACGCAGGAGGACTATTCGATCGAGAATGCGCAGCTGCTGCGCAATCCGAACGGAACGACGCCGAACCCGGTGCTGCCGCCGATCAGCCTCTCGAACCCGAACACCGTCTATACCGGCCCGGTCAATTATATCCGTACCGGCAACAGCTATGGCGACACACGCAACCTCGCCATCTATGCCTTCGACACGCTCGAAATCTCGCCGATGTTCGAAATCAATGCCGGGGTCCGTTACGAAAGCGTCCGCACGGTCTTCCGCGCCGACACGGTAACCACTCCGGCCACCGGCGCGGTCTATGCGCGCGGCGTGGCCCAGATCAGCGACGAGAATCTCTTCTCCTATCGCTTCGGTGCGGTGTTCCACCCGGTCGAGAATATCAGCCTCTACGCCGCCTATGGCAATGCGAAGACCCCGACATCGGCTTCGGTGCGCGCCGGCTGCGGCCTTCCCACGGCGCCGGGCGCGGCCGACCCCTGCGCCGTCGCGCCGGAAAAGTCGCGTACGTACGAAGTCGGCGCCAAGGCCGAACTGGTGAACAAGAAGCTGCTGTTGACCGCCGCGCTCTTCCGTAACGAACGCAGCAATTTCCGCGTGCCGTCGAACGATCCCACACAGCCCGCCGGGTTGCAGGTGCTCGACGGCCGGTCGCGCGTCGATGGCATCGCGCTGGGCGTGACGGGCAATGTGACCCCCGAATGGGCGATCTTCGCCAACTACACCTATCTCGACAGCGAAGTGAAACAGAGCGTGTCGGATTTCTGCCTTGATGGCGGCTGCGTCGATCCGCAGCGCGGCGACCGTCTGATCCAGACGCCGAAACATTCGGGCAGCCTGTTCACCACCTATGTCTTCCCGTTCGGGCTGCAGGTCGGATATGGTCTGACCTATCAGGGCAGCTTTGCCACCAATCAGCGCAACGTCCTTCAACGCACCCAGTTCATGGTCGATGACTATCTGATCCACCGCGCCTTCGTGTCCTATGACTTCAAGAACGGCCTGATCGCGCAGCTCAACGTCACCAACCTGACGAACGAGGATTATTACACCGGCGTGCGCAACAATGTGAACGCGACCACGGGCGCCGTCTCGGGCGGCTGGGCCGTTCCCGGCGATTCGCGCTCGGCGGTGTTCAGCCTCTTTTACAACTTCTGATCGAACAGGGCGGGCACGGCGATTGCCGTTCCCGCCCTTTTCGCTCTAGAAGCGCCGCATGATCCGGATCATCCCCGATGTGCTCGACGCCGACGGCGTCGCCAGGCTCCGCGCCATCCTCGACGCCGCATCGTGGATCGACGGCAACGAGACCTCGGGCCCGCAGGCCGCGCTCGCCAAACGCAACGCCCAGCTCCCCGAATATGGCGAAGCCGCGGCCGAGGCCGGGCGGCTGGTGCTCGATGCGCTGGGGCGCGTCCCCTTGTTCATGGCGGCGGCGCTGCCGCTCAAAATCTATCCCCCCTATTTCAACCGCTATGCCGGTGGCGACGCATTCGGCGATCATATCGACAATGCCATCCGCATGCGCCGCGGCGGCGATTTCCGGATGCGCAGCGACCTGTCCGCTACCCTCTTCCTGTCCGAACCCGACAGCTATGAGGGCGGCGGGCTGATTATCGAGGGCATGGCAGAGGCACCGGGAATCAAGCTTCCCGCCGGGCATCTGGTCCTCTACCCCTCGTCGACCGTGCACCGCGTCGAGCCGGTGACCGCGGGTACCCGCGTCGCGAGCTTCATGTGGATCCAGTCGATGGTCCGCGACCAGGGGCAGCGCGACCTGCTGTTCGACCTCGACATGGGGGTTCAGGGCGCTGCCGCGCGGCTCGGACAGGGCGACGCCGCGGTCGTGCGCCTGACCGGCGTCTATCACAATCTGCTGCGGCGCTGGGCCGACAGCTAGGCTCAGGACTCATTAATCCAGAAAAGGAAGATGCATGCGAAGGTGACGGCGGCGAGGAAGACGTCGGCGCATCGGTCGTATCGTGTGTGGATACGGCGCCAGTCCTTGAGCCGGGCGAAGAGGTTTTCGATCCTGT
>JAEULK010000048.1 GCA_016793775.1 Sphingopyxis sp. | reverse complement strand
CGCCACGCGCCGCCTCGGGCGGTGGGGGAGCGGGCCGGCGCCGCAGAGTCCAATGCGGATTTACGGCGCTTTGACGACGCAGCCTTTCGGCGCATCCGCCGGCGCCGGGACGCGGCGGGCGGTCTTGATCTTGACCATCGGGTCGAGGATCTGGCCGAGCATCACCCCTTCGCCCGCGGTCGGCGAGATTGGCGCGTTGAAGATCTTGTCTGCGATATCGGCGCCGCCGACCAGTTCGCCGAACACCGCAAAGCCCGCGTTGTCGCCACTTTGCGACGGATCGGCGTCGAATCCGGGAATGTCGGACAGCAGCAGGAAAAAGTCGGTGGTCGCATCGCCAGGGGCGAGCCGCGCCATCACCAGCGCGCCCTTGCAGTTGGTGAGTCCGGTGACATTGGTCGGCTCATGCGCGATTTGCGGATAGTTTTTGCGCGCATCGCCGCGATTTCCGGCCTGGATCAACTGGCTTGCCGGGCCCCAACTCTTGGTCGAGCGATAGAAGGTGAAGCCGTCCATCCTTTTGCTATCGACATAGCGCAGGAAATTCTTCGTGCTGACCGGCGCGCGCTTGTCCTCGAGCCGCACGGTGATCGTGCCGAGATCGGTGACGAGCGTGACATAAGGGCGCGTATCGACCTCGACCAGCGGCGCGGCGGGCGCGGTGATCGGCGCGGGGGCGGGCGGCAATTGCGTCGCTTGCGGGGGAATGGTCGGAGCCTGGGCGGCGAGGCTCATCGCGAGCGCGGAGATCAGGGTGGTCAGCATCGCCCGAGCATAACCGAAAAAAGATCGTCCTGGCGACCCCCTTAGCAATCGACGCACCGGTCCGAACTATGATATAAAGAAATCTTTATATGTGGATTGACAGGCGGCGCCTTCCCCCTATTCTAGGCGGGTCGAGGTTCCCCGCGTCCGGCAGGGCATGGGGCTAAGACGGGAAGCCGGTGCGCCCGAACGGGCAAGGCCGGCGCTGCCCCCGCAACTGTAAGCGGTGAGCGGTGGTCGATACGTGTCACTGGTTCGGCAAGGAACCGGGAAGGCCAGACCCCCGCGTCGATCCGCGAGCCAGGAGACCTGCCTCGTCAGATAACGTCCTCCGGCGGGGTGTCCGGTCTGGTCGCATGCATGGCTGCGTCCGGGCTTGTCCCGCCGGGCGCGTTCGTCGTTGCATACGTGCCGGCCCGTCCCTTGCCCAATCAAGGTAAGATATATGGCCATCACCGTCGCCACCCTCGGCTTCCCCCGCATCGGCCCGCGCCGCGAACTGAAATTCCTGCTCGAAGGCCATTGGGCCGGCAAGAAGAGCGAAACCGAGCTGCGCGAAGGCGCCGCCGCGCTGCGCGCCGCGACCTGGGCCCGCCAGCGCGCGCTGGGCGCCGATATCCTGCCCTCGGGCGATTTCTCGCTCTACGACCATGTGCTCGACACCTCGGCCATGGTGGGCGCGGTGCCGGTGCGATACCTATGGGACGGCGGGCCGGTCGGTCTCGACACCTATTTCGCGATGGCGCGCGGGACGCAGGGCGCGGCGGGCCATGAGGGCTGCGCGCATGGTCTCGATGCGACCGCGCAGGAAATGACCAAATGGTTCGACACCAATTATCATTACATGGTGCCCGAACTGGGGGCCGGACAGCGCTTCCGCCTGTCCTCGACGCGGCTGGTCGATGAATTTCTGGAGGCCAGGGCGCTCGGCTATCATACCCGCCCGGTGCTGCTCGGCCCGGTCAGCTATCTGATCCTCGCCAAGGGGCGCGGAGTCGAACCGCTGACGCTGCTTTCCGCGCTGCTCCCGGTCTATGAAGAACTGCTCGCGGCGCTCGCCGATGCGGGCGCCGACTGGGTGCAGATCGACGAACCCTGCCTCGTGCTCGATCTCGATCACGCCCAGCATACCGCCTTCGCCGACGCCTATGCGCGGCTCGCGACCGCCGATATCAAGCTGATGCTGACCACTTATTTCGGCGGGCTCGGTGAGAATTTGGGACTGGTGGCAGGGCTGCCGGTCGATGGACTGCACATCGATCTCGTCCGCGCGCCCGAGCAGTTGGGCCCGGTCTGTGCCCGCATGCCGAAAACCACGCTGCTGTCGCTCGGCGTGATCGACGGTCGCAACATCTGGCGGGCCGATCTCGACGTGGTCCTGGCGCGCATCGGGCCGATCGCAGCAACGCGCGACCTGATCCTCGCCCCCTCCTGCTCGCTGCTCCATGTGCCGATCGACCTCGCGCTGGAAAAGAAGCTCGATCCCCAAATCAGCCAATGGCTGGCCTTCGCGGTGCAGAAGATCGGCGAGCTGGCGACGATCGCCAGGGCGCTGAACGCGGGTGAAGAGAGCGTCACCGCGGAACTCGCCGCCGCGCGGACCGCTGCTGAGGCTCGCCGCGGTTCGCCGCTTATCCACGACCCGGCGGTGCAGGCGCGGCTTGCCGGCATCGACGCCGCGATGGTCGAACGCCGCTCACCCTTTGCCGAACGCCGCGCCTTGCAGCAGGACAGGCTCGCCCTGCCCGCCTTTCCCACGACGACGATCGGCTCCTTCCCGCAGACGCCCGAGGTCCGCAAGGCGCGCGCCGCGCATATGAAAGGCGAGATCGACGATGCCGCCTATGCCCAATATCTGCGCGTCGAAACCCGCGCCGCGATCAAATGGCAGGAGGAGATCGGGCTCGACGTGCTCGTCCATGGCGAGTTCGAGCGCAACGACATGGTGCAATATTTCGGCGAGCAGTTGGCCGGTTTCGCCTTCACGCAGGCGGGGTGGGTGCAAAGCTATGGCTCGCGCTGCGTGCGGCCGCCGATCCTCTATGGCGATGTCTCGCGCCCGGTGCCGATGACGGTGGAATGGTGGCGCTATGCGCAGGACCAGACCGACAAGCCGATGAAGGGCATGCTGACCGGGCCGGTGACAATCCTCAACTGGTCGTTCGTCCGCGACGACCAGCCGCGCGCGGTCAGTTGCCGCCAGATCGCGCTCGCAATCCGCGACGAGGTGCTCGACCTCGAGGCCGCGGGCGCGGCGGTGATCCAGATCGACGAAGCCGCCCTTCGTGAGGGCCTGCCGCTGCGCCGCGGCTAATGGCGGGCCTATCTCGACTGGGCGGTCGAGGCATTCCGCCTGTCGGCCTCCGGGGTCGCCGACGACACGCAGATCCACACCCATATGTGCTATTCGGAATTCAACGACATCATCGCGTCGATCGGCGCGATGGACGCCGACGTCATTTCGATCGAGACCGCGCGCTCGCAGATGGAATTGCTCGATGTCTTTGCCGACTATGCCTATCCGAACGAGATCGGGCCGGGGGTCTATGACATCCATTCGCCGCGCACCCCCGCCGAGGCCGAGATGACCGCGCTGCTGAAGCTCGCGAGCGAGCGGCTGCCCGCCGGGCAGATCTGGGTGAACCCCGATTGCGGCCTCAAGACGCGCAAATGGGACGAGGTCCGCCCCGCGCTGATCGCGATGGTCGCGGCGGCGCAGCGGCTGCGCGTCAAGGGGGCCTATGATGCAGCCTGAAGCGCAGCTCGAGGGCGCACTTGCGGTGCGCGTCACCGCCATGCCCGCCAATGCCAATGTCTATGGCGATATCTTCGGCGGCTGGTTGATGGCGCAGATGGATCTCGCCGCCTCCTCGGTCGCGTCGCATCATGCGCGCGGCCGGGCGGTGACGATCGCGGTGGAGGGCATGACCTTCCACCGCCCCGTCTTCGTCGGCGACGAGGTGTCGGTCTATGCCCGACTGCGCAAGGTGGGGCGCACCTCGATGCAGGTCGCGGTCGAGGCCTGGGCGCGCGACCGCCACCCCCAACCCAAAGGCAGAAACCCCTCCCCGGGAACGAAGGAGGAAAACGATGACCGCCATGCTTGCCGAAGACCATCATGGCCTGCTCACCGAGCCGGCGACGCTGACGATCGTGCGGGTTTTGCCCGGGCCGATCGAGCGCGTCTGGTCCTATCTGACCGACGGCGAGCTGCGCCGGCAATGGCTCGGCGGGCGCGATGGAGGAAAAGGTCGGTGCGCCGGTCACCCTGGCCTTGGTGCAACGACGAGCTGACCGACCCGCCAGGCGAGCGCCCCGAAGGCATGGGCGCCGAGCACCGCATGGATTGCGAAATCGTCGACATCGAAGCCCCGCGCCAGCTTGCCATCACCTGGGGCCGCACCGGCGGCGTGACCTTCACCCTGTCCGAAAAGGCCGAGGGGATACTGCTGACGATCGTCCACAAACATGTATCGAGGACCCGGTCGTGCGGTTCAATGTCGGCGCGGGCTGGCACGCGCATGTCGACGTGCTCGAAGCGAAGCTGCGTGGCATGATCGCGAAGCCGCATTGGGACAATTGGGCGCAGCTGCGCGCCGACCATGCCGAGCGATTCGCCGGCTGATCTCGCTTCGCCGAGGACAGGAATCGGCCGCCGTGCGCGGCCCCTTTTTATCTGGCTATTCGCCAAACTGTACTATATCGACAATACAGTAGCGGAAGGGGTGTAAGATGAAACGAAGATGGAAGATCGTGCTGGGCGTCGTCGGTGCGCTCGTCGCCGTGGGCGGCGGCGGCTTCATCTATATGCTCACCGCCGACCCTGCCCCGGCGAAGCTTGCCGAGGCCGGACCGACGGGCAAGCGGATCGCCGCGAACAGCATCTTCGCCAATTATTATCCGGCGTCCGGCGCGGGTCCGCATCCGGCGATCCTGCTGCTCGGCGGCTCCGAAGGCGGGCTTGGCAGCGATATGCGCGCGCAGGCCCTCGCGTTGCAGGCCGCCGGTTTCAGCACGCTCCAGCTCGCCTATCATAATGCGCCGGGTAAATCGGCGAAGCTCAAGAATATCCCGCTCGAGGAGTTCGCGCGCGGCATCGACTGGCTGAAGAAGCAACCCGGGGTTGACGCCGGCCGCATCGGCATCGTCGGTTATTCGAAGGGCGCCGAAGCCGGGCTGCTCGTCGCGACACGCACCCCCGGCATCCGCGCCGCCGCACTCGGCATGCCGTCGAGCGTCGTGTGGGACGGCATGGCGGGCGAAAATTACATGCTCGGCTCGTTCAATTCGTCATGGAGCGACAAGGGCGAGCCGGTGCCGCATCTCGCCTATAAGGGCCGACCCGACGACCGCGGGCTGATGGCGGTATTCGAGGGCGGACTGAGGGAACTGGACCGGAACCCCGGCGCGATCATTCCGGTCGAAAAATTTCGGGGTAAATTGCTGCTCGTCTGCGGTGAGGCCGAGAAGCTCTGGCCGAGCTGTCCGATGACCGACCAGATCGTCGCGCGGACGAAAGCCAAGGGCGCCAACGCGCCGATCGTGCTCCGCTACAAGGACGCCGGGCACGGTGTGATGGGTGTGCCGTTCGCCAATCCCGCCGATGCGAAGCGATGGGTCGGTTTCGGCGGCGGCAGCGAAGCGGGAAATATGGCTGCGCGCGGCGACAGCTGGCCCAAGATCGTCGCGTTTCTCAAGACCGAACTGGCGGCACCGGCGTCCACACCCTAAGCGGCGTCACGCGGCCCATTCTGACGGATCGGGTTCGTCGCCGATCAGCGCGAGGCCGTGGGCGATCGAGGTGAGTTCGCCGCCGGTGGCGATGCGCTCGGCGCCGAAGCGGCGGTCGAAGATCGCGCGGATCGCTGGGATCAGCGACGAACCGCCGGTGAGGAAGATGCGGTCGATCGCGGCGGGATCGACGCCCGCCTTGGCGAGCGCGACGTCCATCGCGGCTTCGATGCTGTGGAGGTCGCCCGCGATCCAGCTTTCGAAATCGGCGCGGCGGATCGTCGCGCCGATCTCGACCCCGCCGCCGGCGAAATGAAATTCGGCCTCCTCCTCGCTCGACAGCGCACGTTTGACCCGACCGACCGCGTCGTAGAGCGGGAAGCCCTGTTCATGCTCGATCAGCGCGATCATCCGCTCGATCTGGTCGGGTTCGAGCGCCTCACGCTGCAGGCGGCGCAGTTCGTCGATCGTGCGGCGGTTGCGCATCAGCGCAAGCCGCGACCAGTCCGAAAAGTCGGCGAAATAACCGCCGGGGATTTCGAGGATCTTGTCGAACGAGCGATAGCGGCTGCCCTTGCCGAGCAAAGGCAGGACGAGACGGTCGACGACATGGCGGTCGAAACGGTCACCGGCGATCGCGACCCCCGACGAGGCGAGCGGCACGCAGCGCCGCGGCGCGCCCGGCTCCGCGATGCGGACGATCGAAAAGTCGGTGGTGCCGCCGCCGAAATCGGCGACGAGGATCGTCGCGGGTTCGGTGAGGCGCGACGCATAGCTGTGCGCGGCGCCGAGCGGTTCGTGGACATAGTGAAGCTCGACGCCAAAGCCATCGAGCATCGCGTCATAGCGCTGACGCGCGAGCGCGGGGTCGGCGCGCGCGCCGGCATATTCGACCGGGCGCCCGACGATGACACGGCGCGGGCGGGTGTCGAGACGGCCGCCGGAATGCGCGACGAGGCGCTGGAGGAACAGCCGCCCCATATCCTCGAAACGGAACGGCCGGTTGAAGATCAAGGCGCGCTCGAACAGCGGGCTGGCCGCGACGCTCTTGAACGACTGGACGAAGCGGCTGTCGAGCGGCGATTGCAGATATTCCGAAATCGCCCATGGCCCCGCCTCCGACGCGATCCCCCGCCACGCGCGCTCCTCTTCCCAGAAGCAGAGCGCCGAACGGAACACGGGACCGGTCGCCTCCTCACCGACGAAATCGACGAGTCGCGATCCTCCCTGCCCGTCGGCGAGCGCAACGACCGTGTTGGTCGTGCCGAAATCGAGGCCGAGCGCGGTGGCGCTGGAGAGGCTGTCCATGGCGGGTTTCCTGTGCGGGAGCCGAGTGGCGCGCGGGGCGGCGCCTATTGCACAGCGTCAGCGACAGAGCAACGCATGATCGAAAACGCCATCGGCGAAATCAACTCGCAGCTTCCTCCGTTGAGAGAGAAGCGATGAGCCTATTCGCAGTAGCCAATACATCCGGACCAACAGGCGTGTCCGGTTCCCGTGACGCCGCCACCAAAATGGCAGCGGCAGCGCGAGCAAGCCTTCGCAACTGATGGGACCGAAAGTCTCTTGGGTCGGCATTCTCCAGATCGATATCGTCTATGCTGGCAGCGAAAACTTCTAGCCATGGCGTCTCGCGTTCCTCGATCAACTTTTCAAAGTCCGCAAACCCAATGATCCGAAAGCGTCGGATCGAATCTTCATCGGGTTTAATCATGGCGTCCCCAAGTGCATCCTGCCAATCCCGGTAGATCAAAGCCTCGCGAAAAATGAGACTATCAACCGCCTCAGCAACGAATGCTCCGACCAAATCGGCAGGGGCTGCCTCGACTCCCAATTCGGACGCGACAAATGCCGAAAGATCCAAACAGAGCTTTTTCTTCTTCGCAGCGCCAAGCTGCGCGACAGCGGCAAGATCGGCCGCCGCTGATATACCAGCTAAGTCGTGCGCCTTAACTTCAATGCGCATAGCAAGCTTGGAGTGCTGCGCGACGGTTAGCGCCGACAGATCAAGAGACCAGATTGAACAGAGCCTATTAAGCCGCTCCTCTTCAACCGAAGTGCCTTCGGCCAGCGCCTTGCGAAAGGCGGTCACTTCAGCAGCAATCGCTGGGGATTTCGCCGGATTTCGACGGGGAAGCGAGCTTAGGAGGCGTTGACAAAGGGGATTCCCAAGCGTGGTAGTTTCTGATTCACGGTAGCTTTTGAGGAGGCTGCCGTGATCCGGGGATTGATGAGCGACGAGGAGTGGGCCTGTCTTGAGCCGTTCGTGATCGAGCGTGGTG
>JAEULK010000092.1 GCA_016793775.1 Sphingopyxis sp. | reverse complement strand
GCTGTCGTTTTACGCATCCACATAGGACAAGACTGCCAACGGCCCCCGCCTTCGCGGGGGCGACGATTTGAGGCCAATCCCGGTTGACTTTTGCCGCCCGTCCCCATAGTTGCGCCGCTTCGCGTACAACGCCAGACCAATCGGATTAGAGCCATGAAGATTCGCAACAGCCTGAAGTCGCTGAAGGACCGCCACCGGGACAACCGCGTGATCCGCCGCCGTGGCCGGACCTATGTGATCAACAAGACCAACCGCCGCTTCAAGGCGCGCCAGGGCTGATGCCCCTGCGCGGGGCTGAACCGCCCCGTTTGCTTTTGCTGAACCGCGTAACGCCGTCGGACCCTTCCGGCGGCGCTTTCGCGTGTCTGGCGGCGGCATGATCGATCGCTGCGTCATCTTCGACGTCGGCCGCGTGCTGTTCGAATGGGATTTGCGGCATCTGTTCACCAAGCTGATTGCCGATCCGGCCGAACTGGAATATTTTGTCGGCAATATCATCACGCCGGGGTGGCATTTCCAGCACGATGCCGGGCGCCCCGCCGCCGAGATGGTGGCTGAGCGAAAGCTTGAATATCCCGATCACGCCGCGCTGATCGACGCCTATGGCACGCGCTTCAACGAGACGATCCCCGGGCCGGTGCCGGGCAGCCTAGACCTGGTCGAGCGGCTCGACGCCGCGGGCGTGCCGCTCTTCGCGATCACCAATTTCGGCCATGATTTCTGGGAAGGCTTCCGTCCGACCCAACCGGTGTTCGAGCGGTTCCGCGATGTGATCGTCTCGGGCACCGAGAAGATGATGAAACCCGACCCCGCGATCTACCGCCTTGCGATCGAGCGATTCGGCATCGACCCGGCGGGGGCCTTCTTCATCGACGATGTCGCGGCGAATGTTGCGGGCGCCGAATCGGAGGGGATTGCGGGACACCTTTTTGTGGATGCGGAGGCGCTGGAGCGCGAGTTGGTCGCGCGGGCGTATCTGGATTGACTGTTTGCCGTCTGATCGCGTGGATCATATTGCCCCCGGTGCTGGCGGCCTTTTTCTTCGTGGTGACGTGCTTTCTAACGATCAGCGCGGCCATTGAGCGCGGTGATCTGGCCGACGCCTCGCTCTGCGACGATGGGCGCATAGCAATCTTCGAGCAGAGCGGCGCGCTACCTCAGCACATGATCGACGAAACGTTGATCGCCGAACTCCGGCAGCCCGCGATGTTCCAGCAACGCGCGCTGCAGCGAAACTGGAAGCTCATCTGGCTTTGGTACGGGTTGAAATGGCGTTACACTCCGACCGAGCGCCGACGGATGTTCGATGAAATGCGGCCCGGAATGCGGCTTTGCCCCGGAACGCGAGAACGGCTGTTGCGACGCGGTATCGCGCTTCCCTGACCGCTCCTACTTCTCTACCCCCAACTGCGTCAGCACAAAGGCGAACTCCTCGGCATCTTCGCGCAACGCGCCCCAGCGGCCCGACTTCCCCGCATGGCCCGCGCCCATGTTGGTGCGCAGCAGCAAGGTTGCGTCATTGGTGCGCGTCGCGCGCAGCTTGGCGACCCATTTGGCGGGCTCCCAATAGGTCACGCGCGGGTCGTTGAGCCCCGCCGACACCAGCATCGGTGGATAGGCTTTGGCGGTGACATTGTCGTAGGGGCTGTAGCTCAGCATATAGTCGAACGCGGCCTTGTCGGTGATCGGATTGCCCCATTCGGGCCATTCGCCCGGCGTCAGCGGCAGCGTCTCGTCGACCATCGTGTTGATCACATCGACGAAGGGCACCCCCGCGAGCACCGCGCCCCACAATTCGGGCGCTTCATTATAGATCACCCCCATCACCTGTCCGCCCGCCGAGCGGCCCTCGACCGAA
The DNA here is from genome assembly GCA_016793775.1 of Sphingopyxis sp. Taxonomy (GTDB): domain Bacteria; phylum Pseudomonadota; class Alphaproteobacteria; order Sphingomonadales; family Sphingomonadaceae; genus Sphingopyxis. The sequence goes on along the minus strand of JAEULK010000092.1, from coordinate 180,690 downwards.
ATCTTGCCCGCGCTGGTGTATTTCTTGGCGATCAGGCCCTTCGCGACGTCGATGAAGTCGTTGAAGGTGTTTTTGCGCTGGTCGGTCTTGCCCTCCAGATACCATTCACGCCCCAGATCGTCGCCGCCGCGGACATGCGCGATCGCATAGACCATGCCGCGATCGACGAGGCTGAGCCGCGTCGTCGAAAAGCCCGGCGGCACGCGGTAGCCGTAAGAGCCATAGGCATAGAGATGCATCGGCGCGCTGCCGTCGAGCTTCGTCCCCTTCTTGTAGACGAGCGAGGCGGGGATCATCGTCTTGCCGTCGCGGCTGGACAGGTTAACCCGTTCGGTTACATATTGCGTCGCATCGTAACCCGAAGGAATCTCCTGCACCTTCAGCGTCTCGAGCTTTCCGCTCGCGAGGTCGTAATCATAGACCGTGTCGGGGGTGACCATCGATTCATAGTCGAGGCGGAGCTTGTCCTGATGATATTCGGGATTGTCGCCGAGCCCTGCGACATAGGTCGCGGCCGGGAATTTGATCCGGCCCGGGGTGAGCGGCGCGTCATATTTGCGCACATCGACCTGATCGAGCCCGTCCTCGCGCGCTTCGAGCACGAAATAATCGCGGAACACCGAGAAGCCGGTGATGTAGCTATGGTCCGAGCCGGGGATCAGCGTCTTCCATGTGTCCGGAGCCTTCACGCTGGCGGTCGCGACGCGGAAGTTCGGATGCTCGTCGTTGGTGTGGATGTAGAGCGTGCCGTTCCGTTCATCGACGCTGTATTCGCGGCCCTTTTTCCTTGCCGACACCAGCTGCATCGGCGCTTCGGGGTTGTCGGCGGGAAGCAGATAGACTTCGCTCGTCTCGTTGTCGCCCGTCGCGATCACGATATAATTGTCGGCAGCAGTTTTCCCGATGCCCACCCCGAAACCGATGTCGGGCTCCTTGTAGAGCAATTTGTCGTCCGAAATCGGCGTGCCCAGCTTGTGCAGCCGGACATTGTCGGTGCGCCAATTCTCGTTGGCGAGGCCATAGAGCAAAGCATCATTGCCCGCGGTCCAGATCAGCGACGACAAAGTGCCGGGGATGACGTCGGGCAGCATGTCGCCGGTTTCGAGGTTGCGGATGCGCACCTCGAAGCGTTCGGAGCCATTGTCGTCGAACGAATAGGCCATCAGCTTGCCGTTCGGGCTGATCGACAGTTCGGCGAGGCGGAAATACTCCTTGTCCTTCGCCATCGCGACTTCATCGAGGATCAGCGCCGCCTCGCCGGTTCCCGCAGCGGGCCTCCGGTACCATTTCTTATATTCGGCGCCTTCCTCATATTCGACCCAGTAAACCCAGTCGCCGTCCTTCTGCGGCACCGACGAATCGGCCTCCTTGATCCGGCCCTTCATCTCCTGGAACAGGGTTTCGACCAGCGCGGCATGCGGCTTCATTTCGGCGTCGAAATACGCATTCTCCGCCTTCACATATTCGAGGACGTCCTTGTCATCGACGACCGGATAGCTTTCGTCCTTCAGCCAATGATAGGGGTCGGACAGCGTCTTGCCGTGCAGCGTCATGTCGTGCGGGCGCTTGTCCGCGACGGGGGCGGCGATCGGATCGGTCAAATTTGTCTCTTTCTCTTCGGCGAAAGCGGCGGGGGTCGCGACAAGCGGGGTGGCAATTGCCGCCAGGAACATCCAAATAGCGCGCATCACTCAAAATCCCCGCGGTGTCGCCCCGATGGGCGCGATGGCCGCGATGTAGGAACAAGGAAGCCGCCATGTCCAGCCCCGTCCATGCAGACCGCCTGACCCGCCTGCGCGCCGAACTGGCGAAGCGCGGTCTCGACGGCTTTGTCGTGCCGATCAGCGACGAGCATATGAGCGAATATGTCGGCGCCTATGCGCAGCGCATGGCGTGGCTGACCGGTTTCGGCGGCTCGGCCGGGACGGCGGCGGTGCTGCCCGCCAAGGCCGCGGTGTTCATCGACGGCCGCTATACGGTGCAGGTGCGCGACCAGGTCGATGGCGGGCTGTTCGACTATGTCGGCGTGCCGGCGTCGAGCGTCGCCGAATGGCTCGGCGCCAACGTCAGCGCGGGGCAGAAGGTGGGTTATGACCCCTGGCTGCACGGCATCGACTGGGCCAATGCGACCGCGACGGCGTTGGCAGCGAAGGGCGCCGAACTGGTCGCGGTAGGCAGCAATCCGATCGATGCGGTGTGGGATGACCAGCCGGCGCCGAGCGATGCGGTGGTCGCGGTGCATGACGTCAAGCTTGCGGGTCAGAGCGCGGTTGATAAGCGGGCGGTCATCGCCGACTGGCTGAAGGCGAAGGGGCTCGACACCGCGGTGATGACCGCGCTCGATTCGATCGCCTGGACCTTCAACATCCGCGGGCAGGATGTCAGCCACACGCCGGTCGGGCTCGCCTTCGCGCTGCTCCACGCCGATGCCACCGCCGACCTGTTCATCGCGCCTGAAAAGATGACCGACGCGGTGCGCGCGCATCTCGGCAACAGCGTGTGCATCCACGACCGCGATGCGTTCGAAGCGGCGCTCGCGGCGCTCCAGGACAAGAAGGTCGCGGTCGACCCCGGCTCGGCAGTCGCGGCGATCTTTACCGCGCTCGAGGCGGCGGGCGCGAAGATCGAGCGCCACCGCGATCCCGCGGTGCTGCCCAAGGCGATCAAGAACGATACCGAACTCAATGGCACCCGCGCCGCGCATGTCCGCGACGGCGTCGCGGTCGCCCGCTTCCTGCAATGGATGGAGGATGTCGCGCCGCAGGGCGGCCTCGACGAACTCGGCGCGGCGGCCAAGCTGCGCGACTTCCGCGAGGCGGGTGGTGGACTCGTCGATCTCAGCTTCGATACCATATCGGCCGCCGGCCCCAATGGCGCGCTGCCGCATTATAAGGTCGACGAGACCACCAACCGCGCGATCGAGACAGGCACGCTCTATCTCGTCGATTCGGGCGGGCAGTACGCCGACGGCACCACCGACATCACGCGGACGATAGCAATCGGTACGCCCACCGCCGAAATGCGCCGCCGCTTCACCCAGGTGCTGAAAGGCCATATCGCGCTTGCCATGGCGCGCTTCCCGAAGGGAACGCGCGGCAGCCAGCTCGATATCCTCGCGCGCCAATATCTATGGGCCGACGGGGTCGATTATGCGCATGGCACCGGTCACGGCGTCGGCACCTACCTCGCCGTCCACGAAGGGCCGCAGCGCATCGCCAAGCCCTCGGGCGGGCAGGCGGGGACGGAGGAGGTGCTGCATGCGGGCATGATCCTCTCAAACGAGCCCGGCTACTACAAGGCGGGGCATTTCGGCATCCGCATCGAAAATCTGGTGATCGTCGTGCCGCAGAGCATCGACGGTGCCGAAGAGGATATGCTGGGGTTCGAGACGATTACCTTCGCGCCGATCGCGCAGAATCTCATCGACACAGCATTGCTTTCGCCCGCCGAGGCCGACTGGTTCGACGCCTATCACGCTGCGGTGTTCGAGAAACTGGCGCCGGGCATGGACGGCGACGACCGCGCATGGCTCGAAGCGACGTGCGCGCCGCTCGACCGTACCCCCGCCGCGCTCGCCGCCTGATATGCCCATCGAGCAAGTGTCGCTCGGCGATTTTCGCGTCCATGAGACGGTGCGCGTGCGTTTCAACGAGATCGACGGGCAGAATATCGTCTTTAACGCCCATTATCTCGTCTATGCCGATATCGGGGTGACCGAATATTTCCGCGCGCTCGGCGAGGGGCAGCCCGGTCCCTATTTCCATCAATATGGCACCGACATTCGCGAGACGCATTGCGAGATCGATTATCATGCGCCCGCGCGACTCGACGAGCTGATCACCATCGCGGCGCGAATCAGCCGATTCGGGCGCGACCATTTCACTTTGCACTGCGGTGTCTTTCGGGGGGAGAAGCGGCTCACCGATATCGAGATCAGCTATGCCCATATCGACATGGACAGCGGCGGCGCGACCCCCCTTCCGGGCAGCTTTATCGCCGAAGTCCGCCGGTTCGAGACGTGCACGCCCGTACAATCCTGATTGGTTCGTTAGCGTTATCAATGACGCAAATGCGTCGATGCGGCGCAAACAAAAAAAGGGCCACCCGAAGGTGGCCCGTGAAAGTTTTGGGAGAGGATGCCTAAAAGGCATGCTCATATTGCAGCGCACAAAAATTTGTGCAACTGCGAAATAAGCATTTGCTATTGCATTTTTTGCAATCGTGACACCGGTGCCGCGCGACGGCGCCTCGTCACCCTGCCTCTCGCAAATCGTCGCGACATCGCCTAAATCGGAGTCATGGGAATGTTGAGCCATTGGGACGTCAGCGGCGGCCTGTCCGATTTCTGGGCCTATGTCCGCGAGCCGCGTCCGCATCGCTGGGCGGTGTGGGGGCTGGCGATCGTGTTGCCGATCCTCATCTTCTGGGGCTTCTCCAAATATCTGATCCCCTATGAGGAGCCGAAGCTCGGCATCGTCTATTTCGAGAATTGGAAAGGCGATCGCAGTGCGGCGGAAGTGCGCGCCGAGTGGGTCGAGCGCGCCAAGGAAACGACGCGCGCCAACGCCAAGCGCCGCGCCGAGTTCCAGCGGCTCGCCGACGGGCTGGGGGTCGACTATGATTCGACCGAGGCCGACAAGGTGACGCGCGAGACGCTGGGCGCCGAGGCTGACACGCTGGCGGAAAAGCCGGCACCGCCCAAGCGCTCGACGCTCGCCGAACGCGCTGCGCGCGGCCCCAAGGCCGGGCCGGTCGCCCAACCCCAACCCTGATGCGGCGTCCGCCCGCCGATGCCGACTGGATGGCGGCGGTGATCGCGCTGTCGCTGCGCGGCCGGCCTTCGTCGGCTCCCAATCCCAATGTCGGCTGCCTGCTGGTCAAGGATGGCCGGGTGATCGGGCGCGGCTGGACCCAGCCCGGCGGCCGGCCGCACGCCGAAGCGGTGGCGCTGGCCGCCGCGGGTGCTGCGGCGCGCGGGGCGACCGCCTATGTCAGCCTCGAACCCTGCGTCCATGCCAGCCCGCGCGGCCCCTGTTGCACCGACGCGCTGATAGATGCGCGCGTCGCGCGCGTCGTCATCGCGGCGCAGGACCCCGATATAAGGACCAACGGCCAAGGTATCGCGCGGCTGCAGGATGCGGGGATCGACGTCGTCTTCAACGTGGCGGCGGCGGCGGCGCGCGGCGTGATGGCGCCCTGGTGGACGCGGCAGGCCGAGGGGCGGCCTTTCGTCACGCTCAAGCTCGCGACCTCGCTCGACGGCTGCATCGCGTGCGCCGACGGGACGAGCCGCTGGATCACCGGCGACCGCGCGCGCGCGCACGCTCATTTTGAACGCGCGCGCCATCAGGCGATCCTCGTCGGGCGCGGGACCTATGACGCCGATTCGCCCCGGCTCGACGTGCGCCTGCCCGGCCTCGAACGCCGCAGCCCGCAGCGCCTGCTCCTCACCAGCGGCGCGGCGCCCGAGGGCTGGACCGCGGTCGCATCGCCTGACGCCATCGAGGGCGTCGATTCGCTGCTCGTGGAGGGCGGTGCGGGGGCGGCCTCCGCCTTCCTTGCCGCCGACCGCGTCGACCGGCTGCTGCTCTATCGCGCCCCGATCCTGATCGGCGTCGGTAGGGCGGCGCTCGGCGATATCGGGCTGACCGACCTGGCTGCGGCGCACGGCCGCTGGCGGCTGACCGACAGCCGCCTGCTTGGCAGCGACCAGCTCGACGTCTACGAGCGCATCAGGATCATTTGAGGGCAGCTATGTTCACCGGCATCATCACCGACATCGGCACGGTTCGCGCGCGCGAAGATCGCGGCGACGCACGCCTCGTCATCGGCACCGATTACGACACCGACACGATCGACCTCGGCGCCTCGATCGCCTGTTCGGGCGCGTGCCTGACCGTCATCGACAAGGGCAAGGACGGCGACGGAAACTGGTTCGCGATCGACGCCAGCGCCGAGACGATCGCACGCACCGCGAGCGGCATGTGGGCGGTCGGCCGCCGCCTGAACCTCGAACGCGCGCTCCGCGTCGGCGACGAGCTTGGCGGCCATATCGTTACCGGCCATGTCGATGCCGTCGGCGAAATCGTCTCGGTCACCCCGGTCGGCGACAGCTGGGGGCTGATCGTATCGGCGCCCGCCGAGCTCGCGCCGCATATCGCCGCCAAGGGCTCGATCACCGTCGAGGGCGTGTCGCTAACGGTCAACGAGGTGAGCGACCAGGCGGACGGCAGCGCCCAATTCACGCTCAACATCATCCCCCACACGCGCGCGATGACGACGCTCGACGAGGCCGCCGCGGGGCGCCCGGTCAACCTCGAGATCGACATCCTCGCGCGTTATCTCGCGCGGATGCAGGCGCGGGGATGAGCGCGGAGGCCGGGTGGGGCGGGGCGATGGCACGCGGGCGCAATTGGCTCTGGCTCGCCGTCGTCCTGCTCGCTGCGGTGCAGCTGTGGCGCGACCCCAGCGACTGGGCGGTGCGCGTCTTCGCGATGGTGGCGTCGGTCAGCCTGCTCGTCCTGATCGTCCTCGCGGTGCAATATGTCGAAACCCGCACGCAGCGGCCGCGCAAATCCTATCTGCGCTGGGCGTTCGCGGTCGCGGTGCTGGGCTTGGTACTTGTCGCCATGCCCTTGGCGCTCGGCGCGGGGATTTCGATCGGGCTGATGCTGTGGGCCGGTTTCGCGGTCGTGGGCCTCGTCTGGGTATATTTTTACGAGCGGACCGAGCCGCTTTAACCCTCGACCCATCCCATGGCGAGTTCAGGGTCGTTCGCGACCATCGACCGCCGCATCGCCAGCCGCCCGATGCGCAGCAGCTCGGCCTTGCGGCGCGCGGGCGCGAGGTCGCAGCGCGCCGCCTCGCGCACCACAGCCGCGCCATAGCGGTCGGCGACGATCAGGCCCGAGGTTTTGGGGCGGTAGACGGGGGTGTCGAGGATCGCGGGGTCGAGTCCCGCGGCGAGCGCCCAATAGAAATGGTCGCACCAGTCGCAATAGTCGGGCCATTTGCCGTCGCCGTGCAAATCGGCGCGGCTGACCTTGATCTCGACGATGGTGATATGGCCCTTGGCGTCGATCGCGGTCAGGTCCGTGCGCCGCCCGTTGGGCAGCGGCACCTCGGGAATCGCGACCAAGCCCTGCTGCGCGAACAACCGGCACACGCCGCGCGCGATGTCGGCGGCGATCAGCAGGTCAGTGGCCATCGTCGATCGGTTGCTCAGAAGGGAACGTCGTCGTCCAGGTCGTCGTCGAACGGCGGACGTCCGCCGCCGCCGCCCGAACCGCCGCCGAAGCCGCCGCCACCCGACGAGCCGCTACCCGACGAGCCGCCGCCGCCCTGGTTCCAGCCGCCGCCACCGCCGCCGCCATTGTCCCAGTCGCCACCGCCGCCGCCGCCGCGCGATCCGCCGCCACCGTTACCCGGTGCGCCGTCGAGCATCGTCAGCGCGCCGCCGATACCCGCGATCACGACCTCGGTCGTATATTTGTCGTTACCGTCGCGGTCCTGCCACTTGCGGGTGCGCAAGCTGCCTTCGATATAAACCTTCGAGCCCTTTTTTAGATAACGCTCGACCACGCCGACCAGCCCTTCGCCGTTGATCACGACATTATGCCATTCGGTGCGCTCCTTGCGCTCGCCGGTCATGCGGTCCTTCCAGTTTTCGCTCGTCGCGATGCGAATATTGGCGATCTTGCCGCCATTCTGGAACGACTTGATCTCCGGGTCCGCGCCCAGATTGCCGATAAGAATTACCTTGTTGACGCTGCCAGCCATCCGCCGCTCCGCTCCGCTTGAAAATGGGAGGATCAGCCGAGTCCGAAGGCGACGGCCGTCCAATACGTGATACCAGCAGCGGCATAGGCGAGCAGGAACAAATAGCCAACCATGAACATGGGCCATTTCCATCCATTGGTCTCGCGCTTGGTGATCGCGATGGTCGAAATGCATTGCGGCGCGAAGACGAACCAGGCGAGGAAGGCAAGCGCTGTGGCAAGGCTCCATTTGCCCTGCAGCGCGGTGCCGAGCTGTTCGGACATCTTTTCCTCGTCATCGCCGGCGTCGATCGCGTTTGCCGTCGCCATCGCCGACACCGCGACCTCGCGCGCCGCCATCGCTGGGATCAACGCGACCGCGATGTCGTGGTTGAAGCCGATCGGCGCGACGATCACTTCGAGTCCGCTCGCGATCCGGCCGCCGACACTATACTCGACCTGACTGAGCCGGCTGTTCTCGGGAACCTTGGGGAAGCTCAGCAGCAGCCACAAGATGACCGTCGTCGCGGCGATGATCGTGCCCGCGCGGCGGAGGAATATCCACGCGCGCTGCCACAGCGCGATGACGATGTCGTTCGCGCGCGGCCACTGATAGCGCGGCATTTCCATCATGAAGCCCGTCGCATTGCCCTTCGTCACCGAGCGGCGAAGCACCAGCGCAACGAGCAGCGCGCCGACGATGCCGCTGAGGAATAGGCCGAACAGCACGAGGCCCTGCAGCCCGATCGGTGTGCCGCCGACCTTTTCTGCGGGAATGAAGGCGCCGATGATCAGCGTATAGACGGGCATGCGCGCCGAACAGGTCATCAACGGTGCGATCAATATTGTCGTCAGCCGGTCCTTTTCGTCGGGGATCGCGCGCGTCGCCATGATGCCGGGCACCGCGCAGGCGAAGCTCGATAGCAGCGGGATGAAGCCGCGGCCTGACAGCCCTACCTTGCCCATCAGTCCATCCATGAGGAACGCCGCGCGCGCCATATAGCCCGAGGCCTCGAGCAGCAGGATGAAGAGAAAGAGGATCAATATCTGCGGCAGGAAGACGACGACCGCGCCGACGCCCGCAAGCAGCCCCTCGACCACCAGGTCGCGCAGGAAATTGGCCGGGACGGTCTCGACCACCCAGTTCTGGACCACGCCCACCCCGGCTTCGAGTCCGTCGGCAAAGGGGGTCGCCCAGGAAAAGACCGCCTGGAACATCACGAACATCAGCGCGACGAGCAGGACCAAGCCGGCAACGGGGTGGAGCACGACCTGGTCGACGCGCTGGGTCCAGCGCCGCACCGGGGTCTCGTCGACCGTCGCGGCCTGGGCGATCGCGCGGGCGCGCTGATGCAGCGGGGCGTCGCCGAGCGGCGCGGCGCCGGCTTCGCGCGGCTGGTGCGATTCGATCGCGACGTCGAGCGCCACGAGCAATTCGGTGAGCCCGCGCTTGCGCACCGCGACGGTCGGCACCACGGGCACGCCGAGCTCGCGCGACAGCCGCGCGGGATCGAGCGTCAGCCCGTCGCGTTCCGCCAGGTCGAGCATGTTGAGCGCGACGACGATCGGCAGGCCGAGTGCGAGCAGTTCGAGCGCGAAGCAGAGATGATTGTCGAGATTGGCCGCATCGACCACGACGATCAGCGCGTCGGGCTTGCGCTCGCCGGCCTGGCGCCCGAGGACCACGTCGCGCGTCACCGCCTCGTCGAGGCTCGCGGGGGTCAGGCTGTAGGTGCCGGGCAGATCGATCAGCGAGATCGGGCGGCCGTCGGCGAAGCTCGCGTGCCCCGCCTTGCGCTCGACGGTGACGCCGGGATAATTGGCGATCTTCTGCCGCGCGCCGGTCAGCGCGTTGAACAGGCTCGATTTGCCGGCATTGGGATTGCCGACCAGCGCGACCGAAGGGATGGCCCCCGTCATGCCGCGATCGGTTCGACTTCGATCACCGCAGCCTGTTTGGCGCGGATGATGACCTGCATACGTCCGACGCTCAGCGCGAGCGGGTCGCGCGAAAAGATGCTGCCGCGATGGCGCGGGGTGACCTCGCATCCTTCCATCAGGCCGAATTCGCGCAGCCGGCGGCCTTCGTCCTCGGACATGGCGGTCCAGTCGATGCGTTTGATGCGTACCGCGACGCCCAGCGCCGATTTGTCGAGCAAGCCTGTCATTTGCGAGCGATTATCAATATCGATCGCACGGCGCCAGTCCTTTATTGGAACCGGCTAGCGTCCCGGGTAGCGCAGCCGCCCGACGAAGCGCGCGAGGCTCGGGCGTTCGATGCGGCTGGCGGCGCGGCGGTGCTTCCAGCCTTCGAAACGCATCACCTCGCCGATCCGCCGCGCGAGGAAGGCGCGCGTGTCGGCCTGGCCGCCGCTCTCGTCGTTCAGGAACGCCGCCATCGTCGCGGCATAGACGCTGCCGAGGATCGCGCGCTTGCTGTAATGATTATAGTCGGTCGCGGTATCGCCTGCGAGGCGCCACATCAGGTCGGCGGCGCGCCAGCCGAGCTTCGCCGCGAACGGCACATTGGTCGGCAGCGCGAGCAAAGCCAGCGCCCGGCGCAGCGCCTCGCGATTCGGCGCCAACAGGTCGATCCGCGTCTCGACCAGATTGGTGATCCGCTCGCGAATCTTCAGGGTCGCCAATGCCTCGGCGGGCCATTTCGCCGCCATCGCCGCATCGATATCGGCAAACCAGGCATCGACCATGTCGCGCCCGCCGCCGGGAAAGGCGAGCCGCGCGACATCGGCGTCGATGTGCAGACGCGCCGCGGCATCGGCCAGCGCCGCCTCGCCGAAACCGTCGAAGGCGGCGTTCCGTGCGATCAGCGGCGCGAGCGCGGCGCGAATCTCTTCGAGCGTGGGGTCGGCGGGCAGGATGGAAGCCATGGCCGTCAGATAGGCCGTTCGCCGCGGCTCGGCAACCGGATCAGCACCAGCGCCGCGCCGACCATCGCGCCGCCGAGCAGGTCGACGGGCCCCAGCAGCTCGCCGAACATGATCCACCCCGCGAGCGCGGCGATCGCCGGCTGGACCAGCAAGGTCAGCCCGATGACGAGCGGGGTGAAGCGCGGCAACGACCAGATCATCAGCCCCTGCCCGATAATCTGGCTGGTCAGCGCGAGCAGCAGCAGCGGCGTCCAATTGTGCGGCACGATCACCTCACCGAGCGCGACGGCGGTCGACAACAGGATCGGCGGGCAGACGAGCGACGCGATGGCGAGCGCCGACCAGGCGCCGATCGTCCCGCGCACGCGCTGCATCAGGATGACATAGCCGGTGTAAAGGACGCCCGCGAGCAGGCTGAGCAGGTCGCCGACCAGATAGTCGGGCGAGAGCTCGTAGCTTTGCCCCATCAGCAGCGCCGAGCCGGCGAAGGCGAGGCCGATCGCCAGCGCCTGCCACCCGCGCGGCAGCGAGCGGGTCAGGAAAATGCCCCAGATGACGAGCAGCAGGCTGGCGCAATTGCCGAACAAAGTCGCATTGGCCACCTTTGTCTGGAGGATGCCGATGTGCCAGGCGGCGAGGTCGAGGGCGAAGAAGATGCCCGCGGCGGCGGCGATCAGCATGGCGGGGCGGGGCGGCAGCCGCCCCCCCGTCTCGCGCCAGGCGAGGAAGATCAGCACCGGCGCGGCGAGCGTCATGCGCCAGAAGGCCGAGGCGGTCGGCCCCGTGTCGGCGAGGCGCACGAGCATCGCGCCGATCGACAGCGCGATATTCCCCGCGAGCAGCGCGGCGAAGGCCCAGCGTCCCGTCCCTGTCGTTCCGCCGTCCCCGCGCACCGCTTGTCCTGTCGTTAGATTTTCTTTTGCTACCCATGCTTGCGCCGGGCGGTTGCTGTCCATAGCTTCGCAGCCCATAGCGATGGCCCCGGGGGGCGTCGCTCAAAAAAGACGACGAGGAGAATTCCATGTCCGTATCGCTTTTCGACCCGATCAAGCTGGGCGCCATCCAGGCGCCGAACCGCATCGTCATGGCGCCGCTCACCCGCGGTCGTGCCGGGCCGGGCTTCGTGCCCAATGACCTCGCGCGCGACTATTATCGCCAGCGCGCCTCGGCAGGGTTGATCATTTCGGAAGCGACGGGCATTTCGCAGGAAGGCCTCGGCTGGCCGTCGGCGCCGGGCCTGTGGACCGACGCGCAGGTCGAGGGCTGGAAGCCGGTGACCGACGCGGTCCACGAAGCCGGCGGGCGCATCGTCGGGCAGCTGTGGCACATGGGCCGCCTGGTCCATTCGGTATTCAATGATGGCAAACAGCCGGTCTCGGCGTCGGCGACGCAGGGCGAGGGCCGTGCGCATACGCCGGTCGGCCGCCGCGATCTCGAAGTCGCGCGCCCGCTCGAACTCACTGAAATTCCGCGCCTGATTGCTGACTACGCGCACGCTGCCGAAAACGCGAAGAAGGCGGGCTTCGACGGGGTCCAGCTGCATGGCGCCAACGGCTATCTGATCGACCAGTTCCTGCGCGACAATTCCAACCTGCGCGACGATGATTATGGCGGCCCCGTCGACAATCGTATCCGCCTGCTCCGCGAGGTGACCGAGGCGCTGATCGGCGTGTGGGGGGCGGGCCGCGTCTCGGTGCGGCTCTCGCCCAATGGCAATTCGCAGGGGGTCGATGACAGCAATCCCGCGCCGCTGTTCACCGCCGCCGCCGCGGCGCTCGATGCGCTCGACATCGGTTTTCTGGAGCTGCGCGAACCCGGCCCCGACGGCACCTTCGGCAAGACCGACGTGCCCAAACAGTCGCCCGCGATTCGCGCGGCGTTCAAGGGGCCGCTGATCCTCAACAGCGACTATGATGTCGCGCTCGCCGAGGAAGCGCTCGCCAGCGGCCTCGCCGACGCGGTCGCCTTCGGCCGCCCCTTCATCGGCAATCCCGACCTCGTCGAACGCATCCGCGCGGGGGCCGAATGGTCGGCCGACAATCCGCAGACCTGGTATTCGCCGGGACCCGAGGGCTATACCGACTATCCGGCGTTGCAGCCGGCGTAAATAACGGCGTCGCCCCCGCCTGCGCGGGGGCGATGACCCGCTAACCCCGCTCGGCCACTGCCTTGTCGACGATGCCGGCGCCGATCGGGCCAAGGATGTTGCCGCCAAAGCGGAACAGCAGGAAGGCGGCGACGAACAGGATGATCGGCTCGATGAACATCAGCACGATCGCCGCGATCAGCGCCGCGAAGAACAGGGTCACGAAGCCGCCGCTCAGCACCTGCTGACCCTTGGGGCCGAGTTCGATGGTGCGCGGCCCCTTGCTGTCCCACCATTTGCCGGTGACGATCGTCTTGCGGCCGCGTGCCGGCGGGGCGGGGCGTTCGGGGATGCGCGCGGGGGCGGGGGTGGTCTCAGCCTTGGGCGCCTGGCGGTCAGGCTTTTGCGTCCACGGCCGGTTCTGCATTTCGGCGACCTTTGCCGCCATGCGCGCCTTGCCGGGATCGGCGGGCGCCCGGCGCTCGGCCGGCGCGGGCCGCGCGGCCTGTTCGGTGGGGGCGGGGCGGGCGCTCAGTCCCGATTCGGCACGCGCGGCGGCCGACATGTCGGGGGCCGCGCTGGACCGGGCGGGACGGATCGGCTCGATCCCCAGCGCGCGGTCGTGCACATCCATGCGTTCCGCGGCGGTCGGCGGGGTCTGGCCGGTCGTCGTATCAATCACCACCAGCCGCCCGCCGCGTTCGACGACGGAGTATCGGCTGGGGGGCGGGCGATCAACCAATGCCGAATTGTTCCTTCAGGGCCAGCATGGCGATCGCGGCCTTTGCCGCCTCGCCGCCCTTATCCTTGCGCGTCTTGTCGGCGCGCGCAAGCGCCTGTTCCTCATTTTCGACCGTCAGGATGCCGTTGCCGATCGCGAGGCCGTCGAGCGTCAGCGCCATGATGCCGCGCGCGCTTTCGTTCGAGACCACCTCGAAATGATAGGTTTCGCCGCGGATCACCACGCCGAGCGCGACATAGGCGTCATAGCGCCCACTGTCGGCGGCGAGCGAGATCGCCGCGGGCACTTCGAGCGCACCGGGCACGGTCACCGTCTCATGACTATGCCCTTCGGCGTCGAGCGCCGAGCGCACGCCGTCGAGCAGCATGTCGTTGAGGTGGCTGTAGAAACGGGCTTCGACGATCAGAACATGCGCCATTATGCGGCCTCCCCGGGGATCGAACGTTCGCCGACCACGGACAGCCCATAGCCCTCCAGCCCGACGAGATTATTGTGCGACGGCGTCAGCAACTCCATCGCATGGACGCCGAGATCGGCGAGGATCTGCGCGCCGATGCCATAGGTGCGCAGGTCCATGCCCCCGGTCGGCGGCGGGATTTCCTCGGCGGCGGCCGAACCCGGCAGCGGCCGCATCAGCATCACGATGACGCCTGCGCCAGCCTTGCCGATCGCGTCCATCGACCGCTGCAACCGGCGTTTCTTCGGTCCCGGCCGGCCCATGATGTCGTCGAAGATCGACACCGGATGCATGCGCACCAGGGTGACGCCGTCGGGATCGATCGCGCCCTTTTGCAGCACCAGATTGACGCTGCCGTCGATCTTGTTGCGATAGGATTTGAGCCGCCAGTCGCCGCCATAATCCGATTCGAACGGTTCGTCGGACACGCATTCGACCAGCCGGTCGTTGCGGTGGCGATAGGCGATCAGGTCGGCGATGGTGCCGATCTTCAGCCCGTGGCGCCGCGCGAAGGGAATGAGGTCGTCGAGCCGCGCCATCGATCCGTCGTCGTTCATGATCTCGCAGATCACCCCCGACGGGTTGAGCCCGGCGAGCCGCGCGATATCGACCGACGCCTCGGTATGGCCGGCGCGCACGAGCACGCCGCCGTCGCGTGCGATCAGCGGAAAGACATGGCCGGGGGTGACGATATCGTCGCGGCTCTTGCCGCCGTCGATCGCGACCGAAACGGTGCGCGCGCGGTCGGCGGCCGAAATGCCGGTGGTGACGCCCTCGCGCGCCTCGATCGAGGTGGTGAAGGCGGTTTCGTGGCGGGTGCCGTTCGCGCGGCTCATCAGTTCGAGGCCGAGCTGGTCGACGCGCGCCTTGGTCAAGGTCAGGCAGATCAGGCCGCGGCCGTGGGTCGCCATGAAATTGACCGCATCGGGGGTCGCCATCTGTGCCGGAATGACGAGGTCGCCCTCATTCTCGCGGTCCTCGTCGTCGACGAGGATGAACATCCGGCCGTTGCGCGCCTCGGCGATGATTTCTTCGGGCGTCGCCATCGGCGACAGGTCGCTGCCGTGCGCGAGCCAATTCTCGAGCTTGCGCAGCGTGTCGGCGGTGGGGTTCCAGCCGGGCGAATCGAGGTCGCGCAGGCTGTTGGCGTGGAGACCGGCGGCGCGTGCGAGTCCCGAACGGGACATGCTGCCGTCATCGACGATGGCGCGGATGCGCTCGATGAGCTGGGTGGACATGGCACAGAGTATTCACATCACAGTGTGATTGTCAATCCACTTATCACATTCCGCCAGCGGAAGCGCCTATTTGGGACCGAAAACCGCGCCATTGTCGCGCAGCGGCGCATCGGGCTTGGCGTCGAGCATGGCAGTAAGCTGGCCCGTCCGATCGTCGCGCTTGGCATAGGCGCGCGCCGACATGCCGGCGATATGATCGGCCTTGTCGGGATTGGCGCCGCTGCGCACCAGCAGCCGCACCATCGCACTGTTCCTGGCCTGCACCGCCAGGATCAGCGCGGTTTCGCCGCGGCGGTTCGTCTGATCGATCGGCGCGTTTTTCTTGAGCAATTCCTCGGCGGCGTCGGTGAAGTTGAGCAGTGCGGCGTGCATCAGCGCGGTCATGCCCTGCCGGTCGCCGATCGCCGGGTCGGCACCTTTGTCGAGCAAGAAGCGCACCCACACCGAATCGCGGCGCTTGGTGACGAGGATCAGCGCGGTCTCGCCGGTGTCGGGGTTGCGCGTGTTCACGATCGCGGGATCGTCCTTCAGCGCGTTGGTCGCCTTGGTCCCGTCGCGGTCGTCTACCGCCTGCAGAAAGCCATAGCCGCCGCGGAACTGCGCCTGCGCCGCGGGCACGAGAGCGAAGGCGATAAGGGCACCCGCCAGCGACAGGGAGGCAAGACGGAAAGCGGCGCGACGAAACATTGTCATGGACCCTGCTGATGCGGTCGCCGCCGACCCGGCGACAACAAAGGTTGATTTTCGGCGCCTAGCCCAGCAAGGCTGGCCCAATGATGAACATCGCAAATACCGGACAAAAGCTTGCCCGCGCAAGCCTCCTCCTTTTCGCCATGGCGGCACTGGCCGGCTGCGACGCGCCGACGGACGGTTCGGGCGGCCAATCGGCGGCGGCGAGCGCGGAACCGCCGCTGAAAGGCGCGCGGATCGGCGGCCCCTTCGCGCTCACCGACCAGGACGGCCAGACGGTCAAGGACAGCGACTTTGCCGGAAAATATCGCATCGTCTATTTCGGCTACAGCTTCTGCCCCGACATCTGCCCGGTCGACGTGCAGAAACTGATGCGCGGGCTCGCCCAGTTCGAAAAGGCCGATCCCGTGCGCGGCGCGAAGGTCCAGCCGCTCTTCATCACCGTCGATCCGGAACGCGACACCCCCGCGGCGCTGAAACCCTTTGTCTCCCGCTACCATCCGCGCCTGATCGGCCTAACGGGGCCGATCGATACGATCACCAAGGTCGCGCGCAGCTATGCCGTCAGCTTCAGCAAGGTCGAAGGGTCGGCGCCCGATCGTTATCTGGTCGGCCACACCCAGATCGCCTTTCTGATGGACCCCGACGACAAGCCGCTCGCGCCGCTGCCGCTCGACGACCCCTCGACCGACGCCGACGAGGGCGCGCCCGACAAGGTCGCCGCCGATCTTGCGAAATGGGTGAAGTGACGCCGCCGCGCAAATTCTGGGAAGCCCCGCTCGCCAGCCTCGATGCCGGCGAGTGGGAGGCTTTGTGCGACGGCTGCGGCAAATGCTGCCTCCACAAGATCGAGGACGAGGACACGGGCCGCATCTATCCGACCAATGTCGCGTGCCGCCTTCTCGACCTCGGCACCGCGCGCTGCGGCGATTACAAGCACCGCCGCCGCCACGTCCCCGACTGCCTGACGCTGACGAAAAAGAAGCTCGGGGGCATCGAATGGCTGCCGCAGAGCTGCGCCTATCGGCTGCGCGCCGAGGACCGGCCGCTGCCCGACTGGCATCATCTCATCTCGGGCGATCGCGACGCGGTGCACCGCGCCGGCCAGTCGATCGTCGGCTGGACCGTCGGCGAACAGGTCGCGGGACCATTGGAAAATCATCTTGTCGAACGCATTGTTTAAATTTTCGGCGCCACCGGCGACCGAGGCACCGCTGATCTTCGTCGGCGACGAGGCCTGGCCTGTGCGGCTGGTCCATCACGCGCGTTCGCGCCGCTATCGCCTCGTCTTCGACGCCGCGCGCGCCGAGCTGCGGCTGACCCTGCCGCGCCGCGGCAGTGCGGCGAAGGCGCTGCGCTGGGCGAGCGAGCAGCAGGACTGGCTCGCCGAACAGGTCGGCAAGGCGGTGGTGCCGGTCGATGTCGGCCCGGGGTCGTCGGTGCCGCTGTTCGGGATCGACCGGCTCATCGACTGGGACCCGGCGCTGCCGCGCGCGGTGCGGCTCGACGGGGACATACTGCGCCTAGGCGGTCCCGCCGACGGCGTCGGGCGGCGCGTCGAACGCTGGTTGAAGGCGCAGGCGCTCGCGCTGATGGCGGACGAAAGCCGCGCGATCGCGGCGCGCGCGGGCCTGGGCGTCGGGCGTGTCGGGGTCGGCGATCCGCGCAGCCGCTGGGGCAGTTGCACCGCGACCGGCGATCTGCGTTACAGCTGGCGGCTGGTGATGGCGCCCGACCATGTCCGCCGCGCGACCGTCGCGCACGAGGTCGCGCATTTGCAGCACATGGACCATGGCCGCGCCTTTCACGCACTGGTCGACGAACTGCACGACGGCGATGTCGCCGCGGCGCGCGCCTGGCTGCGACGCGAAGGGCGCGGGCTGCATCGGTACAGATTCGGCTAGATTGCACCGACAAAAATTGCCGTTTGCGTCGAACGAAGGCGAGACACGCCGGCGCTGCGTTCGCGTGTCTCGACTTCGCTCGACACAAACGGACGAGGAGATTGTTTCGGCCTTAAAGGGTCGGGGTCAATTTCCCGGATTGCTCCCATCGCGCGGCGGCACCCGCACCGTCGAACTCTTCACCGCCGGCGGCAGCGCCTTGTTCGCGGGAGTTTGCGGGGCCTTGGGTGCCGGCTCGGGGCGCCCGGTCTGTTCGTCGAGCCAGCGCTGGTCGAGCACCGGGCCATTCTCGGGCGCCTCCTGCGGGGCGCCATCATCGGGGGCCGCGGGCGGGCGGCCGTCATAGGGCAGCTCGATCGGCATGCCGTTCTCGTCGACCAGCCCGCCCTCGCCCGGCTCGCCGAAATAGGCGTCATCCTCTTCCTCGAGCTGCCAGTCGGGCAATTTGACCTCGGTATCGAACTGCTCGACCGGGCGCCGCGCGACCGCGACGCGCATGAAATCGGCAAAGGCCTTCGCCGGCGCGCGGCCGCCCTGCAGCCCGCCGACCGCCTTGGCGTCGTCGCGGCCCATCCACACGCCCGTCGTCAGCCCGCTGGAGAAACCCAGGAACCAGCCGTCCTTGTTGCTCGACGTCGTGCCGGTCTTGCCGGCGACGGGGCGGCCGATCTGCGCCGCGCGGCCCGTGCCGGTGGCGACCGCGGTCTGCATCAGGTCGGTGATCCCTGCGGCGACCCAATTATCGACCAGCACCGTACCGCGCTCGGGCGCGCGCTGATAGAGCAGGCGGCCGTCGGCGGTGGTGACCTTGGTAATGCCATAGGGCGCCGCTGACACGCCCTTGCGCGACACCGCGGCAAAGGCGGCGGTCATGTCGATCACGCGGACTTCGCTGCTGCCCAGCACCATCGCGGGCTGGGTGTTGATCGGGGTCGAAATGCCGAAGCGCCGCGCCATGTTCGCGACCGAAGAGGTGCCGACCTCGTCGCCCAGCTTCGCGGCGACGGTGTTGACCGAATAGGCGAAGGCGGTGCGCAGATCCATCGCGCCGGCGAAGCGCCCCGACGAGTTGCGCGGGCTCCAGCCGCGGATCGTCACCGGCGCGTCGACCACTTCGTCATCGACCTTATACCCCGCCTCGAGCGCGGCCATATAGACGAACAGCTTCCACGCCGATCCCGGCTGGCGCGTCGCCTGGGTCGCGCGGTTGTAGTTCGACGCGACATAGTCGGTGCCGCCGACCATCGCGCGCACCGCGCCGTCGCGGTCGATCGACACCAAAGCACCCTGCGCGCCGCCGGGCACATTGGCCTGGATCGCCGCGGTCGCCGCGCGCTGCATGTTGAGGTCGATGGTGGTATAAACGTCGATCGCCTCGCTGCCTTCGTCGATCAGCATGTCGAGCTGCGGCAGCGCCCAGTCGCTGAAGTAACGCGCGCTGTTCTGGCCCGTTTCCTGCGCCATCTGGACGTCGGCGGGTCTGGCGTCGTCGGCCTGTGCCTGGGTGATCACCCCGGCATCGACCATCACCGCCAGCACCACCCCGGCGCGGCCCAGCGCGGCGCCGGCGTCGGCGGTCGGCGAATAGCGCGACGGCGCCTTGACCAGCCCCGCGACCACCGCGGCCTCGGACAGCGACATCTGGGTCGCGCTATGCCCGAAGAAGCGCCGCGACGCGGCATCGATGCCGTAACTGCCGCCGCCGAAATAGACCTTGTTGAGATAGAGCTCGAGGATCTCGTCCTTCGAGAATTTCCATTCGAGCGCCATCGACAGCACCATCTCGCGCAGCTTGCGCGTCCAGGTATAGCTGTTCGACAGGAAGACGTTGCGCGCGAGCTGCTGGGTGATCGTCGAGGCGCCCTGCAGGCGGCGGCCGCTGCCGCGGTTCTGCACCGCGACGACCGCGGCGCGCGTCATCCCGACGGGGTCGACCCCGGGGTGATAGCGGAACCGCCGGTCCTCGACCGCGACCATCGCGTCCTGCATTACCTGCGGCGTTTCGCGCAGCGTCAGCCAGCGCCCGTAATTGGGGCCGAGCGACAGGAACACCGTGCCGTCGGCGGCGTGGACGCGCACCGTCTGGCCCGCCGGCGATTTCTTGAGCTCCTCGAAGCTCGGGATGCGCTGCACCGCGATACCGACCGCGACCGCGAGCGCGACGAGGCCGAGGAAGGCGAGGCCGAGGCCCCAGCGCACCGCACGGCGCAGCCAGACGCGCCAGCGCGGCGGCTCGCCCTTGGAAGGAGATCCGCCCGATTGGGCGCTACCTGACGATTTCCCTGACGAAGCCTGCTGTCTCTCGCGGCGCAAAGCCGATATCCTTCCCTCGCCACGTCCCTGTCCGCGTCAACCCGAACTCGTCCGCACGAGGGCTGGCCCGTCAGCCCGCGTCGGTCTTGGCGTCATCCTGCCCACGGTCCGCGAAGTCAAGCGCCGCGCTGTTGATGCAATAGCGCAGCCCGGTCGGTCCGGGGCCGTCGGGGAAGACATGGCCGAGATGGCCTTCGCACTTCGCACAGCGCACTTCGGTACGCACCATGCCGTGGCTGGTGTCGGTCAGCTCGGTGACAGCGCCGCCCTCGGCCGGCGCGGTATAGCTCGGCCAGCCCGATCCGCTGTCGAACTTGGTTCGGCTGTCGAACAGGGGTTCGCCGCAGCCGGCGCAGCGATAGACGCCGTCGCCTTTATGGTCGGTATATTTGCCGGTGAAGGCGCGCTCGGTGCCGCCCTCGCGCAGCACATGATGCGCCATCGGGTCGAGCGGCTTCGTCGTTTTCGGGTCGGTCATATGGAGTGTCTCCTAGCGGCTAGCGGGCGATTTCGTCGCTGCGCTGCCGTCGGTTACAATATCGGGCCGGACGTCCGCGTCTGCAAGGGCCGGACCAACAACCGGGTCAGCCGCCGGGCAGCCGCGTCGCGCGCGTCATCCCGCGTACCAGCGGCGGCGCAAAGGCGGCGATTCGGACCATCGGCGCGGCGCCGAGGCGGCTTTCGCCGGTCCGCCACACCAGATTGGCGAGCGCGAAGGGGCGCGCCATGCGCGCCGCCAGCCGCTGCTGAAAGTCCGGCGCCGTGCCCGCCCCGCCGTGCCGCCATGCCGCCACCGCGGCTTCGGCGCTGGCGAGCGCGATGCCCATGCCCTCGCCCGCCAGGCTCGGGATCACCCCGGCCTGATCGCCCAGCCGGAACAGGCCGGGCGTCGTGACGCCGTCGCGCCAGCCATAGGGAACATGGCCGATCGCATCGATCGCCGCGCTCCAGTCGGCGAAGGCGAGCCGTTCGCCGAGGTGCGGATTCTGCTCGCCGAGCGCGCGCAGCAGGGCCTCGGGCGTCGTATCCAAACGCGATTTGTGGACCGCGAGGCACAGATTGGCGCTGCCATCCTCCTGCCGCACCAGCCCGGCATAGCCGCGATCGAAGAGGTGCAACTCGACGGCATCGCCGATCGGCCGGTCGAGCGCGGGCTGCGGCGGCAGGCGCAGCCGCAGCCCCATCACCGGATCGGCGCGCTGCCACGCCGCCGGCTCGCGTGCGATCCCGCGAAAGCCGTGCTTGCCCGCCGCGAGGAAGACCGACGGTGCCGCCAGGCGCGCACCGTCCCGCGTCTGCACCGCGCCGTCCTCCAGCGCGGTCGCATGGACCCCGCGCTCCAGCCCGGCGCCCGCCGCTATCGCCGCCGCCTGCAAGGCCGAATCGAGCCGCAGCCGCGATACGCCCATCGCGACTGCGGGCAGCATGGTCTCGCTGCGCGCGCGCCCGGCGAACAGCCGCACTCGCCGCACGACCTGCCCGCCGAGCGCATCGCTATCGATCCCCAATTCTTCGAGGCGCGCCAGCGACTGCCAGCTCAGGAAACCGCCGCACAGCGCGTCGCCGGTTTCGCGCGCGCGTTCGAGCAGCAGGACCTTCGCGCCGCCGCGCGCCAGCCCGATCGCGGCCCCAGCCCCGGCGGGCCCGGCGCCGATGACCAGCGCGTCGGGCGGGATCACCGCACCCGCTCGACGCAGAGCCGATAGGGAAAGCTGCGGAAGATGCGGCATTGCGCCGCCGTATCGGGCAGCGCCTCGCCGAGCATTACCGCCCATTCGCCGCGCCGGAAACTGCGCCCGACCGACAGCTGGCCGTCGCGCCGGACGATCGGGTCGACCCACGCGAGCGTGGCGAGCAGGGGAAAACCCATGAAGGGCAGCCGCTGGCGGTGAAGGTCGTTGACCAGCCAGCCGCGCGCCGCCTCCACGTCCATGAAATGGAGGAATTCGGACCGCTGATCGGGGGTCATATGATGGGTGACGAGGCTCGAGATTATGATGTCCCACCCCTCGCCCGCCAGATCGCGGTAATCGCCGGTGACAAAGCGCGCGCGTCTGCCGAGCCGCGCTTCGGCGACCGGCGCGCTCTTGGGGTTCAGATCGACCCCGACGAGGTCGAGCGCGACCCCGCGCTTGTCGCCCCAGCGGGCGATCCATGCCAGCATGTCGCCCGCGCCGAAACCGACGTCGAGGATGCGCCACGGCCTGGCGCCGATCCCGCGCGCGCGCAGCCGGTCGAGAAACCCGAGCGTCGGTCGCGCCGCCAGCGTCAATGCGTTGATTCGCGACAGGTCGGCGAGCACCTTGGCATAGCGATCGGGTGCCAGCTCGACCGCGTCCATCTCCTCCTCGGCCTCGATCGGCGCGGCGAGGTTGGCGAAGGGGGTCATGGCGCGGTGAAGCGGATCGCCTCGGCGGCGAGCCCGGGGCCGAAGGCGATCGCGATCCCCTCGCCTTTTGCGTCCCGTTCCATCATCCGCGCGAGCACGAACAATATCGTCGCTGACGACATATTGCCCCACGCCGCCAGCACCGCACGGCTGTCGGCGAGCGCATCGGCGGGGACGTGCAGCGCCGCCTCGACCGCGTCGAGCACCGAACGCCCGCCGGCGTGGACCGCGAGCAAGGGTGGCGGCGCGCCGTCGAAAAGCTGCGCCTGCACCCCTGGTTCGCCAAGCGCGGCGCGCAGCCGCCCCGGCACTTCGCCCGACAGTTGCATTTCGAATCCCTTGTCGCCGATGTCCCAGCGGATCAAGTCGTCGCTGTCTTCGAGCGCGAGGCTGCGCCCCTCGCCGAGTTCGAGCCCGCGCGTGTCGGCCGACACGATGCCCGCCGCGGCGCCGTCGCTGAACTGGAGCATCGCGAGCAGCGGTTCGGGCTGGTCGGCGAGGCTGAGGTGCAAGGTCGACAGCTCGACGCTCACCACCAGCACGACGGCATTGGGTTCGGAACGCACGATATGGCGCGCGTTGCGGAGCGCGGTGACCCCGGCGTAGCAGCCCATGAAGCCGATCAGCACCCGCTCGACGGTGGGGGCCAGCCCCAGCTTGCGCGCGATGATCTGATCGATCCCCGGCGCGACGAAACCCGTGCAGCTCGCGACGACCAGATGGGTGACGCGCGCGGGGTCGCACGCGTCGCCCAGTTTCGCGATCGCCTCGAGCGCCAGTGCGGGGGCATGCTTGGCATAGGCCGCCATGCGGACCGATGTCGGCGGCAGGCCCGGGACGTCGTAGAAACCGCCCGGCGCCACCGGCGATCCGCCGTCCTTGGTGGGTGGCAGCACCGACCAGCGGTGGTCGATCCCCGATCGCGCCGCCATGCGCGCAAAGATAGCGCGGACACGCTCGTCGGTCGGCCGCGGTGTCGCCCAGTCGATGAAGGCCTGATGGATGTCATGGCCCGGTGTTGCGGTGGCGAGCGCGTTGAGCCAGGCGGTCTGGGAAGCGGGGGGCATGGCGCAGCTTTGGATGAAAAGCGGGGAGCAAGCCAGCGGATAAGCGCCCGCGCGGCTTTACCGGGGCTTAACCATGAAGCGGCTATCGCCGAGGGGTGGGACCGCGCCTTTTCCTTGCCCTTGGCCTGTTGCTGGCCGCGCCCTCGGATGCGGGCGCGCAATGTCTGCTCTGCGGCGACGCCGGTACCACGACCGGCGGCGGCACGCGCAAGGTCGAAACCCCGCTGCGCGTCGATGTCGAAACCCAGCTCGACATGGGCCGCGTCGCGGTCGGCGCGATGGGCGGCGAGGTCGAGCTCGATCCGCTGTCGGGCGCGCGGCGCCTGCGCGGCGACGTCGTCGACTTGGGCGGTTTCGCGGTCACCGGCACCGTCACCGTGACCGGCGAACCTGGGGCCGCGGTGCGCGTGATCCTGCCGGCGAGTGTCGATCTCGAAAGCGACCGCGGTCGCAGCGCCCGGGTGTCGGGCCTCGTCACCGACCTCAACGCCGCGCCGCGCCTCGGTCCCGACGGGCGCCTGCAATTCCGCTTCGGCGGCCGCCTTCAGATCGCGGGCCTCGACGACGGCGATTATCGCGGGCGGATTCCGGTGACGGTGGAGTATGAGTAGCAGCGATCCGGGGCGTGCGGTGCCTGTTCCGCCGGCCCCTCCCCGCGCTTTCACGCCTGCATTGCGGCTGCGGCCAGTTCGTCCGCCAGTTCCCCCAGCAGCGCATCGTCGATATCCGCCGCCGCGACATTCTCGCGCCCGATAAGCACCAGCACCGGGATCGCCAGCGGGCTGATCCGGTCCAGAGACTTGTGGAGCATCGTCCCCGCCGCGCGGTCGAGCAGGTCGCCGAGCCGTGCGACGTCGGTCAGCCGCTCGCGCGCATCGGCCCAGGCGGCCTCGAGCAGAAGATGGTCGGGCTCATATTTGCGCAGCACGTCGAAGATCAGGTCGGTGGAGAACGTGACCTGCTTGCCGGTCTTGCGCTTGCCCGGATGCTGGCGTTCGATGAGGCCGCCGATCACTGCCACCTCGCGGAAGGCGCGTTTCAGCAAATGCGAGCCCTCGACCCACTCGACGAACTCGTCTTCGAGGATCGCGGGGTCGAACAGCGCGGCGGGATCGGTGACGGGGCGCAGCGACCAGATCGCCAGCGCATAGTCCGACGCGACGAAGCCCAAAGGCTGCAACCCCGCGCGCTCCATACGCTTCGAGATCAACATGCCCAGCGACTGGTGCGCGTTCCATCCCTCGAAGGGATAGGCGACCAGATAATGATGGCCCTCGTGCGGGAAGGTTTCGACGAGCAATTCGCCGGGGCGCGGCAGCACCGAGCGCAGTTGCTGCATTTCCAGCCAGAAACGCACATCCTCGGGAAAGCGCGCCCAGCTCGCCGGATCGGCGAGGAAGCCCCGCACCCGGTCGGCGAGCCGCGTCGTCAGCGCCATGCGTGCGCCGACATAGGAGGGGATGCGCGCGGGGCGCGTCGTCGCGCGCACCAGCAGGTCCATGTCGCGGATCGCCTCGACCTCCAGGCTGAGGCCCGCAAAGGCGAAGGTGTCGCCGGGGCTCAGGGTGCTGGCGAAATATTCCTCGACGCTGCCCAATCTGCGCCCGTTTTTGAAGCGCACGTCGAGCGTCGGCGCATCGACGATGATCCCGGCGTTGAGCCGATGCTGCGCCGCGAGACGGGGGTGTGCGATGCGCCAGCGCCGCGCTTTACCGGGGGGGCCATCGGCCGCCAGCCGTCGGAAGCGGTCATAGCTTTTGAGCGCATAGCCGCCGTCGCGCACGAAGCCGAGCAGCCGCGAAAAGGTCGCGGCGTTGACCCAACGGTAGGGTGCCGCCGAACGAATCTCCGCCAGCAATTCCTCTTCCGCGAAGGGCGCGGCGCAGGCGAGTGCCATCACATGCTGCGCCAGCACGTCGAGCGCGCCGGGGCGAAAGCGGTCGGCGTCGCGCTCGCCCGCCGCCACGGCGTCGAGCGCCGCCTGCGCCTCGAGATATTCGAAGCGGTTGCCGGGCACGATCAGCGCCTTGCTCGGCTCGTCGAGCCGATGGTTGGCGCGCCCGATCCGCTGGAGCAGCCGCGACGATCCCTTGGGCGCCCCCATCTGGATCACGCAGTCGACGTCGCCCCAGTCGAGCCCCAGGTCGAGGCTCGACGTCGCGACCAGCGCGCGCAGTCGGCCTTCCGCCATGGCTTGCTCGGCGCGCTGGCGCGCCTCGCGGTCGAGGCTGCCATGGTGGATACCGATCGGCAGGCCGAGGTCGTTGACCTTCCACAATTCCTGAAAGATCAGCTCGGCCAGCCCGCGCGTGTTGCAGAAAATGATCGTGGTGCGGTTCTTCGCGACCTCTTCCATCACCTGGTGCACCGCATAGCGCCCCGAATGCCCCGCCCAGGGCACAGCGCCCTCGGGCAGCAGGATCGCGATATCGGGATCGGCGCCCGGCTCGCCCGCGACGAGGGTGACGCTTTCGCCGGCGGCGTCGGGCGCCAGCCATGCGGCATATTGCGCCGGATCGGCGATCGTTGCCGACAGTCCGACGCGGCGCATGCCGGGGGCGATTTGCTGCAACCGTGCCAGCGCGAGGCTCAGCAGGTCGCCGCGCTTGCCCGGCGCAAAGGCGTGGATCTCGTCGATCACCACGGTCCGCAAGTCGGCGAACATGGTGAAGCTGTCGGGATAGGAGAGCAGAAGCGACAGCGATTCGGGAGTGGTGAGCAGGATGTTCGGCGGCCGGCTGCGCTGGCGCGCCTTCTTGTCCGAACTGGTGTCGCCGCTGCGGCTTTCGACGCTGATCGGAAGCCCCATCTCCTCGATCGGCACCGTCAGATTGCGCTCGACATCGGCGGCGAGCGCTTTCAGCGGCGACACATAGAGCGTGTGCAGCCGGTCCGAGGGGTGGGCGGCGAGATCGACCAGCGTCGGTAGAAAGCCGGCGAGTGTCTTCCCCGCCCCCGTCGCCGCGACGAGCAGGGCATGCTCGCCGCGCTCCGCCGCCGCCAGCATCTCGGCCTGGTGCCGCCGCACCCGCCACCCGCGCGCGGCGAACCAGTCGGTAAAGATTTGCGGGAGGGGCATGGGGGAGATGTGGGGCTGCAAGCTGTGGGGAGCAAGTTCTTCTCCCCTCCCGCCTCGGGAGGGGTCGGGGGAGGGCCTGTTTTGGCCCTGCCCGGTATCGACATGCCCTCCCCTAACCCCTCCCGCAAGCGGGAGGGGGACACCCCTGTCGACAACCCCATCAAAACCCGCAATATACCGCTCGGGGTCGCATCCATGGGAAGGATGCTCATGTTGAAATCGATACTGGCCGCGGGGACCGCCATGGCGCTGCTCGCCCCGCTGCCGACCGCCGCCGAAGAGCCGATCATGAAACTCGCGGGCATGCTGCGCTGCGCCGCGGTCTATCAGGTGACCAGCGAGAAGGCGCCGAAGGACAGCGAGGCCCAGCTCACTGCGGGGCGTCATTTCCTGCAATATTATATGATCATGCTCGGGATGGCCGAATTTGATCCCGCCGACAATTTCGACGCCAAGGGGCTGAAGACCTTGTTCGAGGCCGAAAATGCCATTGCCGATTCGGACGAGCTGCTGGCGCGGATCGACGGCAAGACCGACGTCTTCGCCGCCGACATCGCGACCTGCGCCGCCTTCCGGAACAGCCAGCCCCAATTGTTCGCGACCGCCGACCGGACGATCGATGCGATGGCCAAGGCGCAGGCGAAGGTGGAGGGGACGCAATAGGGGGCACCGAAAGATTCGCGCGGGAACGGAAACGCCGCTCTATATTCCCATTTGTGTCGAGCGCAGCCGCCAACCGAACGCCACCCGTTCGCCGGGCTGCCAATGGCGCACCGGCCCGATCTCGCACTCGCGGCCGTCGGCAAAGCGCGTCACCAACCGCCCGCCCGGCCCTTCGGGATCGAAGCGCAGTTCGCCATCGCCCTGACGCGACAGGGTGAATAGCCGATGGCTTCGCCACCACAGCCCGATCTCGCGCGTGAACACCTCGAACGCCCGCGCGGGCGAGGCCGCGACGCGCAGCGCGTCGTCGCGGCGGCGGTCATGCGCTGCGCTCGACATGCGCCTTGAACGCCGCGAGCTGGTCCGACCACAGCGCTTCGGTGTCGGCGAGCCACTGCTTCAATTCAGCCGTCGCGCCGTCCTTTAGCTGGTAGATCCGCACCCGCGCATCGAACATCGGATGCCCGTCCTCGACCAGCCCACCCGCCTTCAGCGCGCGCAAATGGCGGCTCATCGCCGGCGGTGTCAGACCCAGCGCGTCGGCAAGCTCGCCCGCGCTGTGCGGGCGCTGCCCCAGCAGCTCGACCGCACGCCGCCGTTTCGGGTCGGCGAGCGCGGCGAACAGGCGGTCGATGCCCGCGCTCGATCGTTCGACGGTCAATCGTCGAGCCGCGTCTTGGTCGTGAAGCCGCCCTCGGCGTCCCACTCGTCGGCACCCTTAGCCTCGACGGTAACGCCAAAGGTCCAGATATGCCCCTCGGGGTCCTTGGCACGGTAGCTGCGGTCACCATAAAATTGCGTCTCGGGCTCGGCGATGATGGCGGCCCCGGCGGCGCGCGCGATTTCGCAATGCGCGTCGATATCCTCACCGACCGCCAGCTGGACATGCACTGTCTGCGTGTTCTTGCCGCCCAGCGATTGCGGGCTCTTGCGGTCGTCCGACCATTCATTGCCGACCATGATCGTCGAGGCGCCATAACCCATCTCGCTATGCGCCAGATTGCCCCCGGCATCGAGCAGCACGAACAAGGGCTCAAAGCCGAACGCCTCCTCCAGCCAGCGGAACGCCGCCTTGCTGTCCTGGTAGCAGACGGAACTCGAAAGCCCCTTGCCGCGCGGATGATCGACCATGAAAATTCTCCCGAGCCGCGTAAATGATTTCGATTCTATAGAATATTTATCAATAAGCGAAAATACATGCAATCGCGCGTGAAGTTGCTAGGGAAAATGCATGACCGATCTCGCCCGCTGCCTTGCCGAAGCCTATGAAATCGCCCTGCCGCACCGCGGCCAGGGCAAGGTCGCCGACTATATCCCGGCGCTGGCGAAGATCGACCCGATGCGTTTCGGCATGGCGCTCGCGCTTCCCGATGGAACCGTCCACACTGCGGGCGACGCAGAAGAGGCTTTCTCGATCCAGTCGGTGTCCAAGGTCTTCACGCTGGCGCTCGCGCTGCGCCGGGTCGGCAGTTCTTTGTGGGACAGCGTCGGCCGCGAACCTTCGGGCAGCGCCTTCAACTCGATCGTCCAGCTCGAAAATGAACAGGGGGTACCGCGCAATCCTTTCATCAACGCCGGCGCCATCGCGACCACCGACCGGCTGCTCGACGGCCGCGACCTCGACGAAACGATCGCCGAAATCCTCGCCTTCATGCGCGCCCGCGCGGGCGACGAGGCGGTCGACATCGACCTCGACGTGGCTTTCTCCGAATCCGACACCGGCGCGCGCAACCGGAGCCTGACCCATTTCATGGATGCCTTCGGCAATCTGCACCACCCCGTCGAAACGACGCTCGGCGTCTATTTCCGCCAATGCGCGATCGCGATGAGCTGTACCCAGCTCGCCAAATCGGGCCTCTTCCTCGCGATGGAGGGCCGCGACCCGCGGACCGGCGAGCAACTGCTCGAAGCGCATCGCGCCCGCCGCATCAACGCGATCATGATGCTCTGCGGCCATTACGACAATTCGGGCGAATTTGCCTTTCGCGTCGGCCTGCCGGGCAAGAGCGGCGTCGGCGGCGGTATCCTCTGTATCGCACCCGGCCAGGGCTCGATCGCGGTCTGGTCCCCCGGCCTCAACGAAGCCGGCACCTCACTGGTCGGCGCGATCGCGCTCGAACATTTCGCTTATGCCGCAGGCTGGTCGGTGTTCGACTAGCGGCGCCGCCGTCCGCCGCGACTTGGTGCCACCACCTTCGACGAAACTTACGCCCGCGTGCCGAACAGCGCCGTGCCGACGCGTACATGCGTCGCGCCCAATATCACCGCACTCCCATAATCGCCGCTCATCCCCATCGAGCGCAGCGGCAGGGCGTGGCGCTCGGCGAGTTCGTCGAGCAACGCGAAATAGGGCGTAGGCGAGACATCTGCCGGCGGAATCGCCATCAGGCCCTCGATTTTCAGACCCGCTTCGGTTGCCTCGGCAAGCAGCGCGGGCAGGTCGGCGACCCCGCAGCCGCCCTTCTGCTCCTCGTCGCCGATATTGACCTGGACGAACAGCTGCGGCTGCCTGCCCGCTTTGGCGCATGCCCTGGCGAGCGCCTGCACCAGCGACGGGCGATCGACCGAATGGATCGCGTCGAACAGAGCGACCGCCTCCTCGGCCTTGTTCGATTGCAGCTGGCCGATCAGGTGGAGTGTGATGCCGGGGGTTTCGGCGCGCAGCGCGGGCCACTTGTCCGCCGCTTCCTGCACCCGGTTCTCGCCGAAATGGCGCTGCCCGGCGGCGATCAGCGGGCGAATGCTGACCGCTTCCTGCGTCTTCGACACCGCGATCAGTTGGACCTCGCCGGGCTTGCGGCCCGCGCGCGCTGCGGCGGCGGCGATTCCGGCCTCGACCTTTGCCAATCGCTGCGCTGTGTCTTCCATCGCTTATCCCTTGTTGGCGCCGATGCGTTGCGCGCGGCGGCGACGCGCCTATAGAAAAGCCGATGCCCGGGCGCCACCCCCTCTCAAAACCATCGGGCCACCTGCCGCAGCGCTGGCTGTTCACCGATGCCCGGCTCGGTCATGCGCTATTCGCGGCCGTGGCGGCGCTGCCGCCGGGCAGCGGCATCGTGCTGCGCGACGACGATCGCGCGCCCGGTGCGCGGTGGCGACTGGCCCGCCGTCTCGCGGGGATTGCCCGCACACGCGGCCTGACCCTGCTGCTCGCCGGATCGCCCGCGCTGGCGCGGCGCTGGGGCGCCGACGGTGTCCATTTGCGCCAGCACCTTGCGGAGCAGGCAGGCGGGGCGCACCGCCTCGGCCTGATCGTGTCGATGCCCGTCCATGATCTGCGCGAAGCCCGCGTCGCGCGCCGCGCCCGCGCCGATATCGCTTTCATCTCGCCGCTGCATCCGACCCGCTCGCATCCCGGCGCGCCGGCGCTGGGTCGCAAGGCGTGGCTGCGCCTGGCCCGGTCGACCGGCGCGCAGCCAGTTGCGCTCGGCGGCCTAACTCCGGCGCGCGCGCGCGCGCTCCGCCGCGCGAGCAAGGCAAGCGGCCTCGCTCCCGGCTGGGCGGCGATCGATCATTGGCTGGAAAATGCGTCGAAACGCAGGGCTTAGGCTGCGTCGATATTTGGTTCAGGCCGCCCTGTGCCAAATAGCGATGCAGACTTAGAAGCGGAAGGCGGTGCCTACATAGACCGCTTGGCTGTCGCGGCGCGTGTCGGTCAGCGGCTGGACGCTGTCTTCGCTCTTGTAGCGCACGCCGGCGGTGACATCGAGATTCTTGGTCAGGCGATAGCTGCTGACGACATCGACGGCATGGTCGTCGCCCGGCGTGGTCAGGCGGTCGGTCGCGCCGGCGGGGTCGCTCGGGCGCGCGAGCATGCGCGTCGCGAAGCGCGATTTCTTCTCATTCTGCTCGGGCGCCTTCGCCTGCGGCAGGTTGCGCAGGTCAAGGCCGCGCGGCAGCGCCGGGGTGACGAATTTCTCGAACCCGACCGAGGCGCCGAGATTGTAAGCGACCGGGGTGATCGCGACCGGCGCCTTGCGGCCCGTCACCAGCGCCGAGGTCATCGCCGCGCTCGACTGTTCGTCGCGGGCGCGAATCACCACGGTGATCGCGCGGTTCTGGCGGCTCCCGTCGGTCAGCGCGGGGGTGAAACTGAAGCTGCGGCGCGAATCGGCCGACACTTTGGCGTAGCGCGCGATCAGCCGCGGATCGCCCGAGGCCGGGGTGAATTGACCGAGCAGCGTTTCGGAGAGAGAGGTCTCGCGAATACGGTCGGCGCGGCTCATCGCGGCGAGCGCGGGGGGCAGGGCGAGCGAAACGGTCGCCAGAACGACGACCCCTGCTTTCCAGAAATGGCGCGGACTGCGCGGCATTGTCTGCGACTCCAACCCCAGTACCCAGCCTAGATAGGCCCGATGCGCCGACTTTTCCAGTGATTCGCGCGAAAGCAAATCTTTAGCCCCTGATTTTCCTCTGGCTGTTGCGCGATGACCACAGTGCGCCGCCAAGCTGACTCCCCGATGAACGGCGCGAACAAGCGCATTGCTGCGCTTGCCGCCGCGCGGCAAGGGCGATAGAGACGCTGCCAATCGTAGCAGCGCGGCGGGTCGCCCGCGCCATTTTGATAAGGTGTTTCGGCATGTCCAAGCTTTCCGTCCCTGCCCTGACCGGTCGCCGTTCGGCCGCGCTCGCGCTCCTCGGCGTCGTGGCGCTCGGTCTTTCGGCGTGCGGCGGTGGCGGCAAGGCACGGCCGCGCGCCGACCTCGCCGCCAGCCAGGTGACGACGATCGGCGTGAACAGCTATTTGTGGCGCGCCAGTCTCGATGCGCTGTCGTTCATGCCTCTGCTCCAGGCCGACAGCTCGGGCGGCGTCATCATCACCGACTGGTACGCGAACCCCAGCAACCCCAATGAGCGCATGAAGGTGACCGTGTCGATCCTCGACCGCGACCTGCGCGCCGACGCGCTGCGCGTCGCGGCCTCGCGTCAGGTCGCGCAGAACGGCACCTGGGTCGATGCCCCGGTGCAGGCGGCGACGGTGCAGAAGCTCGAGGAAGTCATCCTCACCCGCGCCCGCGACCTGCGCCGTTCGGCCTTCGAGGGCTAATAACCCGGCGCGGACACGCGCCGACAGACATCAACGGGGTAAGAACGAATGACCCGCGAAACGCGCTTCGGCGCCCTCGCCGCCGACGCCCGCTGGCAGGCGGTGTGGGAAGCCGCGAACAGCTTTGCCACGACGGACAGCGGCGACAAGCCCAAGGCCTATATCCTCGAGATGTTCCCCTATCCTTCGGGGCGCATCCATATGGGGCATGTCCGCAACTATGCGATGGGCGACGTGCTGGCGCGCTTCAAGCGCATGACCGGGCACGACGTGCTCCACCCGATGGGCTGGGACGCCTTCGGCATGCCCGCCGAAAATGCCGCGATGGAAAAGGGCGTGCATCCCGGCGGCTGGACGCGTGACAATATCGCGGCGATGCGCGGCCAGCTGAAGCGGCTCGGCCTCGCGATCGACTGGAGCCGCGAACTCGCGACCTGCGAGCCCGATTATTATGGGCAGGAACAGGCGCTGTTCCTCGACCTGTTCGCCGCGGGCCTCGTCACGCGGAAGCACAGCTATGTCAATTGGGACCCGGTCGACATGACCGTGCTCGCCAACGAACAGGTGATCGACGGCCGCGGCTGGCGCTCGGGCGCGCTGGTCGAGAAAAAGAAGTTGTCGCAGTGGTTCCTGAAGATCACCGACTTCGCCGAGGAACTGCTCGACGGGCTGGGCGCGCTCGAGAGCTGGCCCGACAAGGTGCGGCTGATGCAGGAGAATTGGATCGGCAAGTCGCAGGGGCTGGAATTCAGCTTCAAGCTGGCCGGCGGCGCGCCGGGCTTCGACGTCTTCACGACGCGCCCCGACACGCTCTACGGCGCGAGCTTCGCGGCGATCTCGCCCGACCATCCGCTCGCCGAGAAACTGGCGAAGGACGCGCCCGAACTGGCGGCGTTCATCGCCGAATGCCGCCGCCAGGGCACCGCCGCCGAACAGATCGACACCGCCGAGAAGATGGGCTTCGATACCGGCCTCGCGGTCGAGCATCCGCTCGATCCCGACTGGCACCTACCGGTCTGGGTCGTGAATTATGTGCTGATGGACTATGGCACCGGCGCGATCTTCGGCTGCCCCGCGCACGACCAGCGCGACCTCGACTTCGCGCATAAATATGAACTGCCCGCCCACCGCGTGATCGCCGACGGCGACGAGACCGCGCAGCATTTCACCGGGACCGAGGCCTATACCGGCCCCGGCAAGCTGGTGAACAGCCACTTCCTCGACGGCATGACCATCGACGCGGCGAAGGCCGCGGTCGCTGCGCGCGCCGAGCATGAGGGCTGGGGCAAGGGCACGACCGTGTGGCGCCTGCGCGACTGGGGCGTTTCGCGCCAGCGCTATTGGGGCACGCCGATCCCCTTCGTCCATTGCGAGGCCTGCGGACTGGTGCCGGTACCCAAGGCCCAGCTGCCGGTGGTGTTGCCCGAGGACGCCGATTTCTCGGTCCCCGGCAATCCCTTGGACCGCCATCCGACATGGAAGCATGTCGCCTGCCCGAGCTGCGGCGGCGAAGCCGTGCGCGAGACCGACACGCTCGACACCTTCGTCGATTCGTCCTGGTATTTCCTGCGCTTCGCCTCGGCGCCGTCGGACAAGCCCTTCGACGCCGACGTCATCCGCCGCTGGCTGCCCGTCGATCAATATATCGGCGGCATCGAGCATGCGATCCTCCACCTGCTCTACGCGCGCTTCTGGACCCGCGCGCTGAACAAAATGGGGATGATCGACATCCAGGAGCCCTTCGCCAGCCTGTTCACCCAGGGCATGGTGACGCACGAGACCTACAGCCGCGACCAGGGCGAAGGCCTGCCGCCGCTCTATTTCACTCCCGACGAGATCACCCGCACCGTCGACGGCGCGACGCTGAACGGCGAAGGCACGCCGGTGCAGGTCGGCCGCGTGATCAAGATGTCGAAATCGAAGAAGAATGTCGTCGATCCCGATGCCATCCTCGATCAATATGGCGCAGATTCCGTACGCTGGTTCATGCTCTCCGACAGTCCGCCCGAGCGCGACCTGCCGTGGAGCGAGGCGGGCATCGAGGGCGCGTGGCGCTTCGTCCAGCGCCTGTGGCGCCTGTTCGGCGACACCGAGAATGTCGGCGATGGCGGCGAGGATAAGGTTCTTGCGCGCAAGCTGCACCAGACGATCGCCGGGGTCGCCGCCGATATCGAGGCGCTCGGTTTCAACAAGGCGGTCGCGAAAGTCCATGCGCTCGCCAACGAGGTCGAAAAGGCCGCCCCTTCGGCGACCCGCGCCGAGGCGTGCCGCACCTTGATCCTGCTCGTCGCGCCGATGCTGCCGCATCTCGCCGAGGAAGCCTGGGCGGCGCTGCCGACAAGCCAGCGCCCGACGGCGATGGTCGCCGATGCCGCCTGGCCCGCCGCCGATCCCGCGCTGCTGGTCGACGACGAGGTAACGATCGCGATCCAGATGGCGGGCAAGCTGCGCGACACGATGACCGCCGCCAAGGGCGCCGACAAGGATACGCTCGAGGCCGCCGCGCTCGCACGCCCGCGCATCGCCGAACTGCTCGCCGGCGGCACCCCGAAAAAGGTGATCGTGGTCCCCGACCGGCTGGTGAACATCGTCCCCTGACGGGATCGACGGGAACTTATCGCCAGCCGCTCCGTTCGCATTTTCCGAACGGCTCGACACGAACGGGGTTAGGGGGCATGAGGGTCTCGATGCATAAGCTTGTCACCGCCTCGATTGTCGCCGCCTCGCTGTTCCTCGGCGGCTGCGGCCTGCGCCCGCTCTATGCGAGCGGCAGCGACGGCGCGGTGGCGACGATCCTCGCCGACATCGATGTCGCGCCGATCGAGGGGCATCAGGGCTGGCTCGTCCGCAACGCGCTGCGCGACCGGCTCGTCGCGGCGCAGAACGGGCAGGGTGCGGGCAAGCGCCTGCGCCTCGACGTCAAGCTCGAGGACAGCATCACCGGCTTCGGCGTCCGCGCCGACGATGCCGTGACCCGCGAACGCCGCACCCTGCGCGCGCGCTACCAGCTCGTCGATGCGGCGAGCGGCGAAGTGCTGCTCGACGCGACCGCCTTCTCCGATTCGGGGATCGACGTCGTCGGCAGCGAATATGCGACGATCGCCGCCGAATCTACAGCGCTCGAACGGCTGTCGCAGGCGGTCGCCGACCAGATGGTCGCGCGCATCGCGGTCTTCGCCGATCGCGGCGGCGGCCGCACCGCCGATGCCCCGGCTGTGGCCACGCCCGGCGGGCAATGAAGAGCGTCAAGCCGCAAGACCTCGAACGCATTTCGCGGCTCGACCAGCGCTTCATCCTCCTCACCGGCCCCGACGATGCGACGATGGAGACGCTCGCGGCGAAGCTGACCGGCCTCGCCGGCAAGGAGGCCGAGCGGCTCGACCTGACCTCGGCGCAGATGAACCAGGACCCTTCGTTGCTCGCCGCCGAGGCCGCGTCGATGTCGCTCTTCGCCGGTGCGCGCGTGATCCGCCTCGACATCCTGGGCAGCGGCGACGATTGCCTCGTCGCGGTGGAGGCCTTGCTGGCCGCCGACAGCGCGATCAATCCGGTGATCGCGACCGGCGCCTCGGTCACCGCGAAGTCGAAGCTGGTCAAGCTCGTCGAAGGCTCCGACCATGCCATCGCTGCCATCTGTTACCAGCCCGACCGCCGCGCGCTGACCGGCATCGCGATGTCGGCGGCCGAGGGGCAGGGGCTGCGGCTCGGCAATGCCGAGGCGCAATTGCTGATCGACCTCGTCTCGGGCGACCAGGCGCTGATGCGCCGCGAGCTCGAAAAGATCGCGCTCTATCTCGACGCCGGCAGCGATCGCCAGCGCCAGGTGGCCGCCGCCGACATCGCCGCCTTGGGCGCCGCGACGCATGAGGAGGATGTCAGCGAGGTGATCAATGTCGCGCTCGGCGGCAAGACGCGCGACCTGCCCGCGATGTTCGCGACCGCCGCGGCGGTCGGCGTCGCCGAAATCCGCATCATCCGCGCGCTCGCGATCCGCGCGACGCAATTGGCGCGCCTGCGCGCCGAGGTCGATGCCGGCGCGCACCCGGCGACCGTCGTCGCGGCAAAGAGCAGCGGGGTGTTCTGGAAGGAGCGCGACGCCGTGACCGCGCAGCTCCACATCTGGGATTCGGTGCGCATCGCGCGGCTGATGAGCCGGCTGCTCGACTGCGAACGCAGCCTGAAGGCATCGGGCACCGCGGGCGGGGTGCTGTTCCGCAAACTCGTCACCGACATCGCGCACCAGGCGGCCAGAGCGCGCTGAACCAAAAAAGAAACCGCCCGCTCACCGAAGCGAGCGGGCGGTTCCCCTGTCTTTTTACGCGATCAGAACTTGCCGCGCAGCGTCACGCCATAGGTCCTGGGTTCGGCCAGGAACTGCGAGAAGATCTGGCGCCCGCCCGGATATTGCGGGTCGGTGAAGGGGGCCGACGTCGTGCCCGCCTGGAAGGGCGAGTTGAACGCGACCTGCGCATAATTTTTGTTGAAGATATTCTGCGCCCACAGCTCGACGCCCCATTTCTCGTCGGGGCCGCGCACGCCGACGCGCGCGTTGAACAGCGCATAGCCGTTCTGCTCCTTCTGCGGGAACAGGTCGGACCCGGTATTGTAGTCGCTGGTCATGCGGCCATCGATATAGACGAGACCGGTCAGCCCGCTGCTGCCGATATCGGGGGTCCAGGTCACGCTGCCGGTCGCGACCAGTTCGGGCGCGTTCGACAGATTGTCGCCGGGCAGCTTGCGCAGCGCCGCGTCGAGCGCCGACCCATTTTTGTTGCCGACCAGGTCGCTGCGATATTTGGTGCGGGCATAGGTCAGGCCGGCCGCCATGCGGAAGTTGCGCGCCGGAACCAGCTGGGCCTCGATTTCGACCCCCTGGGTGCGCACGCCATAGCTGACGTCGTCGGTCGCGCAGGTGCCGGTGGCCGAGCTGAGGTCGGTGTCGGCGCCAGGGCCGCCGACCAGATTGTCGCAGCCGTTGATCGTCTGGACCAGGAAGACCGTGCCGTTGAAGGTGTTCAGCTGGAAATTGCTGAAATCCGAACGGAAGGCCGACAGGCTCAGGCTGAACGGGCCGGTCGCATATTTGGCGCCGATTTCATAGCTGTCGACCAGTTCGGGGTCGAACTGCAGATTGCCGACCAGCGCCTGCGCTCCGCCCACCGACGCGAAGGTGACAAGCGGCGGTTTGAGCGCCGAGCGGTCGAGGTTGAAGCCGCCCGCTTTATAACCGCGCGCGAAGCTGGCATAGAGCAGCAGGTCGTCGATCGGCTTGTACGACAGGATCGCGGTGCCGGTCCATTCGTCCTCGCTGCGCTTGTCGTTGATCGACACGCCATTGAGTTCGGCGGTCGAATTGCCCTGACAGGACAGCCCGATCAGGCCCTGCGACACCGCCGCCAGCGCCGGGACGGCGGTGAAGCCGCCTACCAGCGCCTGGACGTTGACGCACGCGGTGTTGTCGTTGGTGAAGGTGGCATCGAAATTCTTCTTGTCGCGGGTGTAACGGACGCCCAGCGTCAGATCGAGCCGGTCGGTGATGTGCACGATATTGTGCGTGAACAACGCCCAGTTGGTGTCCTTCTGGAAATACCGGTCGTTGATGCTGCCCTTGTCGCGAATGCCGTCGAGCTGGTCGAGTGCCGCATAGATCGCCGGCGAGGCGGCACCGAACGCGGGTGGCCGCGCCGCGACGCAGCCCGCCGAGGTCGGCGAATAAAGGGCCGCCAGCGCGCCGCCCGAAATCAGGCGGCAGGCCGCGAAACGGCCATATTGATTGCCGAAACGTAGATTGTCGCGAACGGTCAGCCGTTCGTTGGCGTAGAAGCCGCCGACGAGCCAGTCGAGCTTGCCGTCGAACGCCTCACCCTGCAGGCGCAGTTCCTGGGTGAAGGTTTGGAACTGGCGATAGGCGTCGTCATCTTCCGCGCGGTAGAGAATATCGACCGTGCCATAATCGACGTCGCCCGCCTGGCCCGACCGATATTCGCGGTAACCGGTGATCGAGGTCAGCGTTGCGCCGCCGAAATCATAATCGATCTGGCCCGAGAAGCCATAATCCTTGGTTTCGCCCGCATAGCTGCGCCCCGGGCTGACCGACAGGTTGCGGCCATAGCCCTGGTTGAAAGCCGAAAGCGACTGGCCGAGGTCGCGGAGGACGTTGATGATATTGTTGCCGTTGGCCTGCGGCAGGTTCGGCGGCGTTCCGCCCGCGCCGGTCGAAAGCGGCGTCGACGGGTTGTTGAGATTGCCGATGAAGGGATTGACGCTGTTGTCGATATAGACCGCGCCGCAGCATTTCTCGTCGCGGAAAGTGTAGTCGGCGATCAGCCGGATCGACAGCGCGTCGGTCGGCTCGAACAGCAGCTGGCCGCGCACGAAATAACGGTCGCGGTCGTTGACGTCGGTGTTGTTGGCGGTGTCGCGATAGAAACCGTCGCGCTTGACCCAGATCCCGTCGAGGCGCGCGGCGATCGTGTCGCTGATCGGCCCGGTGATGCTGCCGCCGAGGCGGAAATAATCATAATTGCCATAGGTCGCCTCGGCGGTGGCGCCGAAGTTGAAATCGGGCTTTTTCGAATAGATGCTGATCAGGCCCGCCGACGAGTTGCGACCGCCAAGCGTGCCCTGCGGGCCGCGCTGCACTTCGACGCGGTCGATCTCGCCCAGTTCGTTGAGGCCGATGCCCGACCGCGAGCGATAGACGCCGTCGATGAACACCGGGACCGAGCTTTCGAGGCCGGGGTTGTCGCCGACGGTGCCGATGCCGCGGATACGCGCCGAACCATTGGCTTCGGAGCCGGTCGACGAGACGAGCAGCGACGGTGCGACCTGGTTCAATTGGCGGATGTCGTTGGCGCCGCTGTTCTGCAGCGTTTCGGCATTCACCGCCGAGATCGCGACAGGCACGTCGGCGAGCCGCTGCGAGCGGCCCTGCGCCGTGACGACGATTTCGCTGTCGTCGGCATCGTCGGTGGTGGCGGTGTCGGCAGGGTCCGCAGCATCTTGCGCGAAGGCCGGGACGGCGACGGTGGCGACCGCCAGCGAAACGCCCAGCGCGGTGGTGCGCATCAGACGGGCAGCACAAAGGGTATAGGATCTCATTTCGGGCACTCCTCTCAACATTTCGTTGTTTTTATTGGGGCCTATTCATACGCATAAACATGCGGTGATCCAGCCGAGGGCGGGCTTTTGCGTCATGTTTTCGGCGGGTGATGTATTTGTGTCACAGGCCGTAACGCCCGGATTTGCGCGCTATCGGACGCGGCGCGGCATTGCCGTAACGTCATCGGTGGTCGCGCCGCCACAGCCCAGCGACAGCAATTTCCCGTCGGCGACCAGCATCGCGCGATAATCGCCCGCGAAATTGGCGGCGATCGCCGCATCGTCGACGTCGAGCCCGCCGGTCAGGCTACCGAAAGCGGGCAGGATCAGCCG
Source organism: Sphingopyxis sp. (assembly GCA_016793775.1). Lineage (GTDB taxonomy): Bacteria > Pseudomonadota > Alphaproteobacteria > Sphingomonadales > Sphingomonadaceae > Sphingopyxis. The sequence continues at coordinate 140,936 of JAEULK010000092.1, read as the reverse complement.
CTGACCGTCGCCGGCGAAGCAGGGGCGCGACACGCTGCGCCCGCGCAGGTTGAGGCGCAATTTTGGGTGGAAATGCCCCGAAATCTCGGGCCGCGTCTCGCCGCCCACGCACTGGTGGCGAAAGACGATCCCGTCGACCTCCATCTCGTCGGCGATCGCCCCGCCCCAGGCGCCGCCCGACAGGCCGTCGTGATTGCCCGCGATCCAGGTGAGGCGCACCGCGCCGGTCTGGCGCAGCAACCGCTCGGCGACCGCGGGCGCGATCCGGTCGGCGGCCTTGCGGTCGTGGAAACTGTCGCCGAGGCACCAGATCGCGTGCGCACCGGTCTCGGCGGCCAGCCCTGCCAGCCGGTCGAGCGTGTCGTGGCTGTCATAGGGTGGCAGCGGCTGGCCGTGCGCGGCGTACCAGCTCGCCTTTTCGAGATGCAGGTCGGCGACGATCAACGCCGCGTGGCGCGGCCAGAACAAGGCGCGACCGGCGAGCGGCACGAAGCGGTGTCCGGCAAAATCGAAAAACGGCGCGGCGGGCATGCCCGCCGCTATGCCGCCGCCGCGCGATTCCGTCCAGTATATGTTCTCATTTCCGCGACGGATCGAGCGGACCGGATGCTAGCGGGGCGGTTTCGCGAAATTGGCGGCGAAGCGCGTCGGCGTCGCGCGCGCCGCGCCGTCGGGCAGGTCGAACACGACGCGCTTGTTCGGGAAATCGATCTCGACCTGGTCGAACAGCGCCAGGCTGTCCATGCCCAGCAGCAGCGCCGGTCGGTCGTCGAGCCCCAGCGCGCGGAACGCCTGGCTGTCGGCAAAGCTGACCGGCAGGTCGTTGACGTCGAGCCCGTTGATGACGATGCGCTTGATCGCGGTGCGCGTCGCGGGCACCGCCTCGCCGCTCACCGCGCCCAGCGTCGTCGCGAAAAAGGGCAGGCGGTTGGCGCGGCGCGCCGCGACCAGCCGTTGCAGCGCGAGGTTGCCGACGCTGGTCTGGGCGCCGGTGTCGACGATGACGTCGATGCGCTTGCCGTCGAGCCGCGCGTCGGACAGGATCAGCCGCCCCGCCGAATTGCGCGCCGACACGACGATCGCATCGTCGTCGCGGATCAGCGTGCGGGCACGCTTGCGCGTCTCCAATATCTGCATGCTTTCCCTGCGGAAATCGATCAGGATGCGCCGGTCCTCCAGCATGTCGACGCCGATCAGCCCCGCCGCGCCGATATGCCGCCCGAAAAAGGACGGCGCATCGAAGCCGCGCATGCTGAGGTCGGTCATCTGCAGCGCCGCGACGCGAAAGCTGGGGACGGTCGCCGACCCGCCGATCGTCGCCATCTTGAGCTGCGCGCCCTCGGTCAGCCCCAGCCGGTCGGCGAGTTCCCGCGCGATGACCGTGCGTTCGGCGCCGGTATCGACCAGGAAGGAAAAGGGCCCCTGGTCGCCGATGCGGACATTCACCGCCATCCGCTGCGTCGCGTCGAGGTCGAAGGGCTGGATGAAGGGGGTGATCTCGCTGCTGACCCCGGGTTCGGCGACCGGCGCGGCGGAGGCAGCGGGGGAGACGGTCACGACCGGCGGCGCAACCGGCGGCTGGCTGGCACCGAGCAGCAATGGCGCGGCACCGAGCAATGTCCAGATCATGGGGCGCCTCGAAGCATGGGTCATCGCGAGCATCCTCTTTATATTTGCCCGCAGTCTACGCCTGTCGGCGGTTCGCGGCAAGCGATGCTGCGGTTGAGTACGGCGGCACCGATGCAGGTCCCGAAGCGGGCATCGTCCCGTCCGTTTCAATCCTCGAGCAGGGTCAGCTTCACCCGCGCGGTCCCGCTGCGGTGCATGCCGATTTCCTTCGCGGCGGCATAGCTGATGTCGATCACCCGCCCGCGTCCGAACGGCCCGCGGTCGTTGATCCGCACGACAACGCTCTCGCCATTCGCCAGATTGGTCACGCGCACCTTGCTGCCGAAGGGCAGCGTGCGGTGCGCGGCGGTCAGGTCGTCGGGGTCGCATACCTCACCATTGGCGGTGCGGTTGCCGGCGATTTCGCGGCTGTAATAGCTCGCCATGCCGGTCGCGATTTCGGTTTCGGCAGCGATCTCGTCGTCGCCGTCGGCCTCCTGCGCGGCGGCCGGAAGCACCAGCAACAGCGGCGCGGCCAGCATCGTCAAAGCCCGCATATCCCATCCCCTTTTATTGCGGACAGGTGGACCAGCGCCGGCCTGCGCGTGCAAGCCGGTTCGCGTTACGCCGCGCGGGATATGCGGTCAGACGTCGAGATTGGCGACCGACAGCGCGTTGGTCTGGATGAAATCGCGCCGCGGTTCGACCTCGTCGCCCATCAGCCGCTCAAAGATTTCATGCGCGACATCGGCCTGTTCGGCCTCGACCCGCAGCAGCGAGCGATTCGACGGGTCGAGCGTGGTTTCCCACAATTGCTCGGCGTTCATTTCGCCCAGCCCTTTGTAGCGGCTGATCGACAGCCCCTTGCGGCTGTGCGCGAAAATCGCCTCGAGCAGTTCGGACGGCCGGGTGATCGGGGTGACCTTGCCGCCGCCCGCCGCAGGCAGGTCGGTGTCGGCCGCTTCGGCGTCATTCTCGGCCTCGGCGGCGGCGGCGAGCGCCGCGGCTTCGGCGGCCTGCGCCGCGGCGCTGCCGCCCTTCACCAGCCGGCCCGGATGGGCATAGGTGTCGGCCTGCTCGGCGGCGAGCTTGTGCAGGCGCCGCGCCTCCTGGCTCGCCAGGAAGGCGGCGTCGATCGCATGATAGTCGCTCACCCCGCGCCAGCGCTTTTCGAGCGTATAGCCGCCGTCGCCCGCGACGATCGTCCATTTCGCCTCGCTGCCACCGGTCAGTGCGCGTTCGGCGGCGTTGAGCCATTCGGCGACGCGCACAGCGGCGGCACTGCGTCCGCCGCTGTCGAGCGCCGGATCGAGCGCGCCGTTCAGCGCCATCGCCTCGACCAACTCGTAATTATGGCCGCGCGGCACATAGCGCATCAGCGCGCGTAGGCGGCGACCATGCTCGATCAGGTCGCGCAGGTCGGCGCCCGACCGCGCCCCGCCGCTCGTTTCGAGCATCAGCGCATCGATGCCGCCGTCGACGAGATAATTTTCGAGCGCGCTATCGTCCTTCAGATAGACTTCGCTGCGCCCCTTGGCGACTTTGTAGAGGGGCGGCTGGGCGATGTAGAGGTGGCCGCCCTCAATGATCTCGGGCATCTGGCGATAGAAGAAGGTGAGCAACAAGGTGCGGATATGCGCGCCGTCGACGTCGGCGTCGGTCATGATCACGATCTTGTGATAGCGCAGCTTCTCGAGGTTGAACTCGTCGCGGATGCCGGTGCCGAGCGCCTGGATGAGCGTCCCCACTTCCTTCGACGAGATGATGCGGTCGAAACGCGCCCGCTCGACGTTCAGGATCTTCCCCTTCAGCGGCAGGATCGCCTGCACATGGCGGTCGCGCCCCTGCTTCGCCGATCCGCCTGCCGAGTCCCCTTCGACCAGGAAAAGTTCGCATTTGGTGGGATCGCGTTCCTGGCAGTCGGCGAGCTTGCCGGGCAGGCTCGCGATGTCCATCGCGCCCTTGCGCCGCGTCAGTTCGCGCGCTTTCTTCGCCGCTTCGCGCGCCGCAGCGGCGTCGATCACCTTCTGGATCACCGCCTTGGCATAAGCGGGATTTTCCTCGAGCCATTCGGTCATCCGGTCGGCCATCAGGCTTTCGAGCGGCTGGCGCACTTCGGAGCTGACCAGCTTGTCCTTGGTCTGCGAACTGAACTTCGGATCGGGCAGCTTGACAGAGACGATCGCGGTCAGGCCTTCGCGCATGTCCTCGCCGGTCAGCGACACCTTCTCCTTCTTGAGGATGCCCGACTTGTCGCCATAGCCGTTCAAGGTGCGCGTCAGCGCGGCGCGGAACGCCGCGAGGTGCGTGCCGCCGTCGCGCTGGGGGATGTTGTTGGTAAAGCAGAGGACATTTTCATAATAGCTGTCGTTCCACTCGAGCGCGACGTCGATGCCGATGCCGTCGCGCTCGCTGCTGATCGCGATCGGATCGGGCAGCAGCGCGGTCTTGTTGCGGTCGAGATATTTGACGAACGCGCCGATACCGCCTTCGTAGAACAGGTCGTGGCTCAGATGCTCGGCGTGGCGCGCATCGACCAGTTTGATCCGTACTCCCGAGTTCAGGAATGCGAGTTCGCGATAGCGATGCTCGAGCTTCTCGAAATCGAATTCGAGGACATTCTTGAAGGTATCGGTCGACGCCTGGAAGGTCACGCGCGTGCCCTTCTTGCCCGCCGGGGCGGGGCCGTTGATCTTCAGGGGCGCGACCGAATCGCCATTCTCGAAGCGCATCCAATGTTCTTCGCCGTCGCGCCAGATGGTGAGTTCGAGCCATTCGCTGAGCGCGTTGACGACGCTGACGCCGACCCCGTGCAGGCCGCCCGACACCTTATAGGCATTGTCGTCGCTGGTATTTTCGAACTTCCCGCCGGCGTGGAGCTGGGTCATGATGACCTCGGCCGCCGAAATGCCTTCTTCGGCATGGATGCCGGTGGGGATGCCGCGGCCATTGTCCTCGACGCTGACCGAGCCGTCGCTGTTGAGCGTGATCAGGACGAGGTCGCAATGCCCCGCGAGTGCCTCGTCGATCGCATTGTCGCTGACCTCGAACACCATATGGTGCAGGCCCGAGCCGTCGTCGGTGTCGCCGATATACATGCCCGGGCGCTTGCGCACCGCGTCGAGGCCCTTCAATACCTTGATCGAATCGGCGCCATAGGCGTTGGCATTGGGCTGGTTGGCGGGGGCGCTCGGCGCGATATTTTCAGGGGTGTCCGTCATAGCGATTATATAGGGTCGGACCCTGTAAAACCCAAGCGAAAATGCGGTTCTCGCGCTTTTGGCAAGGAGCGTTGCGCGCCCGCGCCGCGGCGGCTAGTTTCGGGCCCATGAAACAGTATCTCGCCCGTCCGCTGACCGCGCTGATCGCGCTTTCGCTCGCCGCCTGTTCGCAGCCCGCCCCGCCGCCCGACAATGCCCCTGTCGTCGCCGGCGAACCGCTCGCCTCGCGCCCGGTTATGATCGGCACCGAGGGTCCGAACCTGCCCGCCTGCGCCAGCACGTCGAAGGTCAAGCCCGGCGGTACCGACGTCTATTGGGCGCCCGGCGAAACCCGCGCGATCAAGGCGAAGCTCGCGGGCGGCGCTCCGGCGGTGCTGTGCGAGGCGACCGACGACGACGCCTGGTTCGGGGTTGTCTTTCCGGGGCCGGGGGGCGATGCGTCGCTCTGCGGCATCGTCCGCCCCGTCCGCACGGCGCGCGAATATCAGGGTCCGTGCCGCTGGGGCTGGATCCGCGGCGGCACGGTGCAGCTGGCGGCCTGATAGCCTCGTCGCCCCCGCGAAGGCGGGGCCGCGGTCAGCCTTGCTCTTCGCCTCTTGCGGCCCCCGCCTGCGCGGGGGCGACGGGATTCAATCCCGGCAATCCTCGATCAACCGGCCGATTTCCGACTGAACGGGCAGCGTCAGCGTGCTGCCGTTGCTCGCCTCGAGCGCGAAGCGCCCGCGGCTGAAGGCGATGCGGTCGAGCCGCACGTCGCGGCTGGGTAGCGCGACGCGCCCGCCGTCGAGCCGCAGCCGGTCGCTACCCGCGCTGGTCTTGAGCTCGACGTCGAGCACATCGCCCGCGCCCAATCCGGCGCCGAGTTCGATCGATCCGCCGCTGCACGCCATCGTCAGCAAGGGCGACGCGACTCCCGACTGCGCAAAGCTCGCGGTGCGCGCGGCGGCGTCATAGGACCATTGGCCGGCGTCCAGGCGGCGCTCGTCCCACGCCTTGGCGGGTGCGGGTGCGGGCAGCGGGGCGGGGGTCGGCGCGGCGACCGGACGCGGCGCCGGGGCGGGTGCGGGTGTCGGCACCGCGGTGCAGCTCGCCACCGCCAGCGTCATCGACAAGGCCACGCCATGGCGCCACCACCGGGCGCGCTTCCTGCTCATGGTCTGCTCACGCGGCAAATCCCCGAAATTCTATCGCTTCGTCGATGCCAACGCGCGGCACCGGCCATTGGTTCACGGCGGCATCGTCGTCGGCATAGCCGATCGCCAGGCCGGTAAAGAGGATCTGGTCGTCGCCGAGGCCGAGCGTTTGCCGGATCGTTTCGCCATACATCGCCCAGCATTCCTGCGGGCAACTGGCGAGGCCATGTTCGACGAGCAGCAGCATCACCGATTGCAGCCACATGCCCATGTCGGACCATTGCGGCGGCCCCATGATGCGCGAGCAATGGAGGAACAGCATCACCGGCGCGCCGAAGCCGGTATAATTGTTCATGAACTGCGACAGCCGGCCCTTCTTGTCCTCGCGCGGGATGCCGAGCGCCGCATACAGCCCCTCGCCCACCCCGAAGCGCCGCGTCTCCCACGGATCGGTCAGCCCCTTGGGATAGATGTCATATTCGGGTTGATAGCCCTCGCGTCCCAGCGCGATGCGCGCCGCCACCGCCTGCTTGACCGCCTGCCAGTCGTCGCCCGCCAGCACCACCGCCTGCCAGGGCTGGAGGTTGCCGCCGGAGGGCGCGCGCTGCGCCGCCGCGAAGATATCGGCGAGCAGCGCCGGATCGACGGGGCGGTCCTTAAAGGCGCGCACCGAACGGCGCTTGTGCAGCGCGTCGGTCACCGAAGTCACGAAGGTGTCAGTCGCTGGCATATTTATCCTCTCGCCGCTTGCCGAACAGCAATTTGCGTTCGAGCCGGGCTTTCAGCTGGCGGTAGTAAGAGAGCAGGAAGACATCGTCCTCCTCCGCCACCGGCCGCCCGATCTTGGCGCGGATCGTGTCCGCGACCTCGCGCATGGCGCGCGGTTCGCGGATGCGCAAGACCCGCTCGAGCTCCTGCAACTCGAAAATGCCGTAAACCGACAGCTCGGCCTCGGTGAAGACCATCGGCCCGCTCGTCTCGGCCTCGGCGGCGATGTCGCGGTCGAGCTTCGAACGCTGCGCCATCACCACCCAGGTCCCGGCGATCAGGTCGCCCATCCGCATCCGGTCCTTGTTGAACAGCAGGAACAGGCTGAGTGTCAGCGACCAGGCCACCCCGGCAAGCACGGTCCACCCCGACACCGTATCCTCGCTGGCGCCGAAGCCCAGCATCATCAGCGGCAGGAACAGCTCGAGTTCGCGGATCAGGTTGCGCGCGACCACCGCGTCGGCGGTCAGCCGCCCGCCGTCGCGCGCGACGACGCGAATGCCCATCAGCCGCTTGCCGGGCGTCGCGGCGCGCTGCCCCAGCTCGAATCCGATGAACCAGAAGGTGCGCAGCGCGAAAAAACCGATCAGCCAAACCATTTCAATGGCGTCACGTGACGCGGCCGCATCGATCCAATCTAGGAAAAGTGCGAAGAAGATCAGTACAACCAACATCAGGCTAAGATCGACGATCAGCGCACCGAGGCGTAGCCCCGAACTCGCGATCTTCAGCTCCAGGTCGACCCCCTCGGGAGTGATGAACTGGCGGACCTTGCCCTTTTGCGCGACACGCTGTTTCAGATGGGCCGCAGCGCTCATGTCGCGGCGCTCCGCCGCGGAAGGTAATAATAAGCCAGCCAGAACAGCAGCATCGCGGTGCCGATGCCATATCGCATCACCGTATCGGTGATCAGCTGGCGCCCGAAGCCTTCGAGCAGCCCGGCGACGAGGAGCATCAGGATGACGCCCACCATCACCTTGCCCGCAGTGCGTCCGGCGTCCGACGCCGCCTGCAGGCGGCTGCGCGCGCCGGGAAAGACGACCGCGCCGCCGATACGCAGCCCGGCCGCGCCCGACAGCGCGGCGGCGAAGAGCTCGGTGGTGCCGTGGATGAACAGCCAGCCGCCGAAATCATAACCCAGCCCCTTGCCGGTGAAGACCGCGATCATCGCGCCCAGGCTGATCCCCTGATAGAATTCGAGCATCATCGTCGGGATGCCGAAGGCGAAACCCAAAGCGAAGGACATGATCGACACGCCGCTGTTGTGGGTGAAAAGGAAGGTCGCGAAGACGTGCAGCGCGCCGCTACCCTCGTCGGTCGCGGCCTTGCCATGGCCGATCGTCGATTGCAGGAACTCGGCGGTCGCGCGCGGGTCGCGCCCGCCCGCCAGGCCCTCATCGACGAAATTATAATACCATTCGGGCTGGTTGGTGACGAGCAGCCAGCTCGTCAGTCCGCCGAGGACGATGATCAGCGCGATGATCAGCGTCTCTTTCCACACCGCCTGCACCGCCAGCGGCCAGTCGCGGGTGAAAAAGCGCTTCATCCGGTCGAAGCGCGACTGGCGCACGCCATAGATCAGGAAATAGCCGCGCATCGACAGCGCCTCGAGATGGGCGAGCAGCGCCTTGTCGAGGCTGGTCGCGCGCGCGATCGACAGCGACGACAGGGTGGCGCGATAGAGGACGGGGAGCTGGAGCAATTCCTCGCTCGACAGCCCCTTGGCGCCGCGCTTTTCGAGCCGGGTGAGCAGCGCGTCGAAGGCGATCCAGTCGGCCTCGCGCTCGGCGCGAAAGCGGCTGGTCGAAAAGGCGGGCGCGTCGAGCGCGGCGGCGGCGGCGACGGGCACGATCACAGGCTGCCCTCGCGCTTGATGCCCAGATAGGCGTCGATCACCCCGCCGGCCATCGCGTCGGCGGGCACTTCGAACACATCGGCGCCGAGCCGTACCAGCCGCGCGATCACCAATTGCCGGTCGCGCAGCATCGCCGCCGCCACGTTCGAGCGCGTCACGTCGGCGGCGCTTTCGGGGCGGCGCTTTTCCTCGCTCTCCAGCTCCTCGTCCTTGAGCACCACGAACAGCAGACGGTGCTTCTTGACCAGCCGGCCGGCGGCGCGGATCATCAGATCGGCGCTGGTCGCGTCGGTGAATTCGGTGAACAGGATGATCAGCGAGCGGCGGTTGAGCTGCGCCGACAGCGTGGTCAGCGCGAGGGTGAAATTGCTCTCGACCGGCGCATAGTCGATCAGGCTCGCGGCGCGCTGCAGCGCCGGGAAATCCTGCGTGTGCATATAGGCGGGGGTCATCGCCTGCGGCTTGGCGGCGAAGGAGAAAAGGCTCACGCGGTCGTTCATCTTCAGCCCGACATAGGCGAGCAGCAGCGCCGCCGACACCGCGCGATCGACGCGCGGCATGCCACCGACGGGCTCGGCCATCGTCCGCCCGGCATCGATCGCCACCACGACGCGATTGTCGCGCTCGACGCGATATTCCTTGGCGAACAGCTTGATATGGCGCGCCGACGCGTTCCAGTCGATCGCGCGCCGGTCCATGCCCGGCTGAAACTCGGCGAGCGCCTCGAACTCGGCGCCCTCGCCGCGCATCCGCTGCTGGCGCAGCCCGAACCAGCTGTTGCGCTGGAACAGGCGGCGCCCCTCCTCGGTCACCGCGCGCAGGCTGGGGACCACCGCGATGCTGCCATCGACGACAAATTTGCGCTGCTTCCACACCAGCCCGAGCGGCCCGCGCCAGCGGATCCAGGCCGCCTCGATCATGGCATTGCCGCGCCGCGAAGCCGCGAGCGACAATGTGCGGACCAGCGCCTGCCCCATGCCGTCCCCGCCCGCCGCAGCGCGCATCTCGTCCGACAGCCGCCCGCCGACCGCGAGCCGTTCGTCGACCGCCAGCGCGATCTCCGCGCGGCGCGGCACGCCGCGTTCGCTCGTGCCGATGAGTTCAAGGTCGAACGGATCGCCGACCCCGACCTGATGCGGGAAGCGCGTGTCGAGCGTCAGGGCGCGCGGATGCGGGCCGGCGAGGCCGTCGATCAACGAGCAGGCGATCAGGAAGCCGATCCACCCCGGCGCGACGAGCCACAGCTCCGGCCGCATCAGCCCGAGCACGAGCGCGACGGGCGCACCCGCGAGCAGCAACAGGATCGTCAGCCGGGTAGGGTAGATCACCGGGGCACTTCCTCCCGTTCGAGCAGCGCCGCGACGATCTGCTCGACGTTGCGGCCCTCGATCTCGGCGGCGGCCGACAGGATGACGCGGTGGCGCAGCACCCCGGCGGCGAGGCGCTGGACATCGTCGGGGATCACATAGTCGCGCCCGTCGAGTGCCGCCGCGGCGCTCGCGGCGCGCGCGAGCAGCGATGCGGCGCGTGGGGAGGCACCGCATTCCAGATCGGCGCTCTCGCGCGTCGCGCGGATCAGCCGGACGATATAATCGACGATCTCGTCGGCCAGCCGGACGTTCGAGATGATATCGATCGCCGCGGCGATCGTCGCCGCGTCGGCGACCGGGGTCACGCCGAAATCGGCGACCGCGGGGCTTTTGAAGCGCCCGCCATGCTCGGCGACGATGCGCCGCTCCTCGGCGGCATCGGGATAATCGACGACCAGCTTGAACAGGAAACGGTCGAGCTGCGCCTCGGGCAGCGGATAGACGCCCTGCTGCTCAATCGGATTCTGCGTGGCGAGCACGGTGAAGCGCGGGCTCATGACATGCGGCTCGCCGTTGATCGTCACCCGCCGTTCCTGCATCGCCTCGAGCAGGGCGGCCTGCGTTTTCGGCGGGGTGCGGTTGATTTCGTCGGCGAGCAGCAGCTCGGTGAAGATCGGCCCCTTGGTCAGCGTGAAGCTCGACGTCTGGAAATTGAACAGGTTGGAACCCAATATGTCGCCGGGCATCAGGTCGGGGGTGAACTGGATGCGCCCGAAATCAAGCCCCGTCGCGCGGGCGAAGGCCTGCGCCAGCAGCGTCTTGGCCGTCCCCGGCGGCCCTTCGAGCAGCACATGGCCGCCCGCGAGCAGCGCGATCGTCACCATGCGGGTCAGCGGCTGCTGCCCGAACACCGCCTTGGCGACCTCGGCGTCGATCGCGGCGCCGAGCGCCTGGACGCTCTCGACTCCTTTTGCCCCATTTCCCGTTTCTGTGGGATTAGCTGTCACGGATTAAGTCCTTCCTGATGTCGTGGAGCGCCTGCGCGTCGGCGAGGAATTCATGCGTGTTGCGCGCCAGCGGCAAGCGCCGCGCGAGCGAGGAGAAGAGGTTGCCGCCGGGCGGCAGATGCCGGTCGATCCAGCGGTCGGTCGCTGCGGCGTCGAGTCCCGCGGGGGCGTGCAGCCGCCGCGCGATAGCCGCACGCAGGCTGGCGACATAGGAGTCGGCGCCTTCGAGCTCGCGCCCCGCTTGCTTGATCAGGTCGGCGCTGTTGGCGATCAGCGCCGCTTTCGACACCGCGATCGCGCGCCCGGGCTTCAGCGCCGGACCAAAGCGCGCCCACGCCTGCCACAAAGCGAACAGCCCGGCGGCGATCAGGCACAGGGTGATGCCGATGAACGGCGGCACAAAGGCGAAGCGCAGCAGCGACCTGCCCCCGCCCAGCCCGTTGAGCGTCACGTCGAACGCCAGCCCGTCGGCATCGGCATCCTCGGCGATCGCGTCGATCAACCTTGCGGCGGTGCGCGCGCCGTCCTTTGTGGCGAAGGCGAAATTGTTGATCAGGTCGGGGTCGGCGAGGACATAATAATCACGCGATTTCGCGCGCCCCAGCACCGCGCCGCCGCCGGGTCCGGCGGCGAGGGTCTCGATCTCGTCGCCGGCGATCGTCTGGACATTCGCGGGCAGCGCCAGCGACACGTCGCGCCCAGCGAGCCACGCCGGCGCGGGCCCCGCCTTCGCCTTGTCGGCGCGGATGTCAACCGTGCCGAACCGCTCGGCCGGCAGCAATTTGTCGGGCGGCGTCATCGAGTAACCCGCGCTGACCCAGCCGGGCTTGGTGTCGGTGCCGGGGACGCGCCCGGCCTCCCATTTGGGCAGCACGACCAGCACCGACGCGCCGCCGGCGGCACCCATCAGTTCGGCGATTTCCTCGGGCCGGGTGCGGTGGGTCGGGGTCAGCACGATCAGCGGCTCATAATCGTCGTAGCGATAGGGCTCGGCCTTGCGCCGTATCTCGACCGTGGCGCCCGACCGTTCGATCAGGTCGATGATGCCGGCATAGCCCGGCGCCGCCTTCGACAGCGCGTGGCCGCCACCGTCATTGCCCTTGCCGATCTGCGGCCCCAGCGCGACGAGCGCCAACAAAGCGATGAAGGCGATGATGCCGACCACGACCATGCCGGCAATCAGCCGCGGATTGAAGCCGTTCTCGCCGGTTTCGGTGCCGCTCATGCGCGCGCCCAATTCTTTGGCACGGTCATCTCGGCATAGGCGCTCCGGCATTGTTCCCATGCCGACGCGTCGATGGCCCGCCCGCCGAACAGGCTGATCTCGACCGCGCGCGCGATGCGGCTGAACGCCTCGCGCGCCACCGCGGGCAGGTCGTGCGCCACGGCGAGGTCGCGCGATGTCATCGCGGGCTTGACCAGCCCCGGGCGGCGGCCCTCGATATCCTCGACGCTGCGATAGAGCAGCAGATGCGTCGCTTCGGCGAAACGCCCGGCGGCGGCGAGCGCGTCGGCCTCGGCGAGCAGCGCGCGCGCGGCGCCGGCTTCGGCCTGCCCGACCAGGTCGGCCTCGTCTTCCATGCCCTTGCGCTTGCGGCGAAAGCGCAGGTCGTCGACCCACGCCGCGAAAGCGGGCACGAACAGATAGAGGAGGAGAAGCACGAGCAGGACCGCGCCGATCCACAGCAAGGGCTTGCCCGCGGGCGCGCTCCAGTTGAAGAAGTCGCGGATCGCCTCGTCGATCGCCTTCAGCCAGGCGGGGGTTTCGGGCACCGGCGGCGGCGGCGGGAAAGCGGTCTGGATCGTGTCGCCCGCCATCGTCTGGGTATAGCTCGGCCCGACGAGTTCGGGATCGATGAGCCAGCCGCCGCTCGCGCCGGCCTCGGCGCTCGGCGGTTCGGCAGCGACCGACGCCTGGGCGATCCACAGCGATATCATCTTGAAATAAAGCTTCCGCCCCGGTCGATCATTGCCATGGTGGTAGCGCGCCCGCGGGCGCCATGGCAAGAGATGCTTGCGCGCCGGGATGCCCTATAATAGCGCGCCGCGACGGGGCGACCGATCGTTGCACCCGCAACGAAACGAAGATGGGAGTGCCAGCGTGGACGCGGCTCAAGCGGTACATGAAAAATTCCTCGTCGCCCTGGCCGAAGGGCGGCTGCCCGATCGCGCCGACGCGCCCGATCCGCAGGCCGCCGGGCTTTCGCGCGCCGCGGCGACCGACATCTTTCTGTCGCAGCTGACCAGCCGCCAGATGGACCGGCTGTCGCGCCATCTTCAGGCGCGCGGCGAGGGTTTTTATACGATCGGATCGTCGGGGCACGAAGGCAATGCCGCGGTCGCGGCGGCGCTGCGCATCACCGACATGGCTTTCCTCCATTATCGCTCCAACGCCTTCCAGCTCCACCGCGCGCGGCAATTGCCCGGCGAAACCGCGACCTGGGACATGCTGCTGAGCTTCGCGGCCTCATCCGAGGATCCGATTTCGGGCGGCCGTCACAAGGTGATCGGCTCGAAACCGCTCGCCATCCCGCCGCAGACCTCGACGATTGCTTCGCACCTGCCGAAAGCGGTCGGCGCCGCCTTCTCGATCGGCCTCGCGCGGCGGCAGGGGATGAAGGATCTGCCGCTACCCGACGACGCGGTGGTCCTGACCAGCTTCGGCGATGCCTCGGCCAATCATTCGACCGCGCAGGGCGCGTTCAACACCGCGGGCTGGGCGGCGTTCCAGGGTTCGCCGATGCCGCTCATCTTCCTGTGCGAGGATAATGGCATCGGCATTTCGACCCGCACCCCGACGGGCTGGATCGAGGCGCAATTCCGCCACCGCGCCGGCCTCCACTATATCCAGTGCGACGGCACCGACCTCGCCTCGGCTTTTGCCGGGGCGAAAGAGGCCGCCGACTATGCGCGCCGCACGCGCAAACCGGTGTTCCTCCATATGGCGACGGTGCGCCTTTACGGCCATGCGGGATCGGACGTGCAGGGCGCCTATCTGCCGAAGGCGCTGATCGAATCGGACGAAGCGCGCGACCCGCTGCTGAAGGGCGCGGCGCTGATGTCGCAGCAGGGATGGATGACCCCGGCCGAAATCGCCGAGGCCTATGAAGAGATCGGCGCGACGCTCGCGCGGCAGGCCGAGGCGGCGATCCTGCGCCCCAAGATCACCACGCCGACGCATGTGATGGCCAGCCTCGTCCCGCCCAAGCGCGAAGTGGTGCGCCCCAACACCCCCTCGGCCGAGGACCGCAAGGCGATGTTCGGCAGCGACGCGGGGCAGATGGACAAGCCGATGCACATGGCGCGGCTGCTCAGCTGGGCGCTCGCCGACCTGATGCTCGCGCATAAGGAAATCGCCGTCATGGGCGAGGATGTCGGGCCGAAGGGCGGTGTCTACAACGTCACCGCGAAGCTCCACCAGCGCTTCGGCTCGTCGCGCGTGATCAACACCCTGCTCGACGAACAGGCGATCCTCGGCCTCGCGATCGGCATGGCGCATAACGGCTTCACCCCGATGCCCGAAATCCAGTTCCTCGCCTATGTCCACAATGCCGAGGACCAGATCCGCGGTGAGGCGGCGACGCTCAGCTTCTTCTCGAACGGGCAATATACCAACCCGATGGTGATCCGCATCGCGGGGCTAGGGTACCAGAAGGGCTTTGGCGGCCATTTCCACAACGACAACAGCCTCGCGGTTTTCCGCGATATTCCGGGGGTGATCCTCGCGGTGCCGTCGAATGGCCGCGATGCGGTGGCGATGCTGCGCGAATGCGTGCGGCTGGCCCGCGAGGAACAACGGGTGGTCGTTTTCGTCGAACCCATCGCGCTCTACATGACGCGCGACCTGCACGACGAAGGCGACGGCCTGTGGACCAGCGTCTATGAGGCGCCCGGCGACGGCGCGCCGATCGCCTTCGGCGACGTCGGTATCCATGGCGACGGCAGCGACCTCGCGATCGTCACCTATGGCAACGGCACTTATCTCTCGCGGCAGGCCGAAAAGCTGCTCGCCGCCGACGGGGTGAAGGCGCGCGTGATCGACCTGCGCTGGCTCGGCCCGGTCGACGAGGACAAGCTTGTCGCGGCGGTCGGCGACGCGAAACGCATCCTGATCGTCGACGAATGTCGCATCACCGGCTCGCAGAGCGAGGCGCTGATGGCGAGTTTCGTGGAGCGCGTGCCCGAGAAGAAGCTGAAGCGGATTGCCGCCGACGACAGCTTCATCCCGCTCGGAAGGGCCGCGACACTGACCCTGCCGAGCCGCGACAGCATCTACGCCGCCGCGAAGGCGTTGCTGGCATGAGCGCGCGGCGGACCGCACTCGTCGTCGCCCCCGGTCGCGGCACCTATGGCAAGGGCGAGCTCGGCAGCATCGCGCGCCTCCACGGCGCCCGCTTCGCCGAAATGATCGCAAATCTTGACGCGCTACGCGCCGAGCGCGGCCAGCCGACGGTGACCGAACTCGATGGCGCCGAGCGTTTCAGCGTCGCGACGCATATGCGCGGCGATGTCGCGGCGCCGTTGATCTACACCGCGACCGCGCTCGATTATCTGAGCATCGACCGCGAGAAATTCGACGTGGTCGCGGTCGCGGGCAATTCGATGGGCTGGTACAGCGCGCTCGCGCTCGGGGGCGCGGTGTCGATCGAGGACGGTTTCCGCATCTCGAACGCGATGGGGCTCAACAGCCAGACCCACGGCCCCGGCGGGCAGATATTGCTGCAGGTCGTCGACGAGGACTGGCGCCCCGTGCCCGGCCTTCGCGACCACCTGCTCGACCTTGTCGCCGGTATCGGCGACCGTCCCGGCCACGCGCTCGCGCTGTCGATCGACCTTGCCGGCATGCTGGTGATCGCGGGCGACGAGCCGGGCCTCGCCGCGCTGCTCGCCGAAGCCCCGCCGACTCCCGGCCGCGACCCGCTGCGCCTCGCGGGGCATGGCCCCTTCCACACCCCGCTGATGTTCGGCAGCTCGGACAAGGCGAAGGCCGAATTGCCCGCGTCGCTCTTCGGTGGCCCCGCGATCCCGATGGTCGACGGCCGCGGCCATATCTGGCGGCGCTTTTCCAGCGACCCCATGCAGGTCTGGGACTACACCTTCGGCCACCAGATCCTCGCGCCCTATGATTTTTCGCTGTCGGTGCAGGTCGCGGTCAAGGAATTCGCCCCCGACGTCATCATCCTGCCCGGCCCCGGCGACACGCTCGGCGGCGCGATCGCGCAGGCGCTGATCGGGATCGAATGGCAGGGGATAACGGGCAAGGCCGATTTCATGGCGCGCCAGGCGGCGGACCCGATCCTGCTCTCGATGGGCCGCGGCGAACAGCGCGCGCTCGTCACGGGCTAGGGAAAACCGGAAAACCGGTTGGGGCCGGCCAGGGGGTCGCCCGGCCGGCCCGACTATGGAAGCGGCCAGGTGGGATAGCCGCGCGGATCGAAAGGCGCCGTCCCCAGGGACCAACGAGAGGGCGTCGCGCCGTTCGAAATCTGTTACGGCCGCGCCGGCCAAAAATTGATGGCCGATGGCGCCATCATGCTCCGAAACGGAGGGAATTCACGCCTTCGGCCATGAAGCGCAGGCGCAGCAGTTCGGCGACGCTGCCCGCCTCGGCGCGGCGCATGATGTTGGCGCGGTGCACCTCGACCGTGCGCGGACTGAGGTCGAGCTGGCGTGCGATCGCCTTATTGCCCAGCCCCGCCGCGATCGCCGCCAATATGTCGCGCTCGCGCGGGGTCAGCGCCGCCAGCCGCGCCTCGGCGGCGCGGCGCCCGGCGCGCTCGGCCTGCTGCTGCTGCCAGTCGCCGAACGCGCGATCGAGCGTGCGCCGCACCATCTGCGGGTCGAGCGGCGCCGGCAGCACATCGGCAGCACCGCCGCGCAGGATCAGGCGCGTATCGGCCAGGCTCAGCCGCTCGGCGGCGACGAAGGCGGCAATCTCGGGCCGCGCCGCCACATGGCTCAGCAGCGCCGCGCCGCTCGTCGCGCCCGGCTGGTGCCAGTGGAACAGCAGCAATCCGCCCGCGCGGTCGGCTTCGGCATCGAGATAATCGTCGGCGCTGGCAAAGCCGCGCACCACCCGCGCCGCGCCCGCCGCGAGCATCCGGAAACAGGCCGCCCGCTCGATCGGGTCGGGCAGCACAAGATGGATTTCGCCCCCGCTGTCGCTCATGGCACCATCTGGCGGCGCGGCATCGCCAAGCCCAGCCCAAGTCCTTCGGCTTTGGCGCCAAAGCGAAGCGATCAGGCGCGGAAGCGGACGCCCATGCCGTCGGCGTCGCGGGTGATGCGCACGCGCACGTCGTAGAGTGCGCCGAGCAATTCTTCGGTCATCACCGCCTCGACCGCGCCCGCGGCGAGCAGCGCGCCGTCCTTGATCGCGACGATCGCGTCGGCGTGGCGCATTGCGAGGTCGAGGTCGTGGATCGCCATGATCACGGTGCGTCCGGCGTCGGCGCGCGCGCGCAGACGGTGCGCGGCGTCGATCGCATGGCGCGGATCGAGCCCCGCAGTCGGCTCGTCGACGATCAGCAGCTCGGGGTCGCCGACGATCGCGCGCGCCAGCATCGCGCGCGCCAGCTCGCCGCCCGACAGGCTGGTTGCGGGCCGGTCGCGCAGGTCGAGGAGGTCGCAGGCGGCGAGCGCCTCGTCGATGGCGGGCAGCATCGTCGCGGGCAGATCGCCGAAGCTCGGCAGCACCGGGGTCAGCCCGAGCGCGACGACGCGCTCGACGCTGATCGGCCATTCGACCTCGGCGCGCTGCGGCAGATAGGCGCGGCGCCGCGCGAGCATCCTCGGGCCGATAACGCGAAGCGATTCCCCGCCAAGCTCGACCCGGCCCGCATCGGGTGCGCGCAGGCCCGCCGCGACTTCGAGGAGCGTACTCTTGCCCGCGCCATTGGGACCGATTACCGCGGTCAGCCGGCACGGCGCGAAGACGGTATCGATATCGCGCAGCACGACGCGCTGATCGCGCTTCACGGTGACGCCGGTGAAACGCAGCGCGCTCATGCGGTGCGCCTTTGCACATGGAGGACGAGCCACAGGAAGAAGGGTGCGCCGAACAGGCTGATGAACACCCCGAGCGCGAGGATCTTGCCGTCGACGACGAGCAGCCTTGTGCCGATATCGGCGAGTGTCACGAGCAGCGCGCTGACGAGCGCGGCGGGAAGCAAGGTCTTGCCCGGCCGGTGCCCGACGAGCGGGCGGACGATATGCGGTCCGATCAGCCCGACGAAGCTGATCGCTCCCGCCACCGACGTTGCCGCGCCCACCCCCATCGCGGTGCCGAGCAAAGCGAGCAGGCGGGTGCGCGCGACGTCGATGCCCAGGCTTTCCGCCTGCGCCTCGCCCAGTGCCAGCGCGTCGAGCGCGCGGCCGGTGAGCAGCAGGAGCAGCCCGCCGATCAGGATGAAAGGTGCCGCGAGCCAGACATGGTCCCAGCTGCGATCGACGAGCGAACCCATCAGCCACACCATGATCTCATAGGCGGCATAGGGGTTCGGCGCGATGTTGAGTGCGACGCTGACCCCGGCGGCGGCGATGCTGCTGACCGCCGCGCCGGCGAGGATCAGCGACAAGGTGCCGCCGCGCCGCGACAGTGCGAGCGCGGTGCCCGCGGTGACGAAGCCCCCGACAAGGCCGAACAGCGGCGGCGCCATCGCGAAGCTCGCGGCGAAGCCGAAATAGATCGCGATCACCGCGCCGAGCGATGCCCCCGCCGACACGCCGAGCAGCCCCGGCTCGGCGAGCGGATTGCGCAGCAGCCCCTGCAGCACCGCGCCCGACAATCCCAATATCGCCCCGACAAGCAGGCCGAGGACCAGCCGCGGCAGGCGGATCTCGGTAAGGATCAGACCGGCCAGGTCGGTGCGGCCCGCGAAGAGGCCGCCGAGCGCCTGTCCGGGGGTCAGCCAGACCGTGCCGGCGAGCAGCGAGGCGAAACCCGCGAGCAGCAGCAGGACGATGAGCAAGGGGACGAGCCAGCGCGTCACAGCGATTGGCTCGCGGCAAAGGGCAAAGGCGAACGCACCTCCTGCGCCGCGCCGCGCAGTTCGGCGCGAAGCCGGATCGCGGCCTTGCTGATCGCCGGGGTCCCGCATGTATAATAGGCCGGCGAAATCGCCACCGTCCGCGGACCGTCCCAATAGCGGCGGACGAGCGGGTGTCGCTCGATATTCTCGCGCATCCCATATTCGGGGCGCACCCCGGCGCCTTTCACCAGCAGCGTCGGCGCGGCGACGAGCAGCACTTCGGTATCGGGGCGATTGTAGCGCGACACCGGCGACGCGTTGGCGATATTCACCGCGCCCGTGGCCTTCAGCACTTCATTGTAGAGCGAGCCTTCGCCAGCGCTGAAGCCGCCGCCGTCCCAGGCGACGACGCGCAGCGGCGGGCCGGGATCGCGCGCGAGGTCGGCGAGGTCGCGGTCCATCGCGGCGATCATCGCCTCGCCGCGCGCGACTTCGCCGACGGCAAGCGCGACCTGGCGGACATTGGCACGGATCATATCGAAGCTGGTCGCATCGTCGACCTCGACCATTGGGTAACCGAGCCGCTTCAACATCGCGCGCGTCGCCGGTTTGGAAAAACGGTCGGTGACGATCAGGTCGGGTTGCTGTCGCACCACCTCTTCGGCGAGGCCGTGGTTGACCCCGACCTTTGCCGCCGCATCAGCCATCAGCGACCCCGATGGGTCGCGCGACAGCCAGGTCACCGACGCGATCCGTTCAGGGGGCAGCAGCGCCAGGACGAGCTGGTCGGTGCACTGGTTCGTCGACATGACGCGCAGCGGCGCCGAAGGCAGCGGTTTGGCAGGCGGCGGCCCGGACTCAGGCGGGGCCACCCCCGCGCTGCCGGTCGAAACCAGCAGCGCGGCGGCGGCGAGCCCGAGCGCCAGGCCGACTCTCCGCATCAGATTTTTACGCGTATACCAATGGCGGCGGTGCGGCCATAAGTGTTGTAGCCTTTGACAACCACATAATCCTCATCGAACAGATTTTCGATCCGGCCATAGACTTCGAGCTGGTCGGTAATCGGGAAAGCCGCACGCACAGCGGTCAGCCAATATCCGTCGAGCCGATTGGCAAAGCTGTTGTTGATATTGTCGAAACTGTCGCCGGTCAGGGCGATCGTTGCACCCAGTTTCAGGCCCCAAGGCGATTTCCAGTCGGCGACGAAACTCGCTTTGTCCTTTGGACGGCGGGCAAGCTGGTTGCCAAAATTGGCACCCGGCGAGCGGGTGGTGGCATCGACCAGTGCGTAATTCACCCGCACGTCTAAACTGTCGCTGGGCCGGAGGATAAGTCCAAGCTCGACCCCCTCCGACTTCGCCCGCCCGATGTTCTCCGATTGAAATGTCGCGGGGTTATAAGCGATGAGATCATCGCTTTTGCGATGGAAATAGGTCGCGGTGGCCGTGACTTTGCGATCGATAAAGCTGTGCTCGATTCCGGCGTCAAAGCCCTTTGAGGTTTCCGGTTTCAGATTGATATTGCCGAATGGCGGCAATGCCTCGCTCAACGTCGGCGCACGAAAACCTTCGGCATAGCTCGCGCGGAATATGGTCTTGCCATCATTGGGCGTATAGGCCGTGTCGGCACCAAAGCTTGTTTGGTCGCCATATTGCGAATGATCTTCATATCGCACGCCGCCGTTGACCGTCAGACCGTCGAACGGGTGTACGCCAATCTGTCCGTAAAAGCTGCTATAGTCGCTTTTGAACCTGGTGGGTGTGGTGTCACCGCCCAAGGGGTAGAAAGTACTGGCGAACGTCTCTTCATAGGCGCCGCCGAAAACCAGCGATGCGATGTCGAAGTCGATATTGCCGTCATAGGCAAAGCGATCGACTTTGCCGCGCGCGGTGAAAACATTGTAGTTGAACGGACCGGTGGCGCCATCCTCGCTGCCTTGGCGGGTCAGGTCGGTACGGCTGTACGACAGGCGTCCCTTCCACTTGCCGTCGAGCAGGTCATGGTTCAATCCGACATAGCCAACGAACTGTTCGTTATCGGATTCGGGAATCGAATTTGCCGGGTTGCCCGGAAAGGCAAAGGCGTCGTCATATTCAATCCGGCCCTTGTTGTAATAACCGCGCAGATCGAGCGCGAGGGCGGGCGAGAATTCGACGAGCAACTTTCCGTTGGCGGAGAAGTTCCTGTACCCATCGCGTTCGGTGCCGCCGATCAGCGACGAAATACCGTCGGTGCGATAATAGCCGGCGCCGACGCTGCCGGAGATGATCCCGCTCTTGCCCGACACATTGCCAAAGACTTTGGCGGTGTCATGGCTGCCATATTCGGCGAAAGCATTGGCTGACAGCATATCGGAGGGTGCGACGGTTTGCACGCTGACGACGCCGCCGATCGCCTGGCTGCCCCAGATCACCGAATTGGCCCCGCGCAACACTTCGACCCGGTCGATATTGCCCGTCAGCAAGGCACCGAAATCGAAAGCACCATTGGGCGTCGAAGGGTCATTGATCCGCACGCCATCAATCAGCACCAGTGTCTGGCTGCTTTCCGCACCGCGGATAAATACGCTGGTTTGCGATCCGACGGGTCCGCTTTGTGCGACAGCTACGCCTGGCACGAGGTTCAAGGCGTCGCTGATCGACGTCACTTGCGATGTTTCCAGATCGTCGCGCGTGATAACGGAAATGGTGTGGCCCGTTTCGGTGCGGCTCTGTTCGACGCCGCTGGCGGTGACGACAATGATCTCGCCGTTCGCGTCGGTCGATGTTTCGTCGGGATTGGACTGCGCGAGGGCGGGCGTCGCCGCCGTCAGCGCGATGAGGGAAATGAAACCGGTCTTCAACATGGGAAAGCCCCCTTTGCGCCAGAGCGAATTGGCGGGGGCGTGCCGGCGAACCGGTCGGTGCGAGCGGCGGGCGGGCACAAGACGCTCCATCACCACGCACCGATGCGGCCCCAGCCGCACAGGTCGTCGCTCAGACGGAGGATTACCGTGCCATGACCATCCCCTGGACCAAGGCAAGAGCGACCGGTGCGCCGGCAGGTCTCCTGGCTCGCGGGTCACAGCTTGATGCACGCCTTCCCAGGTCGCCCCAGTGGCTGGCCCGAACGAATGTCCGGACCGGTGCATCGCGCTCACCGCTTACAGTTGCAGGGACAGCCTCGGCTTCGTCGATCCTGTGGAGATCGGCTCACCGCGTTCCCATATTAAGCCCTCTCGGGCACCGGCGCGATCATGCAAGATTTTGGCCTTGCGCCGCCGCCCATAGCGCGCGCGCCGGTTTTGGCAATCGGCTTCTTGCGCGGGGGAGGTGGGGTGATGCGGGAGGTTGGTGACCCCTACGGGAATCGAACCCGTGTTTCAGCCGTGAGAGGGCCGCGTCCTGACCGCTAGACGAAGGGGCCGCAAATACCGGTTCGGCATGACACCGCCGATGGTGACCCCTACGGGAATCGAACCCGTGTTTCAGCCGTGAAAGGGCCGCGTCCTAACCGCTAGACGAAGGGGCCGTCGTTCGGTGAAGCGGCGCCTTAGACTGGCGTTCCGGTGCGGTCAAGGGTTTCGCTGCACCGCACGCTTCAAACGAACTTAGTCGGCCCAGGCGGCGTCTTCGAGATGGAGTTCGGCGGCGGGGCGGCTGCCCCAATCGTCGCGTTTTGCGCGCCCGGCGAGCCATAATTTACGCCCGCGCGCATGGAGCAGCGTCTGGCCGAGTTCGGTTTCGGCGCTGCGAAAGGCGATCGCCTTGAAGCGCGCGCCGTCGTCGCCCGACACGATCAGCCGGACATGGTCGGTGCCGACGATCCCCGCCTCGACGATTCGCACCGGCCCGGTGGCGACGCGCGGCGCGGGCCAGCCGGCGCCATAGGGACCCGCGCTCTCGATCGCCTCGCACCACAGCGGACTGATGCCGCGCGGCGCGAGCACCGCGTCGATCAGCAGCGAGCGACCGCCGCTCGCGCGCTCGACGTCGGCGGCCAATCTTTCGTTCAGAAAGGCGCCGAGCGCGTCGAGCTTGTCGGCCGCGACGGTCAGCCCCGCCGCCATCGCATGGCCGCCGCCCGCAACGAGCAGTCCGCTCTCCTTGGCGGCGAGGATCGCCGCGCCGAGATCGACCCCCGAAATCGAGCGCCCCGACCCCTTGCCGACGCCATGTTCGTCGAGCGCGATGACGATCGCCGGGCGGCGGAGCTTCTCTTTCAGCCGTCCCGCGACGATGCCGATCACACCGGGATGCCAGCCCGGTGCCGCGACGATCGCGACCGGCGCATTGGCGGCGCGCTCGCTCATCGCCATCGCCTCGTCGAGCACCCCCGCCTCGATCGCGCGGCGCTCCTCGTTGAGCCGGTTGAGTTCCTGCGAGATATCGGCTGCCTCTTGCGGGTCCGACGTGGTGAGCAGGCGCACGCCAAGGTCGGACTTGCCGACGCGCCCGCCGGCGTTGATCCGGGGCCCCAGCGCGAAACCCATGTCGGTTGCGGTCGGCGCCTTGGTCAGCCGCGCCGCGTCCATCAGCGCCGCGAGGCCGACATTGCCGCGCCGCGCCATGATCTTCAGCCCCTGCGTGACCAGCGCGCGGTTGAACCCGGTCAGCCGCGCGACGTCGGCGACGGTGCCGAGCGCGACCAGGTCGAGCAGGTCGATCAGCGCGGGTTCGTTGCGATCTTTGAAGAAATCGCGCCCGCGCAGCACCCGCAGCAGCGCCGCGCCGAGCAGGAAGGCGACCCCGACCGCCGCCAGATTGCCGTGGATCGCGGCGTCGGGCGCCTCGTCGAGCCGGTTCGGGTTCACCACCGCAAAGGCGGCGGGCAGCGTCGTCGCGCATTGATGATGGTCGACGATGATCGTCTCGACCCCCGCCGCATTGGCCTCGGCGATGGCATCGAACGCCTGCGCGCCGCAGTCGACGGTGACGATCAGCTTCGACCCGGCCTCGCCGATCTTGACCAAGGCGGCGCCCGAGGGGCCATAGCCCTCCATCAGCCGGTCGGGAATATAGGCGCCGACGGGCACATCGAGGTCGCGCAGCAGTCGCACGAGCAGCGCCGCCGAGGTCGCGCCATCGACGTCGTAATCGCCGAAGATGGTGATCGCCTCCTTCGTCTCGACCGCGTCGGCGAGGCGTTCGGCGGCGGCATCCATGCCCTTGAACAGCGCGGGGTCGGGCATGAAGCCGCGCAGCGTGGGCACGCGCTGGCGCTCGAGGTCGTCGCGCGGCACCCCGCGCGCGAGCAGCAGCTGGGTGACGAGGTCGTCGGGTGCCAGATTTTCGCTCGCCATGTCGGCGCTGGCGCGGCGCCAGTGCCAGGGCTGGCCGGCGATCGAATGGTTGATGCCCAGCGCCAGCTCGCTTGCAGTATCGGTCATACCCTCGCCTTGGCGGTCAGGATGCGTGCGCGCAACGCCTCTGCGACCGAACGCGGGATCGCCGGAATCTCATGGCTGGCGAGCGCGCTGCCGCCGGGAACCCCGAACACCAGCGTCGCGAGGCCCAGCGGGCGCAGGATGAAGTCGGTCTTGAGGTCGGCGCTCTGCACCGAGGCATGCGGCAGCAGGGTCGTCTTGGGCTTCCACATCCCCCGCCGGATCGCGACCTGATCGCCAAGGTCGATCCAGCGGTGGAAGCGCGCACCGAACAGCGACCCCGCCCCGATCAGCACCCCGGTCAGCGGGCCGAACCACCCGAGCGGCTGTCCGAAGGACACGGCGGTCAACCCTCCGATGGTGGCCCCGACCGCGCCGACGAAGCCGCCCAGCGCGACAATGCGATGGCTATGCTGCCAGTCGGCATCCTCGGCGGCGCGCGGGATCGCGATTTCGGCGAGCACCGGATCGATGTCGGCCAGCTGCGCAAAGGGGACGACCTGATGGTCCTTCTCCTTCTCGCCGTCGCTCGCGAGGCTCTGGAGCCTGAGTTCGTGCCAGCCGAAGCGCTTGCGGAACCAGCCGGTGACCAGGATTGCCGCCTGCACCCGGCGCACCGGGATCGCGACGTCGGTGCGCGTCGTCAGCCCGCGCGTGCGGCGCAGCGACCGCGGCTCGCGGGTCAGGCGGAACCCCCAGTTGGCGAAGATCATCGTCACGACGCCGCTCGCGAAACCGATCAGCAGCAGCGAGACCACCCCGCCGATCCCCGCGACCCAGCGGTGCGCGACCACCCATTGATCGAGGCCATAATCCTCGGCGATATCGACCCAGTCGCGCGGGTCGAAGATGTTGAAGGGCAAAAGATTGTCGAAAAACTGCATGCCCGCGCCGACCACCGCGAGCGCGGCGAGCGAGAAGTTGAACAGCCCGGCGATGATCAGCTGGCGCGGCCCCATCGCGAACAGCAATTTATCCTCGTCCGCAGCGGCAACGGGCGCGGCCTCGCCTTCGGTCGTCGCCACCGGGACGACAGCCACCGGCGCGCTTCGATGCGCGCGGATCGTCGTGCGCAGCGCCTGCGCGGCGTCGAGGCCGATGGCGTCGAGATTGGCGTCATTCTCCTTGCCGGCACCGCCCGCCCCGGTCTCGAACCCGACCTTGGCGATGCCGAGCGCGCGCGCGACGAGGCCCTGTTCGATGCCGACGTCCTGGATGCGGTCGAAGGGGATGGTGCGATGCTGACGCGACAGCACGCCGCTTTCGATGACGATCTCGTCGGCGCCGACCAGAAAGCGGAAACGCAGCCAGCGCAGCCACGCCCCGACCAGCGAGAAGAGGATGAAGAGCAGGATGGCGGGGACGATATAGACCCAGTTGCCGGTGAACCCCAAAGCCGCCACCGCGGGCAGGAAGTTCAGGCTGCGCGGCCCCAGCTTGACGATCGCCAGCGCCAGCGTCGCGGGGTGCAGCCGCTGCCAGTCGGGTTCGGGCAGCGGCGCGGCGACGTCGGCGGTCGGGCTTTCGCTCATGCGAAGTCGGTCTGGATATGGCGGCGGATCGTCTCGCGCATCGCGGCGGCGAGGTCGGCGGGCAGGCCGGGCAGGGTGACCGTGCTGTTGTGCGTGCCCGATGTGTGGACGATCAGGTGCGACAGGCCGAACCAGCGTTCGACCGGTCCCTGCCCGACGTCGATATGCTGGACGCGCACAAAGGGCACGATGGTGTCGGTGCGGAACAGCCAGCCGCGCGCGACGCGCAGCTGCCCCTCGCCGATCTTGTAGCCCCAGCGCTGCATCCGCCGCGCCGGGAAGCTGATAATCATGAAGATCGCGATCAGCCAGGCGAGCCCGGTAATCAGCCCATAAGGCCCTTCGAGGTGGCGGATCAGCAGCGCATCGAAGACGCTGGCGCCGATCGCCAGCGGGATCAGGTTCATCGCGGTGGTGATGCGCAGGACGTTGGTATAGCGCGGATCGACCGGATCGAGCCCCTCGCTGGTGTTGATCGCCTGCGGATCGAAGGGGTCGGTCGGGTGGACGGTGTCGATGTCGGTCATGATCCTCCGTTAGTCGGTCAACGCCTTACGGCACAACAATATTGAAACGCGGGTCGGCGGGCGGGTGGAGCGCGAACCAGCGCAGGAACGCCATCCGGTCGCCGTCGATCCTGATCGCGCCCGATTGCAGAAGCGCCGGGAACTGCGCCTGCCCGAGCATCACGTCGTCGAGTGTCTTGCGGTCGATGGTGATCGTCGCGGTCGGTGCGGGGTCGGCGACGCCATAGCGCGGAAACTCGACCCCGCCGCCGACCGAGATCGCCACCGTCTCCTTGCTGTCGGGCAGGACGAACTGAAAAATGCCCGAAAGCCCAACCCCCTTCGCGGCGTCGAAGCGCGTCGCGAGCGCGTCGAAAAAGACGGCGGTCGGGATCGCGCTGACGAAACTGCGGCTCTGGCCATTGCCCGATACGCTCTCGACCGCATGGCCGCGAAGGCTCGCGGCGGCGGCGAGATAATAGTTGCGCCACGCGCCCGACTCCGCCTGATATCCGAGTTGGTCATAGGCCGAGGCGAGCGCCGCCTTTGCGTCCTTGTTGGCGGAATCGGCGAACACCAGCCTGTTCAGCAATTCGGCCGCCCAGCGATAGTCGCCCGCCGCAATCGCCTTCTTGCCCGCCGCGAGCAATTTGTCCGCGCCGCCCGCCAGCTCGACATATTTGGGCGCCGACTGCTCGGGCGGGATCGGGTTGAAATTGGCGGGATTGCCGTCCCACCAACCGAAATAGCGCTGATAGACCGCCTTCATGTCGTGGTTGAGCGTGCCATAATAGCCGCGCGTCGAAAAATCGCGCGCCTGCACCGGCGCCTCGGCGGTCTGGTCCGCCAGTTCGTGCAGCGTCGCGCCGCGATTGGCGAGGAAGAGCGTGCGGTCGTGGACATAGCGATAGGCGTCGCGCTGGTTGGTCAGCAGCGCGCTGACCTCGCCCGTGCCCCAGGTCGGCCAATGGTGCGACGCCAGCGCGACCTCGGCCTTGCCGCCCCAGCGCTGCAAGGCGGCGTCGATCACCTTCGACCAGCGCAGCGCGTCGCGCACCTGCGCCCCGCGCAGGGTCAGCACATTGTGCAACGTGTGCGTCACCACCTCGGTCGTGTGCAGCGCCTTATAGGTGGGGATGTAAAAGACGAACTCCGACGGCGCCTCGGTTCCGCCCGCGTCGAGGAAGTCGAAGGCCAGCCCGTCGATGGTCAGCGTGCCGCCCTTCTCCGACACCGTCTCGGTCGGCTCCATATAGCCGATCGTCCCGGTCGACAGCTTCGGCCCCAGCCCGGTATCGACCTGCCCGGTCGGTCCGGGCGCCAGGATCGACCCGAACATATAGAGCGCGCGCCGCCCCATCGCCGCGCCCGCAAGGACATTTTCCGACGTCGCTTCCTCGGAAAAACCGTGCGGGGCGATGATGCGGATTTTCGCCCTCGTCACCTGCTCGGGGGTGACGATGCCGCCGACGCCGCCGAAATGGTCGCTATGGCTGTGGCTGAAGATCACCGCCTTGATCGGCAGCTGGCCCGATTTCGCCTCGACCGTGCCGGCGAACAGCTTCCACCCCGCCGCTGCCGCCTCCTCGGACAGCAGAGGATCGACGACGATCCAGCCGGTCTTGCCGCGGATGATCGTCATCACCGAAATATCGTAACCGCGGATCTGCCAGATCTTGCCCGGCACCACCTCGAACAACCCATGCACGGCATCGAGCCGCGCCTGCCGCCACAGCGACGGGTTCACCGTATCGGGCGCCTCGGCCGCATTCAGAAAGTCATAGGGCCGCCGGTCCCACACCGTCTTGCCGTCTTTGGTCAGGATGACCCCCCCCGGAATCTCGGCGAGCTTGCCGCGCGTCGCATTCGCCATGTCGCGCGGGTCGCCCAGCGGCAGGCGCTTCGCCAGCTCGGCCTGCGCCGTGCGCGTCGCCTCGCTCGCTTCATCCTGCGCGGCGGCGGTCAGCGGCACGCTCGCCGCGAGCAGCAGCATGGTCAATCGGCGCATGAACTATCTCCCCCCCATTTTGGCCGACAGCTTGCGCCGGGGGCGGGGGCTTGGCAAGCATCGGCGCATGGACGCCGCGCTCTTCGTTATCTGGCACAGCCGCACCGGCGGCAGCCGCGCGCTCGCCGAAGCCGCGGCGGCGGGCGGCGGTCGGCTGGTCGCCGCCGACGATGTGACCCCCGACGATCTGATCGCGGCCGGCGGCTATCTCTTCGTCGGCCCCGAAAATCTCGCCGCGCTGTCGGGCGCGATGAAAGAGATGTTCGACCGCTGCTATTATCCGTGCCTCGGCAAGCTGGAAGGTCGTCCTTACGCCACGATCATCTGCGCCGGGTCGGACGGCGAGGGCGCCCAGCGGCAGCTCGACCGCATCGCCACCGGCTGGCGCCTGAAGCGCGTCGCCGATCCGATGATCGTGAATAGCGCGGCGCAGACCCCCGAGGCGATTTTGGCCCCCAAGACAATCTCCGAAGCCCGCCTCGCCGAAGCACGCGACTTGGGGACCGCGCTGGCGGAAGGGATCGCCGCCGGGATTTTCTGAGCGAGCCGATCCTCCCCGCAGGCGGGGAGGGGGACCATCGAAGATGGTGGAGGGGCTCTCGGCCTCAAGCAACGGCGAAGGCCGTCAGCCCCTCCGTCAGCGCTGCGCGCTGCCACCTCCCCGCTGGGCGGGGAGGACTCATGTCAATAAGCGGCCGAAAACGGACGCCCCTCACCCCTCGCGATGCTCGCCGCGCACCCAGCGCACCGTGCCCGACGAGGCGCGCATCACCACCGTCTCGGTGGTCATCACCCCGTCGCGGCGGTGCTTGACGCCGCGCAGCAGCGATCCGTCGGTCACACCCGTCGCGGCAAAGATCACATCGCCCTTGGCCAGATCTTCCAGGTCATAGACGCGGTCGAGGTCTTCGACGCCCCATTTCGCGGCGCGCTTGCGCTCGTCGTCGTTGCGGAAGAGCAGGCGGCCCTTGAATTGCCCGCCGACGCAGCGCAGCGCCGCCGCCGCGAGCACCCCCTCGGGCGCCCCGCCGCTGCCCATATAGATGTCGATATTGGTCTCGGGGTTGGTCGTCGCGATCACGCCGGCGACGTCGCCGTCGGGGATCAGCGCGACGCCGCAGCCGAGGCCGCGCAGTTCGGCGA
The DNA here is from genome assembly GCA_016793775.1 of Sphingopyxis sp. Classification (GTDB taxonomy): domain Bacteria; phylum Pseudomonadota; class Alphaproteobacteria; order Sphingomonadales; family Sphingomonadaceae; genus Sphingopyxis. The sequence goes on along the minus strand of JAEULK010000092.1, from coordinate 111,510 downwards.
TCATCGCCTCGTGGCGCGGGCGGTCGAGCACGCACACCATGATGCCTTCGGCGCCGCAGCCCTTTTCGCGCGCCACCGCTTCGACATTCTCGCGGATGCTGTTGCCGAAATTGACGATGTCGGGCGAGTAACCGGGGCCGACCGCCAGCTTGTCCATATAGACGTCGGGGGCGTTGAGCAGACAGCCTTCCTCGGCGATCGCCAGCACCGCGAGCGCATTGGGGCCGGCCTTGGCGGTGATCGTCGTGCCTTCCAGCGGATCGACCGCGATGTCGATCTTCGGCCCCTTGCCCGGCGCATTGCCGACCTTTTCGCCGATGAACAGCATCGGTGCCTCGTCGCGCTCGCCCTCGCCGATGACGATGGTACCATCCATATACAGGTCGTTGAACGCGTCGCGCATCGCCTCGACCGCGGCGGCATCGGCGGCCTTTTCGTCGCCGCGCCCGATCAGCTTCGCGGCGGCGATCGCCGCGGCTTCGGTAACGCGCACCATTTCGAGCACGAGCACCCGGTCGAGGTTGCTGCCGGTCTTCGTCATGGTCTCCACTCTCCGTCTTTACTTGTTCCGCCGCGTCGGCATGGTGGGCGCCATATGGTCGGTTACGCCGCTTGTCGAGAAACCATCGTCCGATTCGGCGCCGCTCTCGCCGCTGCCTGTGTCATGACCATGACGCCCGCGGCGGCGCAGGATACGCCCGCCGCCCCACCGAAAGTCTATGGCCCGCCCGCGCCCAAGCCGCCGCGCGATGCCGACGCGGCGGCCGCCAAGGCGAAGGAGATGGTCGACCCGATCAAACGCTGCGAACCCGCCGAGGACGGGTCGATCGAGGTTTGCGGCACCGACACCGAACGCCACCGCCTTTCGCCCGAATTGCGCGCAATCGCGGGGGTCGGCACGTCGACGAAGGACAGTATCCCGCACCAGCCGGTCAGTGCGATGACGCTCGACCGCCTGCCCTATAATTGGGTGTCGATCGGCGGGCGCGCGAAGCCGGGTCCCGAATATAATCACCTGTATGAAATGGCGAAGCGCGCGACCGATCCCGAAACCGGCACCCCGCCGCCGGCCGCAGGGGAAGAGCCCTAGGCGAAGACTTCGGACGCCGCGACGCCCGGCTGCGAGGCGCGCAGGAAACCGGCCGGAATCAGCAATTGGCAGATGAAATAGGCGCCGAGCAGCAGGATCCACGCGAAGCCGATCAGCGATTCGGCCAGCGCGCCGGGCTCGTTGCTGATGATGATCACGCCGTGAAGGACGATCAGCCCGCCCAGCGCCATCCCGAAGACCAGGCCATAGAGGATGTAGAAGCCGAACAGGCGCCACTGGGCGGTCGCGGTGCGCCGCCACGATTCGGCGAAGGCCGAAAAGGGCTCGAGCTTGCCGCGCTCGCCCATGATCGCCCCCGCCAGGCAGAAGCGCGCGCCGATCCAGGTGCCGAGCAGGGTCAGCAGGAGGCGATAGATTTCGAGCACGATCGCGCCGGGCCCTTCGCTCCATTGCAGGGCGCCGTCGATCAGCAGGACCGGCAGCGCGGCGACGACGCCGACCACCAGATAGAGGAAGAGGGTGGCGGCGAGATAGGCGAAGCCCGCCACCATTCCGTACATGATCTCCGAAATCGCGCCCTCGCGCATTTCGAGGAGGATCGCGTTCCATGCCGCGAGCATCGCGCCGGCCGTGATCGCCGACACGATGGCGAGGAGATAGAGCGGCCCCGCGATCGACCCGCCGACGCGGTTGGTCCAGGGATCGGACAGGATTGCCAGGATGTTGCGCAGGCTGAAGATCGGTTCGCTCGACAGCAGCACATAGGGCAAGACCACGCCCAAGGCGGTATAGAGCAGCAGCGGCTGCCACCGCTCGCCCGCCAGCGCGCGCGCCTCGGCCAGCCCGTATTTGATCCCTATGTCCATGATTGCGCCCCCTAATCCCCGCCGCATGGGTAGCAGGGGCGCGGGCGATTTCAAGCGGGGAGGATTAGGATCTAAAGCGCCAATATCGGCATTTGCATCGGCGCGCCGACGACATGGTCCGACGCGGCGAGCGTCGCCAGCGCCACATCGATCGACCGGGCCGGACCCTCGTGGGTAACGATCGCGATCACGACGCCGTCCTGATCTTCGGTACCGCGCTGGATGAAGCTTTCGATCGACACGCCAGCATCGCGCATCGCCGTCGCGATCTCGGCGAGCACGCCGATGCGGTCCTCGACCACCAGCCGGACATAATGTTTGCCCACGCGCGCACCGGCGTCGGCGGGGGGCGCCGCGTCGAGCGCGTCGACGGGCATCGCGAAGGCGGGGCCATATTCGTCGCGCGCGATGTCGATGATGTCGGCGACGATCGCCGACGCCGTCGGCCCGGCGCCCGCGCCGGCACCCTCGAAAAACAGCCGGCCGACGAAATTGCCCTCGGCGACCACGGCGTTCAGGGCGCCGGGCACATAGGCGAGCGGATGGTCGGCGGGGACGAGGCATGGCTGGACATGCTGGTACAAGCCCTGTCCGTCGCGCTCGGCCATGCCGATCAGCCGGACGCGGTGGCCCAGCGCCTCGGCCTCGCGGATGTCGGCCGCGATCAGGTCGCGGATGCCGTTCGTCGCGACCGCGTCGATATCGAGCTTCGTCCCAAAGCACAGTGCCGCCAGGATCGACAATTTATGCGCGGCGTCGATTCCGTCGACGTCGAAGCTCGGGTCCGCCTCGGCATAACCCTCTGCCTGCGCGGCGGTCAGCGCATCGGCGAAGCTCGCGCCGTTCCGTTCCATCTGCGTCAGGATATAATTGCAGGTGCCGTTGAGGATGCCATAGACGCGCGCGATTTCGTTCGCCGACGCCCCCTCGCGGATCGCCTTGATCACCGGGATGCCGCCCGCGACCGCGGCCTCATATTTCAGCGGGGTGTCGCGTTCCTCGGCGAGCCGCGCAAGGTCCAGCCCGTGGTGCGCGATCATGGCCTTGTTCGCGGTGACCAGCGCCTTGCCCGCGCTCAGCGCCTGGCGCGCGAGCGTCAGCGCCATGCCGTCGGCGCCGCCGATCATTTCGACCACCACATCGACATCGTCGGCGCTCACCAGCGCGCCGAGGTCGTCTTCCCAGCGATAGGGGGCGAGATCGACGCCGCGGTCCTTGTGCCGGTCGCGCGCCGACAGCGCGACGATCTCGATCGGCCGGCCCGCACGCCTTGCAATCAGCTCGCGGTTCGCCTGCAGCAGCTTGACCACCCCGCCGCCGACGACGCCCAGCCCGGCGAGCGCGATGCGCAGCGGCGGACGCGGGGCGGTGGGGGCGGGGACAGGCGACATGCGGGCACTCCTTACTATAGTGCCAGCGCCCCTATCGGCTTTTCGGATGGATACAAGTTGTCTGTTTCCGCTGTGCGGAAACGCGCGGTACCGGCCCGCTCCCCCACCCGGCCTCCCTAGGTTCCTATCGTCGGGGAGGCCGGGTGGGGGCGCGGGCCGGTGCCGCCTTCGCCGTCAGGCGAAGAAAATCAACTCGCCACCACCGGCTTGCGCGTCCGCGTGCAGTCGCCGAGCGCGCCAAGTACCACCGCATAATCCGCCACCGCCTTGCGCCGGTCCTCGGGCGGGGTGCCCGCCAGCCTGGCTTCGGGTAGGCGGCGCGGCAGGCCGCAGGCGAGGCGGTACCAGGCCAGCGTATCGCGCGCCGGTACCGCCGCCGATCCGTCGACGATCTCGCCGAACGCCGCCGCCCAGCGCCGCGACCCGTCGGCCATGGTCAGGATGGTCAGCGACATCGGCTCGCGCGTCGCGGTGTCGAAGAATAATTGCGTCTCGCCCTCACCCGGCAGGGTGCCAGGGACGTGGAAACCATTGGCGAAACCGGTGATCGCGGGCGCCGCGCCGGGCTTGACCAGTTCGGTCAGGATCGCGCGCAGCCGCGCCTCGGTCGCCGGGTCCCACGGCAGCTGCGCATCGGGCGCGACCAACCGCACGCTGCTGGTGCTGGTCGTTCCCGCGGCGCCCGCGGCGACGGGGCGCGCGAAGAGCAGGACGGGCTGTTTCTTCTTGAGCTTGACCGGCTTGCCATTGGCGGCGAGCGGCAGGTCCACCAGATAAGCGATGCGCGCGGCGAGCGGCCCGGAGCCGCGAATCAGGCCGACGACGTCGGCCTCGACATAGAATCGGCTGGAACCGGCGGCGACGCCCGGCGCGCGATCGGGTTTGAGCGCGGTGGCCGAGGCGATGCGCGCATGAATCGCCATCGGCGCCGCGGTCGCGAGGTCGGCGACATCGGCATAGCTGTACGGGCTGGCCGGAACCGCGATGGCCGGGGCCTGGCTCATGGAAACCGCCGGGATTCCAGCGCTTAAGCCGATGAGGGCGGCGAGGGCCATGGTGGGGAAAAGGCGCATCGTCGGTCCACTTTCTCTTTGTTTTTGACACCGGTAACGGCGAGGGCGTGCCATCATGGCGCGGCCCACATTAACCGCTGATAAAGGGTTTGCGAACTTGCCGCCACCGCGATAGGACGAGCGCGAAGCGTCCGGCATAGAACATAACAGCCGGAAGCCGCCCGCCGGGTCTGCGGAACGCATCGGAAGTATCCGGGCATTTGCAACTCCCCCCGTCGGTATGGATTGGTGTCAGGATGATCTAGCAAGGAGCGTCGTCCCTGAATGGCTTATGGTGATAATGTCGACCCTAAAAACAGGGTAGTGGCAATCGTCTTGGTCGGTCTGTTCACTGCTGTTCTGGGCTACGGCCTGGTCAACGGCCTGAACATCAGCATCGTCAAGAAGCTTGCCGAGAAATTGGATGTGGTGGACGTCGAAGAGCCGCCGCCGCCCGAGGAGCCGCCGCCGCCGCCGCCGCCGGACAACGTCCTGCCGCCGCCGCCGCCGGTCGTGACTCCGCCGTCGCCGATCCCGCCGCCGGTCAGCACCAACACCGTACAGTCGGTGCCGACGCCGCCGCGTCTCCCGCCGCCGCCGGTCTATACGCCGCCCGCTCCGCCGGCCCCGCCCCCTGCTCCGGATTTGAGCGCCGCCGGTACGCCGCGCGGCAACCCCGGGCGCTGGGCGACCAACGACGACTATCCGGCCCGTGCCATGCGCGAAGAGCGCGAGGGAACGACCGGTTTCCGCGTCAGCTATAATGCCGAAGGCCGGATCACGTCGTGCGACGTGACCTCGTCGAGCGGTCATGCCGACCTCGATGCCGAAACCTGCAAGCTGATCCAGCGTCGCGGTCGTTTCAATCCGGGCAAGGACCGTGCGGGCAACCCCACGGGCGGCAGTTACAGCAATCGTATCCGGTGGCAGATTCCGCGCTGATCGGCGCGGGATCGGCCCTATCGATACCCAGTTTTACGATTTTCGACTTTGAGAGGGAATTTCCAGTATGTTTAATCTGATCGCAACTGCCGCCGCCGCCGCCGCACCCGAGGGGGCGCATGACGTCGGCCTGACGCTGATGCCCGCCGCCATGTGCGTCAAGGAAGAGGGCACCAGCCCCTACGGCCTCGTCCCCGCGCTGTGCGAAGGCGGCGTCGTCTCGCAGCTGACCTTCCTCATCCTGCTGATCATGTTCGTCGGCACGCTCTACATCCTGTTCACCAAGCTGTTCGAACAGAATAAGGTGATGAATCAGGGCAAGGCGGTCGATGCCAATTTCTGGCGCGCGCCGACGCTGGCCGAAGGCGCGACGAAGCTCGAAAAGAACAGCGCCTATCGTCAGGTCGTCGAAGACGGCCTGCGCGCCAACGAAGAGCATAACAAGCTGACCGACCCCGTCGAAGCCCATGACTGGATGCACGGCACGCTCGAGCGTTCGCAGAACCACATCAACTCGAAGCTCAACTCGGGCCTCGCCTTCCTCGCGACCGTGGGTTCGACCGCACCGTTCGTCGGTCTGTTCGGTACCGTTATCGGTATTCTCCGCGCGCTGGTGAAGATCGGCGCCTCGGGCCAGGCGTCGATCGACACCGTCGCCGGTCCGGTCGGTGAAGCGCTCATCATGACCGCCATCGGTCTGATCGTGGCGGTTCCCGCGGTGCTCGCGTTCAACTGGCTGCAGAGCCGCAACAAGGCGATCGCCCGCCGTCTGTCGACCTTCTCGAACGACGTTCTCGGTTCGATCATGTCGGGTGGCCAGGTGAAGCCGGTCGCGCCGGCGGCGAAGGCCGCTGCCCCGGCCGCCGCGCCGAAGAAGGCCTGATCTTCGGCCCGTCCCTTCGGGGGCGGGGCGAAGCGGACAGGGCGGCCGCCCGAAAAAGACGGCCGCCCCGGTCCATGACAGAAATTTTGTGACAGGATGCTAATCCTATGGCGATGAGTGCAGGACCAAAGGGCGAAGAAGCCCCGATGTCGGACATCAACACGACGCCGCTGGTGGACATCATGCTCGTGCTGCTGATCATCTTCCTCATCACGGTTCCCGTGGTGCTCGAAACGGTGAATCTCAAGCTGCCCGACGTGGCGTTCGAAGTGACGACGACCAAACCCGAAAACGTGCTGTTGTCGGTGCGGTCGGCCGATACCGACGGCGACGGCGAACCCAATGCCGAAAGCTCGGCATGCGAAGTCTATTGGGGTCAGGCTCCGGTCGATTCGAAGCAATTGCTCGAACGCGGCCAGAAGAAGCTCGAAGATCTGATCGCCGACATCGGCGGGGTCGAGAATATCACCGAGGAAAATTTCCCCGAAGTGCATATCCGCGGCGACATCAACACGCCGTACCAGTGCATCGGCGGGGTGATCTACACCATGCAATATGCCGGCTTCCAGAAGATCGGCTTCATTTCCCAGCCGGCTGCCGGCTCGGGGACGACGAGCCGCCTCTAAGGCGGTCCGTTTCAAAGCTATGAAGGAATAAACGCATGTCCATGGCAGTTGGAGATCGGGACGAAAATGAACCGATGATGGAAATGAACACGACGCCGCTGATCGACGTCATGCTCGTGCTCCTCATCATGTTCATCATCACCATCCCGCCCCAGACCCACGCGGTGAAGATCGACTTGCCGGTTCCGAACGAGAACGAGAGCAATGTCGATCCCGAAAAGAACAAGGTGAACATCCTTCCCGACGGAACGATCACCTGGAACGGTTCGGCGGTCGATCTGGCGCAGCTGGAAAATTACCTGCTCCAGACAAAGGCGCTGCCGGTCGAGCCCGAACTTCAGGTTCAGCCCGACCCCTATGCCCGCTATATCGTGGTCGACCGTGTGATGGCGGTGGTGAAGCGCAGCGGCGTCGGCAAGCTCGGCTTCGTCGGCAACGAACAATATGCGCGCGTCTTCTGATCGCTGATCGGACCGGGTGAAAAGGTGAGGGCCGCGAAGCAATTCGCGGCCCTTTCCCTTTGGCCGACGGTGCGGTCGCTGGCGGATATTGGGCGCAACGCACATCTATGCCATCGTCATCCTGAACTTGTTTCAGGATCCATGGCCCGAGCTGGAATGTGACGCCGCGCCGAAGAAAACGGCAGACCATGGATGCTGAAACAAGTTCAGCACGACGAGATTTGAAAGCCCGCTCTCTATCCCAAACAGCCATCGATACCCATCACCGACATTGACCGCTTTTCCTTTCCTGCCATTGGCCCTAAAGACGCGCCGCCTCCACAAACAAAGGGTGAGCCATGAAAATCGCCATGATCGGAACGGGCTATGTCGGCCTGGTTTCGGGTGCCTGCTTTTCCGATTTCGGCCATGACGTGGTGTGCGTCGACAAGGATTCGTCGAAGATCGACGCGCTCCATGCGGGGCGCATGCCGATCTACGAACCGGGCCTGGACTCGCTCGTCGCCGCGAATGTCGCCGCCGGCCGGCTGTCCTTCACCACTGAACTCGCCCCGGCGGTCGCCGGCGCCGATGCGGTGTTCATCGCGGTCGGCACCCCGTCGCGCCGCGGCGACGGCCATGCCGATCTTTCCTATGTGTTCGGCGCCGCCGAGGAACTGGCGGCCACCCTGTCTCACGACTGCGTCATCGTCACCAAATCGACCGTGCCCGTCGGCACGGGGGACGAGGTCGAGCGCATCCTGCGCGAAGGCGCGCCGGGTCGGGCGCACAGCGTCGCATCGAACCCCGAATTCCTGCGCGAGGGCGCGGCGATCGGCGACTTCAAGCGCCCCGACCGCATCGTCATCGGCGCCGAGGATGTCCGCGGCGAGGCGGTGCTGCGCGAAGTCTATCGCCCGCTGTTCCTCAACGAAGCGCCGATCCTGATCACGCGCCGCCGCACCGCGGAAATGATCAAATATGCCGCCAACGCCTTTCTTGCGACCAAGATCACCTTCATCAACGAAATCGCCGACCTGTGCGAAGCCGTGGGGGCCGAGGTGCAGGACGTCGCGCGCGGCATCGGCCTCGACAATCGCATCGGCGCCAAATTCCTCCACGCTGGCCCCGGCTATGGCGGCAGCTGCTTTCCCAAGGACACGCTCGCGCTGCTCAAGACCGCGCAGGACAATGACGTGCCGCTGCGGTTGGTCGAGGCGACGGTGCAGGCCAATGATCTGCGCAAGCGCGCGATGGGCCGCAAGATCGTGACCGCGCTCGGCGGCAATGCGCGCGGCAAGACCGTCGCTTTGCTCGGCCTGACCTTCAAACCGAACACCGACGACATGCGCGATTCGCCCAGCCTCGCGATCGTCCAGACGCTGATCGACGCCGGCGCGCGCGTTACCGCCTATGACCCCGAGGGCATGGCGATCGCGGCGCCGCTGATGCCCGACGTCGAGATGAAGGACAGCGCCTATGCCGCCGCCGCCGGCGCCGACGCGGTCGCGATCGTCACCGAATGGGATGCCTTCCGCGCGCTCGACCTGGCGCGGCTCGGCGCGGGCATGACCGACAAATTGCTCGTCGACCTGCGTAACATCTATCGCCGCGATGAAGTGGCCCGCCACGGTTTCCGCCACATTGCCATTGGCACGCGCGGCGAATAGCGTCATCCTGGCGGTGGATGGAACGAAATCCGCCGCCGCTGCATTGCGAGTCCGACGATCTTTCCCGGGAGCAAATGAATGACGATGCGTTCGACCATGGGCCATAATCTCGCTGTCGGCGCTCTCGCGCTGTCGGCGCTCGCGCTGGGCGGCTGCGACACGCTGGGCAAGAAAAAGGATCCCGTGTCGAACCTGCCCGTGCCAGAGGCCAGCGCCCAGCTGTTCGACGCGCGCGGCGCCGATCGCGGCCGCCTCGACATCTACCGCGACACCGACGGCCTGCGCCTCGAACTCGTCGCGCGCGGTTTCGCCGCGGGCACCTATGGCATGCATGTCCACACGGTCGGGCAGTGCGACGGACCCAAATATACCACCGCCGGCCCGCACTGGAACCCGACGAACGTCCAGCACGGCCGCGACAATCCGACGGGCGCGCATCATGGTGACATGCCGAACCTGGTGATCGAACCCGACATGATCGGCCGCGCGACGCTGCGGCTGGTCGGGACGCGCCTGTCGGGTGAGGGCGGACTGCTCGATGCCGACGGCGCGGCCTTCGTGATCCACGCCAAGCCTGACGATTACAAGACCGACCCCAGCGGCAACAGCGGCGACCGCCTGGTCTGCGGCGTCATCGCGCCGAAGGCTGGCTGATTCCAATCCGCCCGGCTCGCGGAGAGGATTGGGGGCCTAAATCCGCGCCCGTTCCTCGATCGTCGCCTCGGCCTGCGGCACGGCGCGATAGGCGTAGATCAGTAGCGCGAGCGCGACCGGCGCGACGCCGATCAGCGACAATATGCCGGTACGCAGATCGCCCACCGGCTTGCCGTCCACCATCATACCCGCCAGATCGGAAATCTGGCCGACCATATAGGGCCCGAACGACAGGCCGACGAGCGTCGTGCCGAGGAAGAAGGCGGCGGTTGCCGTGCCGCGCATCCGCGGTAGCACCAGATCCTGCGTCGTCGCCGCCGCGGCGCCCAGCGCCGCCGCGCCGAACGCGCCGGCCAGGAAATTCATGACATAGAACAGCGTCGGATCGGGGGTCGTATAGCCGATCCAGATCGGCACCACCGGCGCGACGACGCCAAATATGATCATCAGGATGCGCCCCGCCGGGTTCCGCGCCCGCAGCGCATCGGCCAACCGGCCGCCGGCGATGACGCCCAAAAAGCCGCTGACCGCGCCATTGGCGCCCAGCACGAACGCCAGCTCCTGCTTGGGAATGCCCAGCACCAGCTCGGCATAGGGCGCCGACCAGAAGGCGAGCGCATAGGCCGCGAGGCTGACGAGCCCATAGCCCAATGTCGTGCAGATGAAGGCGGGGGTACCCCAGATCAGCCGGAAGGTCGCGGGATCATGTGCACGCAGCGTGCAGGCCCATGAAAAGACGGCGTAATAGCCGAGCGCGACCGCCGACCATTGCGGCAGATTGTCGGTCAGCTCGATCATCGACCAGGCAAAGGCGCTCACGGCGAGGGCGAAACCGATGTTGATCGCCAGCGCCGCGGGGCCGCGCTTCCACGCGCCCCACAAGGTCAGCGGCGGGACGATCATCGACAGGTCTCTGGCGAACGCGCGGAAAGGCGTCGGCACATTTGTCGCGGCGGCGCCATCCATCGCGCCGCGCACCGGTTCGCGCAGGCTGGCGACCCACAGCGCCAGCAGCAGCCCGGGAAGCCCGACCGCGAGAAACGCCGCTTGCCAGCCGACCAGCCCCAGCGGTCCGCCGGCGGGATAGGCCCGTGTCCAGCTCTCGACGATCAGCGCACCGATGAACAGCGACACGCCGCCGCCCAGATACAGCCCCGACGAATAGATGGCGAGCGCGGTTGCTTTCTGCCGCTTGGGAAAATAGTCGGAGATCAGCGAATAGGCGGTCGGGCTCGCGGTCGCTTCGCCGACGCCCACCCCCATCCGCGCCAGCGTCAGGGTGAGCTGGTTATAGGCGAAGCCCGACGCCGCGGTCATCGCCGACCACAGGGTCAGGCCGATCGACAGCAGTTTCACCCGGTTCCAATTATCGGCGAGCCGCCCGAGCGGGATACCGAAGAGCGCGTAAAAGACAGCAAAGGCGGCGCCGCCGAGAAAGCCCATGTCGCCGTCCTTCAGCCCCAGGTCGGCCTTGATGTCGACCGCGAGGATGCTCAGGATCTGCCGGTCGATGAAGTTCAGGATATAGACGACGACCAGCACCGCGAGCACATACCAGCTGTACCCCGTCGCCTTCGGCTCGGGCGCCACGGACGTCTCGCTTGCGGTATCGGCCATCTGGCAACCCTCTCCCTGACCCATTATCTTGTTGGCGTCATGGCTAGCAGAGCGGGCCATTGGCGCAAGTTGAAAGTCGGTTCAACTTTGCCCTTTGAAGATAGGCGATATGCGCGAAGATAGACAAAATCCCCCCGCCATCCTCTTCCTTTGCCTCGGCAACATCTGCCGTTCGCCGCTCGCGGAAGCCGCCGCGCGCGCGGCCTTCGCCGACGCGGGCATCGCCGCGACGCTCGATTCGGCGGGCACCGGCGACTGGCATGCCGGTCATCCGCCCGACCGCCGCGCGCAGGCGGAGGCGCGGCGGCATGGAGTCGATATCTCGCACCTCCGCGCGCGCCAGCTTCGCCGCAGCGACTTCCATGACTTCGACCTGATCCTCGCCGCCGACGCGCAGAATCTGCGCGATGCCCTTGCGCTGCGGCCCGCGGATGCGACCGCGGAGCTGAAGCTGATGCTCGACCTCGTGCCCGGCCGCGCGGGGCAGGGCGTCACCGATCCCTATTATGGCGCCGACGACGGCTTTGCCGAAACCTGGGACGATGTCGGCGCGGTCGCGGCGGCGCTGGTCGCCGAAACGGCGGGATCGAGCGGGTAGCGCGCCACGGCGTGATAGCGCGAGCCGCCATGCCCCATCTCGCTTTCGTAGAGGGTGGCATGGCCAAAGCTGAAGGGCGGGCTCGACAGATCGCTGTGCAGCGCCAGGAACGGCGCCACCGGCCCCGAACCGCGGTTGAGGCGCGCCAGCGTGATATGCGGGACGAAGGCGCGCGTTTCGGGCGCGATGCCGACGCGCGCGAGCAGCTGGTCGACCTTGCGGTGCAGCGCCGCGATCGGCTCGTGCGGTTCGACCCCGGCCCAGATCATGTGCGGGCGCTCCTGATGCTCGAACAGGTCGACCCCTGCGATGCGCGCGGTCACCGCCGAAGCGTGCAGCGCCCCGAGCGCCGCGGCGATGTCCTCGGCACGGTGCCGGTCGACCTCGCCGATGAAACGCAGCGTCAGGTGCAGCTGGTCGTCGTCCTGCCAGCGAACGCCCGAAATGCCGTGCATCGCGGCGATCAGCGCGGCGCGAACCGGGTGCGGCGGGCGCAGCGCGACGAACAGGCGGTGGGTCGACATGACGCCGCCAGCATAGGCGAGCGGGGCAGGGAAACCAGCCGCCTTTTGCCCTGTCTTGGGACGTCCGCGCGCGCTTTGTCCGGTTTCGCTTGAAAGCGAGGGGAAAAATCACGATATTGCCACCTACGGTCGGTATGGGCTGGCCGGTGATGGAGAATGACAATGGCTAATTGGAACGACCCCAATATGGCGGCTTCCGGTTTTGGCGCCGCAGCGACTGCAACGGACCAGGCCGTCGATGCCGGCCTGCGGTCGTACATGCTGTCGGTTTATAACTATATGGGCTCGGGCGTGCTGCTGACCGGCATCGTCGCGCTGCTCGCCTTCAACAGCGGTTTCACCCAGTCGCTGATCGGCAGCCCGCTGATGTGGGTGGTCGCGTTGGCGCCGCTGGCGTTTATCATGGTATTGAGCTTCGGCATCAACAAGCTGTCGACGACGGCGGCACAGGCACTGTTCTGGACCTTCGCTGCGGTGATGGGTTTGTCGATGTCGACAATCTTCCTGCGCTTTACCGACGCTTCGATTGCGCAGACCTTCTTTGCGACCGCCGCGGCCTTCGTCGGCCTCAGCCTCTACGGCTACACGACCAAAAAGGATCTGTCGGGCTTCGGCACCTTCCTGATCATGGGCGTCGTCGGCATCCTGATCGCGATGTTGCTCAATGCGTTCATCTTCAAGTCGGGCGCGCTGACCCTGGCGATCAGCGTCATCGGCGTGCTGATCTTCGCAGGCCTCACCGCCTATGACACGCAGAAGATCAAGAGCATGTACTTCTATGTGCGTGGGACGGATTTCGTCGGCAAGTCGGTGGTGATGGGCGCGCTGACGCTCTACCTCGACTTCGTCAACATGTTCACCTTTCTGCTCAACCTCTTGGGCAGCCGCGAATAAGCTGACGGACGAACAAGGCATAAGGGAAGCCCGGCGAAGCGATTCGCCGGGCTTTTTCTATGGGCGCTACGGGGATGAAGGCGCGGTTCCTGGCGGCGGCCTTGCCGCTCGCGGCACCGCAGGCGATGCTGGCACAGGAGGCCGGTGCCTGCGAGATCGCCGTCGCCGCCGATCCTGACAGCCGGAAAGCGCTCGCCGCTGCGGTCTTCTCGAAGGCGGACGAAGCCAGGATCGACGATCTGATCGCCTGCCTCGGCGACCCTGACCCCGTCCGTCGCGACGAAGGCGCGTTCGCGCTCTGGTCCGAAGGATTGCGGGGCAAGCTTCTGTCGCCGGAACCGATGCGTCACGCGATGCAGCGCCTGTCCGCGCCGCTCGCGGCGCCCGACGACGCGGTGGGTTTCCGCAAGCCCGTCGCGGCGCTCGCGCTGTCCGAAGTGGCACGGGCCGATCGTATCGCGGCTTTCCTGACCGATGCCGAATGCCATGCGCTCGCGCAGCTATCGGCGACCTATATGCGCGGCATCGCCGATCATAGCGGTTTCGTTGCCGGCGAAGGCTGGCGGCACGGGGTCGCGCATGGCGCCGACCTGATGCTGCAACTTGCGCTCAACCCGCGGCTCGCGCGCGCCGACGTCGATCCGATGCTCGCCGCGCTTGGCGTTCAGATCGCCCCCGTCGATCATCATCATTATCACCAGGGCGAGGCCGGGCGGCTGGGGCGGCCCATCCTCTTCCTCGCCAAACGGACCGACATCGACGATGCGGCCCGGGCGGCATGGTTCCGCACGCTTCACCCCGACGCCGCGCTGCGCTGGCAGGCGCCCGATGGCAGCGACGAAAAGCTGGCGGCGGCGCACAACAGCACCGCCTTTGCCCAGGCGATCTACGTCGCTGCCTCCGAATCGCAGGATCCGCAGGTTCGCCGCCTTGCCCCGCTCGCGCTCGGGTTGATCGAGGCCTTGCCCTAGACGGGCGCGGTCCCGGGCGCCTGCATCTCCGCGATCAGGCCATTGTCGATTTCCTTTGCGCGCTTGTAGCCTGCGCGCTCGCGCAGCCCCGCGGCATAGGCCTCGAAGGCCGGACGGCTCGGGATCGTCCCGAATTGCAGCCCCCAGTCGATCTGGCTGCCGACATAGACGTCGGCCGCGGTGAATGTGTCGCCCGCGACAAATCTTTTGCCCGCGACGGCGGTCTCAAGCGCATCGAGCGCCATCTCCAGCGACCCGAAGCCCGCCATCCGCTGCTGGTCGGCGTCGGGCTCGATCCCGAAATGCTTGGCGGTGATCGCCTGTTCGACTGGCCCGGCGGCAAAGAACATCCAGCGATAATAATCGGCGCGCGCATCGGCATCGGGCGCGAGGCCTGCGGCCGGGAAGGCGTCGGCCAGATAGGCGCAGATCGCGGCGCATTCGGTCACCACTTGGCCGTCGTGGACCACCGCCGGAACCTTGCCCATCGGGTTGATCGCCAGATAGGCGTCGTCCTTCATCGTCGTGCCATAGTCCATGATGCGCGTCTCATAGGGCGCGCCGACCTCCTCGAGCATCCAGCGTACGATCTGCCCACGCGACATCGGATTGGTGTAGAAAATCAGCTCGTCGGCCATGATGTCTCTCCTGTGATCGCGAATCGATGGTCGGAACATAAGGGGAACATTGCCATCGGTCCACCCGGACTTGTTTTGTCATGCCAGCCGGGTAAGGCAAAGCGATGAGCGACGAACGCATCTGGACCGCCGCCGTATTGGTGATCGGCGATGAAATCCTCTCGGGCCGCACGCAGGACAAGAATGTGTCGCAAATCGCGACCTGGCTCGACGTGCAGGGGATTCGCCTGCGCGAAGTGCGCATCGTCCCCGACGTCGAGGACGAGATCGTCGCTGCGCTGAACGCGATCCGCGCCCGCTACGACTATGTCTTCACCACCGGCGGCATCGGCCCGACGCACGACGACATCACCGTCGACGCGGTCGCGAAGGCGCTCGGCGTCGGCGTCATCATTCATCCCGACGCGCGCGCGATCCTCGAACGCTATTATACCGGGCGCGGTATCGAGCTGACCGAGGCGCGGCTGCGCATGGCGCGCACCCCCGACGGCGCCGAACTGATCCCCAACCGCATGTCGGGCGCGCCCGGCATCCGCATCGGCAATCTGTTCGTGATGGCCGGCGTGCCGCATATCACCGCGGGCATGCTCGACGCACTGACCGGCGCGCTCGAGGGCGGCGCGCCGCTCGTCGCGCATACCATCGGGTCCTGGGCCCCCGAAAGCGAGGTCGCGGACCTGCTGCGCCAAGGCGAAAAAGACCACCTCGGCGTCGCGATCGGCAGCTATCCCTTCTTTCGCGACGGCAAGGTCGGCGCCAATTTCGTCATCCGCTCGACCGACGCGGCCAGCGTCGCGGCGTGCGTCGCGCAGGTGGCCGCGGGCCTCGAAGCCGCGGGCTATGCGGTGACCGACGGCGGCATCTGATCGCTCGCTTCGCCGCGCGCGACGCGCGGCAGGCGGCGGAGCATCAGGATCGCGAGCAGCCCGAAGATCGCGGCGACGAGGAAGGCGGCGCCGGGGAAATGCACCGGCGCCCCGCTGCCGGTGAACCACGCCATGGTCCCGATCAACAGGCCCGGCGCGGCGATCTGGCCCAGCCCCATCGCCATTGCCGAAATCCCTTGTACCTCGCCCTGCGTTTCGGGGGTGGCCCGCCGCGACATCAGCGCCATCAGCGACGGCTGCACCGGCGCCTGCAGGGCGACGGGGACGAGCAGCAGGAAGGCGCCGATCGTCGTATCGACGAAGGCATAGCCGACATAGACCGCCACCGCGATGGCGATGCCGATCGTCGCGGCGTCGCGCTCGCCGAAGCGCTTCACCATCGGACCGACGACAAAGGCCTGCCCCAGCGCGATCATCACGCCTACCGCGGCAAGGCTGGCGCCGATCATCTTCGGCGACCAGCCGAGCTGCGCGATGCAGTAAAAGCTCCACGTCATCGGGTAGACGAGGCTGGCGATCTGCCACAGCACCAGCACGCTCGCGACCCCGCCCATGCCGGGCAGGCCGCGCATCGTCTGCCAAGCGCCCAGCGGATTGGCGCGGCGCCAGTCGAAGGCGCGGCGGCGCTCTGCCGCCAGCGTCTCGGGAAACAGGAAAAAGCCATAGAGCATGTTCGCCGCGGCGAGCGCCGCCGCCGCCATGAAGGGCGCGCGCGGGCCGATCTCGCCCAGGAAACCGCCGATCGCCGGCCCGGCGATGAAGCCGACCCCGAACGCCGCGCCGACGAAGCCGAAATTGCGCGCGCGTTCCTCGGGCTTGGTGACGTCGGCGATCGCCGCCTGCGCCGCGGCGAAGCTGCCCCCGAAAATGCCCGACAGCGCGCGCGCGAGGAACAGCCAGGGCAGGGTGTGAACGACGGTCAGCAGGATATAGTCGGCGGTCAGCCCCGCCAGCGACAGCAGCAGCACCCGCCGCCGCCCGAACCGGTCCGACAGATTGCCCAGCACGGGCGACGCGATGAAGGTCGCCACCGCCATCACCTGCCCGATCGCAGTGGCGATGCCCATCGCGCTCGCCAGGTCGGTGCGGCCGATCTCCATCACCAGGTCGGGCAGCACCGGCATGATGATGCCGAAACCGATCGCGTCGATGAAGATGGTCGCGACGATGAAGAAGATGGTACGCGAAGCGGTCACAAATCATCCTATGGCTGGCGACGGGGAAAGCGCGGCTTGCCCTTCGGTGCGGCAACGCCTAGCGGCACCGATCCCTCCCCCATGCGTTGTCGATAGATGAAACTCGAAATATCCGCCTCCCTAAATTACCGGCTGCCCGAAACGGTCGACCTGATGCTGCAGATCGAGGCCGCCGACGGCCATGGCCAGCGCGTGCTCGACGCGTCGCTCGACCTCGGCAAACCCGACCTCCTTTCGCGCGTGCCGACCGCGAACGGGATTTGCGACCCGATCTGGCTGCGCGAGGAGGGGCATTTGCGCGTCGCCTACCGCGCCACGGTTGCGATCGACCGCCCCGCCGTCGATCTCGCGAGCCTTGTCGAGGTTCCGCTGCACCGCCTGCCCGCCGAAGCCGTCCCCTATCTCAACGAATCGCGCTATTGCCCGTCGAACAAGTTCCACGCCTTCGTCGAACGCCGTTTCGGCGACCATGAGGGCGGTGCCAAGATCGCGCGCATGCGCGACTGGATCGAGGACCGCTTCACCTATGTCGCGGGGTCGAGCGATGCGGAGACGGGGGCGCTCGACAGCTTCGTCGAACGGCGCGGCGTGTGCCGCGACTATGCGCATGTGATGATCGCGCTCGCCCGCGCCGCGCATATCCCGGCGCGCATGGCGAGCGTCTATGCGCTCGGCGTCGATCCGCAGGATTTCCACGCCGTCGCCGAAATCTATCTGGCGGGCGACTGGCATCCCGTCGATGCGACCGGCATGGCGGCGGCCGATGCGATGGCGCGCATCTGCGTCGGCCGCGACGCCGCCGACATCGCCTTCCTCACCGCCTATCGCGAGATCGAACTGGTCGGCCAGTCGGTGTCGGTGCGCGAGGGATAGGGTTGGCCGGACTTTCGCCGATCGCGATCTGGCCCGGCCAAATCGCTGCGATTGTCTGGAGCGGGTGAGGGGAATCGAACCCCCGTATTCAGCTTGGGAAGCTGCTGCTCTACCATTGAGCTACACCCGCCTGTGCCGGGCCATTGGCACGCCGACCCGGCGATCGTCAACAGCGACCTTCATCACCGCGCGGCTTCGCGCACCGTTTCCATCACCACGAAGGTCGAGGTGCTCGCGACATGCGGCAGGCTCGATATTTTTTCGCCGAGCACGGTGCGGTAGCGGCGCATGTCCGAGGTGCGGACCTTGAGCAGATAGTCGAAGCTGCTCGCGATCATATGGCATTCCTCGATCTCGGCGATCCGGCGCACCGCGGCGTTGAATTCCTTGAGGGCCGCCTCGCGCGTGTCCGACAGGCGCACCTCGGCAAAGGCGACATGATCGAGTCCGACCTTGGCCGGATCGACGATCGCCGCAAAGCCGGTGATCACCCCCTGCTCGACCAGCCGCCGGACGCGCTGCTGGCACGGCGTCTTCGACAGCCCGACCTGCTGCGCCAGCTCGGTGAAGGTGATGCGGCCATCCTTGCGCAGAATCGCGAGGATCTTGCGGTCGAAATCGTCCAGATCGACTGCCATAGGTTCATTGTTCACGCATCTGGACTAAATTATCGGCCAAATCAGGTCAAAAGATAAATCCAATCGGCCATATTAAGACAGATCGCCGCGCGCCGTTGCGATAGACTGGCGCTATGACCGAAAGCACCGACCGCGCCGCCCTCCGCGCCCTCGCCCGCCGCCCCGAAAGTGATATCGTCGCCGATCTGCGCGCCGAACTCGCCCGCTCGCCCGCCACGGTTGCGGCGACCACCGCGCGCGGGCTGGCCCTCATTCGCAAGGCGAAGGCCGAGGGCGAGCGCGAGACGCTCGTCGCACAGCTGATGAACCGCTATCGCCTGTCGACCGAGGAGGGCGTCGTGCTGATGTGCCTCGCCGAGGCGCTGCTGCGCGTCCCCGACAGCGCGACCGCCAATGCGCTGATCCGCGACAAGATCGCCGGACGCCGCTGGAACGAGGGCGAGGATGAGGACAGCCCGCTGATCGTCGCGCTGTCGGCGCGCGGCCTGTCGCTCGGCTCGGCGACGCTGATGCTCGGCGTGATGGGCAGCAAGGCGAACCCGCTCGCGCTCCTGAAATCGATGATCCGCCGCTCGGGCGAGCCGGTGATCCGCCAGGCGTCGCTCGCGGCGATGAAGATGCTCGGCCAGCAATTCGTGATGGGCGAGACGATCGACGCCGCGGTCAAGCGCGCCGACAAGGAGAAGTCGGAGCTGGCGAGTTTCGACATGCTCGGCGAGGCCGCGCGCACCGCCGGAGACGCCAAGCGCTATTACGACAGCTATGCGACTGCGATCACGCGCATCGGCAAGAACGCGAAGACGGGCGATCCGCACGCCAATCATGGCATCTCGATCAAGCTGTCGGCGCTCCACCCGCGCTACGAATATCTGCAAGGCCAGCGCGTCCGCGACGAACTCGTCCCGCGCGTGATCGAACTCGCGCGCGCGGCGCGCGCGGTGAACATCCCGCTGATGATCGATGCCGAGGAAAGCGACCGGCTCGAACCGCATATGGACGTCTATGCCGCGCTGATCGACGCCGGCATCGCCGATGGCTGGACCGGGCTCGGCATCGTGATCCAGGCCTATCAGAAGCGTGCGCCCGAAGTGATCCGCTGGGTCGCGGCGAAAGCCCGCGCGCGCGGGGTCAAGCTGTCGATGCGGCTGGTGAAAGGCGCCTACTGGGATACCGAGATCAAGCGCGCGCAGACCATGGGCCTCGCCGACTTCCCGGTCTTCACCGCGAAGAATCACACCGACCTCAATTATATGCATTGCGCGCAGATCCTCCGCGAGGCGCAGGACGCGATCTTCCCCGCCTTCGCCAGCCATAATGCGATGACATTGGCCTTCGTCGCCGAGCTGTTCGCGGGCGCCGATTACGAGCTGCAGCGATTGCACGGCATGGGCGAGGGCGCGCATGACGCGATCGTCGGGCTGTTCCCGCCGCCGCGCCCGGTGCGCGTCTATGCCCCCGTCGGCACCCACCGCGACCTGCTCGCCTATCTCGTCCGCCGCCTGCTCGAAAATGGCGCGAACTCCAGCTTCGTGCACCAATTCTCGGACCCCGACGTCAGCGCCGAGCAGCTCGCGGTCGACCCGCGTAGCATCGCGAGCAAAGTCTCGACGATCGCGACCGGTCGCACCCTGCTCGACCCCGAGCGCCGCAACTCGCGCGGATATGACCTTGGCGAACCGGGCGTGCCCGAAGCATTGATGGCGGCGATCGCCAAGGCGCGCCGCGCGGGCCCGGTCGCGGCGCCGATCGTCGCGGGACGCACGCTGACCGGCACCGCCGTGCCCGTCCATAACCCGGCGACCGGCGCCGTTATCGGCTCGGTGATCGAGGCCGATGCGGCCGCGGTCGATGCCGCCGTCGCCGCATCGAAGCCGGTGCAGGAGCATTGGAGCCTCGCGGGCGGCGCCTTCCGCGCCGAGCGGCTCGAGCGCGCCGCCGACCTGCTCGAGGAGCGCGACGCGCTCTTCCTCGGCCTCGCGATCGACGAGGCGGGTAAGACGCTCGTCGATGCCGTCGCCGAGGTGCGCGAGGCGGTCGATTTCCTGCGCTATTATGCGAGCCACGCGCGCGCGCATTTCACCCATCCGCTGTCGCTGCCCGGCCCGACCGGCGAGCGCAACGAGCTGATGCTCGAGGGCAAGGGCATCTTCGCGTGCATCAGCCCGTGGAATTTCCCGCTCGCGATCTTCCTGGGGCAGGTGTCGGCGGCGCTCGCCGCGGGCAATGCCGTGCTCGCCAAGCCCGCCGAACAGACGCCGCTGATCGCCCACGCCGCGGTCGAACTGCTCCACGAGGCGGGTATTCCCGCCGAAATCCTCCATTTCCTACCCGGCCGCGGCGAGACCGTCGGCGCGGCGGTGACGGGGCATGACGAGGTCGTCGGTGTCGCCTTCACCGGCTCGACCGAGGTCGCGCGGCTGATCAATCGCAGCCTTGCAATGCGCGACGGCCCGATCGCGACGCTGATCGCCGAAACGGGCGGCGCCAATGCGATGATCGTCGATTCGACCGCGCTGCCCGAACAGGTCGCGCGCGATGCCGTTGCCTCGGCCTTCCAGTCTGCGGGCCAGCGCTGCTCGGCGCTGCGGCTGCTCTGCGTGCAGGAGGATGTCGCCGAGGGCATGATCGAGATGGTCGCGGGCGCGATGGCCGAGCTCGCGGTCGGCGACCCCGCCCTGCTCGCCACCGATACCGGCCCGATCATCGACGAGGAAGCCCAGACCAATATCGCCACCTATGTCGCGGACGCGCGCGCTGCGGGGCGCGTGCTCGCCGAGGCGGGCGGCGTCCTGCCCCCCGGCGGCCATTTCGTCCGCCCCGCGCTGATCCGCCTCGACGCCGTCACCGACCTGAAGCGCGAAATCTTCGGCCCCGTGCTGCATGTCGCGACGTGGAAGGGCGGCGAGCTCGATGCGCTGATCGATGCGATCAACGCCTCGGGCTATGGCCTGACGCTCGGCGTGCACACGCGCATCGACGGCGTCGCGGCGCATGTCGCGGCGCGCGCGGCGGTCGGCAACGTCTATGTGAACCGCAACCAGATCGGCGCGATCGTCGGCTCGCAGCCCTTCGGCGGCCGCGGCCTGTCGGGCACCGGCCCCAAGGCTGGCGGCCCGCATTATCTGTTCCGCTTCGCCGAGGAAAAGTCGATCTCGACCGACATCACTGCGGCGGGCGGCAATGCGGCGCTGATGGCGGGGTAAAGGGTTCACGCGGAGACGCGGAGGCGCGGAGAGAGTCTCCCAGCCTCGTTCGTGCTGAGCTTGTCGAAGCACCGTTCTTCTCTTCACCGTGGGAAGGAAGAACAGCCCTTCGACAAGCTCAGGGCGAAGGGGAATATCGATTCTCCGCGGCTCCGCGTGAACAAAAAATCAGGCCCCCGGAACCCCCAGCAATTGCGCCTGCGCCTTCAGCCGCGCCGCCGCGCCCGGATTGGCGGCGATGCCGTCCTTCAGCGCCTGCGCCGCCTTCGCACTCTCGCCCAGCGTCATGCGGCTGCGCATCAGCATGATCCAGCGGTCGACGTCTTTGGGATTGGCCTTCAGCTTGGTTTCCAGCCCGTCGACCATGCCCTGGATCATCACGTCCTGCTGGCCCTTGGGCAGCTGCGACGCGGCCTCCATGTCGGCGCGGGTGGGCCCCGGGATCGCGCGCGCGGCGACCGGCATCTCGTCGGCGGTCAGCGGGCGCGGCCGCGTGCTTGCCAGCCGGCCCGCCACCTCGATCTTGTGAATCGCGCCGACCTGTTCGATCGTGCGGCGCAGGTCCGCTTCCCATGGCGCGCCCTGCGGCGTGTCCTCGAGCAGCGCGAACCAGTCGGCGATCGCGCCCTTGTGGTCGCCACCGACATCCTTTTTCACCGCGAGGAAATAGCGCGCACGGGGGTCCTTCGCGTCGAGCGCGATCGCCTTGTCGAACGCCGCGAGTGCCGCCGCCGGCATCGGATCGCGCTCGCTGGCCATCACCCGCGCCTCGCCGAGCGCCGACCACAACCCCGCCGAATCGGGCGAAAGGGCGGTCGCCTTTTCATACGCCGCGACCGCGCCGGGATAATTTTCGAGGTCGAACCGCGCCGCGCCGAGCGCGGTCCAGGCGTCGGCGCTGTTCGGCTCGGCGCGGGTCCGCGCCTCCAGCGCGGCGAGCTGGTCGCCGGGTGCGGGGGGTGGTTGGGTCGCCGAAACGGCGCCCTGCTGCCCCGAATCGCGCCAGATCGCATAACCGACCGCCCCCGCCAGCAACAGGAAGGCGGCGATCAGCAACCCCGCCCCCGTCCGTGTCATGCCCCCGGCCATCTTCTTGCTCTCGTTCATTTTTGCCCCTTTGTGCGGCTGCGAAAAAATCCGCGCCGTGCGTCGTCGCGGCTTGCCTTTGCCGGACGATGGTGTAGCCTTTGAAGGGCGAGGTCGGTCAACGATAAAATCGCAAAAGGGGTCGCACCGAAATTTTCCCGGCCAACAGGGGAGGGGTGCATGGCAGTTTCAGATCACGTCGATTTCAAGACGTTCATGGAGGGTGTGTCGAAGCGCAACCCGGGGCAGCCCGAGTTCGTCCAGGCGGTACAGGAAGTCGCCGAAGACATCTTCGACTTCATCAAGGACAAGGAAGAATATCACGCGCAGCAGATTTTGCGGCGCATCGCCGAACCCGACCGGGTCGTGTCCTTCCGCGTTTGCTGGGAGGATGACAATGGCAATGTCCGCGTCCAGCGCGGCTGGCGCGTCCAGAACAACAATGCGATCGGCCCGTATAAGGGCGGCATCCGTTTCCACCCCTCGGTCACCGAATCGGTGCTCAAATTCCTGGCCTTCGAACAGACGTTCAAGAACGCGCTGACCGGCCTGCCCATGGGCGGCGGCAAGGGCGGGTCGAACTTCAACCCCAAGGGCAAGAGCGTGCGTGAGATCATGCGCTTCTGCCAGAGCTTCATGACCGAACTCTATCGCCACATCGGCGCCGACATCGACGTGCCGGCGGGCGACATCGGCGTGGGCGGCCGCGAAATCGGCTTCATGTTCGGCCAGTATAAGCGCATCACCAACGAATTCACCGGCGTGCTCACCGGCAAGGGCCTCGAATGGGGCGGCTCGCTGATCCGCACCGAGGCGACCGGCTATGGCGCGGTCTATTTCCTCCAGAACATGCTGGCGGCGAAAGACATGGACCTGGTCGGCAAGACCGCGGTGATCTCGGGCTCGGGCAATGTCGCGACGCATGCGGCGGAAAAGATCGTCCAGCTCGGCGGCAAGGTGCTGACGCTGTCCGATTCGGGCGGCTTCATCCACGATCCCGACGGCATCACCCAGGAAAAGATCGACTGGGTGAAGGCGCACAAGACACACCGCCGCGGCCGGATCGAGGAATATTGCGACGAGTTCAAGGGCGCGAGCTTCACCGCGGGCAAGACCCCGTGGGGCGTCAAATGCGACGTCGCCTTGCCCTGTGCGACGCAGAACGAGCTGCTCGGCGCCGATGCCAAGGCGCTGGTCGCCAATGGCTGCATCGCGGTCAGCGAAGGCGCCAACATGCCGACCAACCTGGAAGGCGTGCATGTCTTCAAGGATGCGAAGATCATGTTCGCTCCCGGCAAGGCGGCGAATGCCGGCGGCGTCGCGGTATCGGGCCTCGAAATGAGCCAGAACAGCGAACGCCGCAGCTGGAAGGAAAGCGAGCTGCAGCAGATGCTCAAGGACATCATGGACGGCATCCACAAGAGCTGCCTGACCTATGGCGACCAGGGCGGCGGCTATATCGACTATGTGAAGGGCGCCAATATCGCGGGCTTCAAGAAGGTGGCCGACGCGATGCTGGCGTTCGGCGTGGTGTAAGGACGGCCGAGGTGCAAAAGCGCCGGGCGCGGTAAAAGGGGTTCTGCGATGACGACGCACGCTGGAAAGGAGCGCCGCGATCGGCCTTCGGCGGCCTTGGCCGCCGTCCAGCGTCCGCTCGCGGCATTTGCCGCCCTTGTGCTGTTGCTGGCGGCGCTTGCCGTCGCGGCCGTCCTCGCGGCCCCGCCCGCGCGCTCGCAGGGCGAGGCCGGCGGCCGCTACACCGGTGTCGCCTCCTGCGCCGGATCGACCTGTCACGGCCGGATGGAAGGCGACGGCACCGTCGTCCGCCAGGACGAGCTGATGAAATGGCAGGAACCCTCGACCCCCGGCGGCGCGCACAGCCGGGCCTGGGCGGTGCTGAGCAACAATCGCAGCCAGTTCATCGCGCGCAATCTTGGCCTCAAGGACGCGGCGACGGCGCCGATGTGCCTCGGCTGCCACAGCAGCAAGGGCGCGATCGACGCGGCGGGCGGCGCGATGCGCGGCACCGTGCCGCTCGAGGACGGAGTCGGCTGCGAATCGTGCCACGGCCCCGCGGGCGGCTGGATCGCCAGCCATTATGCCGGCATCGGCACCAACGCCGACCCCGACCGCGAAAGCCGCGAAAAGCATCTCGCCAACCTGTCCGCGGGCCTCCGCAAGCTCGAGGATCCGGTCGTGCGCGCCGGGGTGTGCGTCGATTGCCATTTCGGCTCGGCGGGCGAGGGCCAGTTCGTCACCCACCGCATCATGGCGGCGGGGCATCCGCGGATCAGCTTCGAGCTCGATCTCTTCTCCTCGCTCCAGGCGCATCACCAGGAGGATGAGGATTATGGCTGGCGCAAGTTCGGCGCCAAGGGCGCGCAGACCGACCATGTCCAGATGTGGGCGGTCGGCCAGGCGGCGGCGCTCGAACGCAGCCTGACGCTCTTCCAGTCGAAGCGCGGGGCCGAGGGCATGTTCCCCGAATTCTATTTCCTCGATTGCCACAGCTGCCACCGCCGCATCTTCGACCAGGCGAAGCCGGTGAAGACCAGCCTGGACAATCCCGGGCGCACGCTGGGCAATGGTGCCGACTGGCCCGAAGGCATGCCCCCCTATAATGACGAAAATCTGATCATGCTGTCCGCCGCGGCGCGGCTGGTCTCGGCCGATCTGGCCGCTGAATTGTCGACGCGCACCGCCGCCTTCCACCGCGCGATGACCGTCGACCGCGACAGCGCGAAAGCCGCCGCGGCCCAGCTCGGCGCGACGGTCGGCAAGCTCAAGGCCGCCTTCGCCTCGCGCAATTTCTCGGGCACCGACGCCTTCGCGCTCGTCGATGCGATTTCGGCCAAGGCGCTCAATGACCGCCTCACCGACTATTCGGGATCGCAGCAGGCGGTGATGGGGGTCGATACCCTGCTCAATTCGATGGTCTCGTCGGGGCGGATCACCGTCGGCGCCGCCGCCGGCATCCGCGGCGACATCGACCGCGCCTATGCCGCGGTGAAGGACCCCAACGCCTATAAACCCGCCGATTTCCAGGCCTCGCTGGGCAGCGCGGTGCGCGCCATCCGGGCGCTGCGCTGACACAGAATATGACAAAGCCGACCCGCCTCTTCCGATCGACCGCTTTCGCCGCCATGGCCGCGCTGCTGCTCACCTCCTGCGGTGGCGGCGGTGGGGGCGGCGGTACGCCCACGCCGACCCCGACCCCTACCCCCACGCCGCCGCCCACCGGCGGGCTGTTCGCGCCGCCCGCCGCCGAATCGCTGAGCGTCGCCGACGTGCAGCAGATCATCGCGCAAGCGGTCGGCGAAGCGCGCGCGCGCGGGCGACCCTCGATCATCGCGGTGACCGACCGCGTCGGCAATGTGCTCGCCGTCTTCCGCATGACCGGCGCGCCCGACACCGCAGTGGTCAGCCGCAACCGCATCGGCGGCCCGGCCCCCGCGGGCGCCCAGATCGCGCTCCAGGGCGCGACGATCCCCGCCGCCGCCGCGGCGATCGCCAAGGCGATCACCGGCGCCTATCTGTCGAGCGGTGGCAACGCCTTTTCGAGCCGCACCGCGAGCCAGATCGTCCAGGAACATTTCCCCCCGGCGCCGACCACCGTCGGGCTCGAAAGCGGGCCGCTCTTCGGTGTGCAGTTCAGCCAGCTTCCCTGCTCGGACCTGTCGCGGCGCTTCGTCCCAGGCGGCGGCGCGGGCGCGCTGATCGGGCCCAAACGCTCGCCGCTCGGCCTCGCCGCCGATGCTGGCGGTTTCCCGCTCTACAAGAACGGCGTCGTCGTCGGCGGCATCGGGGTGATGGGCGACGGCGATTACAGCTTCGACCAGAATATCCTCGACATCGAGAATGACGACGAGGAAGCGATCGCCTTCGCCGGCACGCAAAGCTTTGCCGCCGCGGACGCGATCCGCGCCGAACGGATCACCGTCGACGGGACCTCGCTGCGCTTCAGCGACGCGACGCCGGCCAATCTCGCGCCGCTCCAGACCAATTTCGGCGCGATCAACGGCACGCAGGGCGCGCTGATCGCGATCACCGGCTATACCGACGGCACGCTGATCGCCGGCACCGTCTATGGCACCGAGGCGTCGGGCATCCGCGCCAGCACCGCGGGCGAATTTTCGAACCGCGACGCCTTTGTCCTCACCGACGGCAGCGGCGCGCCGCGTTATCCGATCCGCGCCGGCACCGACGGCGCCGCGGTCGCGCAGCCGCTGACTGCCGCCGAAGTGCGCGCGGTGCTCGAGGAGGCGTTCACCGTCCTCACCCGCGCGCGCGCGCAAATCCGCCGCCCGCTCGACAGCCGGATGCAGGCGACGATCAGCCTCGTCGATACCAATGGCGAGGTGCTGGGCATCGTCCGCTCGCCCGACGCGCCGATCTTCGGCACCGACGTCAGCCTGCAAAAGGCGCGGACCGTGGCCTTCCTGTCGGGCAGCCGCGCCGCGCCCGAACTGCTCGCGACGCCGGTCGTGCCCGGCGTCGCCAATGTGCCCGCCTATGTCCAGCGCACGCGCACCTTCCTCAATGACCCGGCGGCGCTGACCGGCGGCACCGCCTTCGGCGACCGCTCGGTCGGCAATCTGGCGCGGCCTTATTTCCCCGATGGCGAGGTCGCGCGCCCGGCGGGTCCCTTCTCGGTCGAACAGGCGGCGCAGTTCAGCCCCTTCGCGGTGGGGCTGCAGGTCGACCTCGTCGCGCTCAACATCGTCCAGCATCTCAATTTCGTCGCCAGCAATGGCGCCAGCCCCGACACCGCGCAGCAATGTACGCAGGTCCCCGATACCACGCTCGGGCGCAAGCGCATCGCCAACGGCATCCAGATCTTCCCGGGATCGGTCCCCATCTATCGCGGCAGCACGCTGGTCGGGGCGATCGGCGTGTCGGGCGACGGCATCGACCAGGACGATATGGTCAGCTTCCTCGGCACGCATAATGGCGGCGCGCGCGTCGGCGGCATCGGCAATGCGCCGAGCGCGATCCGCGCCGACCGCGTCGTGGTCGATCTGGCGGGCGGCGCGACCGCGCGGCTGCGCTATGTCTCCTGCCCCTTCGCGCCCTTCCTCGACACGGCGCAGCAAAATGTCTGCGACGGGCTCTAGACGATGAGCTTCGCGGGGAGCAGCCTTTGGCCGATCATCGCCAGCCTGGCGGCACAGACTGCCCCGGGCGAGGCCGCCGATCCCGCGCCCGCCGCGAGCGAGGAAGCGCCCGCGACCGAACCCTCGCTCGACGATCTGACCCCGCCGCCGCCGCCGATCAACTGGCAGGAGACGATGAGCGAGGATATGGTCACCCAGATCATCGAGGGCCGCCGCCGCCCCGGCTATCGCCCCGACCTGCCCGACCAGCTGACGCAGGACAATATCGGTGCGCTGCGCCCGCCGCCGCCCGAGGCGTTTCCGGGCATGGAGAACCAGCTGCCCGTCCCCGACCGCTGGCGGCTGATCGAAAGCCTTGGCGTCGTCAAGGAACGCTGGTTCGACCCCTATCACCAGAATACCTACAAGGGCGACCGCCCGATCTGCATCCCGACCGCCGAGGAACAGGAGCTGCGCGAACGCGCCGGCGAGGTGCGCTGCAAGACGCCGAAGTTCCTCGGCCTCACCGGTGACGACTGGTTCTTCGTCGTCAATGCCGTCTCCGATACGGTATTCGAGCCGCGCACCTTCCCGATCCCCGTCGGCGTCCAGACGACCTCGCGCCCCGGCAGCCTCGATGTCTTCGGCAAGAACCGCAGCTTCGTCGCGGCGCAGACCTTCATCGTCGGCGCGGCGCTGATCAAGGGCTCGACCGCGTTCAAGCCGCCCGACATCGAATATCGCGTCACGCTGGCCTATCAGGCGAACTATGTCGACGTGCCCGAACGGCGCGTGCTCGACGTGCGCCCGTCGAAAAAGAGCCACCGTTTCGATCATTTCATCGGCGTGCAGGAATTGTTCGTCGACAAGCATCTCGGCAACGACAGCGACCGCTTCGACTTCCACTCGATCCGCGTCGGCATCCAGCCGTTCCAGAGCGATTTCCGCGGTTTCCTGTTCCAGGATTCGCAGCTCGGCATCCGCCTGTTCGGAAACCGCGACAACAACCGCTTCCAATATAATCTCGCGGCCTTCTGGCGGCTCGAAAAGGACACCAATTCGGGTCTCAACGACATCACCCAGACCCCGCGCGACGACTTCATCTTCACCGGCAATCTCTATCGCCAGGATTTCCCGTTCGTCGGGCTGACCAGCCAGGTCAGCGTCACCTACAATATGAACCGCGAAAAGAACGACGTTCAGATCGACCATAATGGCTTCCCGGTGCGCCCGGCGCTGCTCGGCGATTTGCGCGGGCGCGAATATGACGTCGTTTATCTCGGCTACAGCGCCGACGGGCGGATCGGGCGTGTCAACCTGACCGCCAGCTTCTATGCCGCGCTCGGCGAGGATCGGAACAGCTTCTTCACCAGCAAGCCCGCCAAGATTCGCGCGGGTTTCGGCGCGGTCGAGCTCAGCTACGACCATGACTGGATGCGATTCCGCCTGTCGGGCCTCTACGCCACCGGCGACCGCGACCCGTACAACAATACCGAGGGCGGCTTCGACGCGATCTTCGAAAATCCGATCTTCGGCGGCGCCGACACCAGCTACTGGATCCGTCAGACCATCCCCTTCGCGGGCGGCGGGCGCGTCATCGCGATCTCGGGCCGCAACGGCATCCTCAATTCGCTGCGCTCGTCGAAGGAAGAGGGCCAGTCGAATTTCAACAATCCCGGCACCCTCTTTGTCGGTGCCGGTGCCGATTTCGACCTCTCACCGCAGACGCGGGTCAGCGTCAACGCCAACCATTTGTGGTTCGCCGACACCTCGAGCCTCCAGGCGCTGCGCATGGAAGGCACGATTCCCAAGGACATCGGCTGGGACCTGTCGGTCGCGGGCATCTGGCGGCCCAAGGCAACGCAGAATATCGTCGGCCGCCTCAGCGCCGCGGTGCTGGTGCCGGGCAAGGGGTTCAAGGATCTGTTCGACAACAAGCAGCGCGACGACATCTATGTCTCGATCCTCGCCAATGTGATTTTGAGTTTCTGATGCCTATGCGCAAACTCCTCGCCCTTCTGGCCTTTCTCGTCATGGGTGCCGGCTTTGCCGTGTCGATCGCCTATGCCGCCGGCGGCGAAAAGCCGGTCAAGGTCGAATATCGCTTCAGCCCGCCCGCGCCGCGCGAACAGCCCGGCGCGACCTTCGCCGAGCGCGAGGCCGCCGTGCTCGCCAAGTCGAAGGGCTGCTACAGCTGCCACACCCAGACCGACGCCCCCTCGATGCACGCGACCCCCGCGGTGCAGCTGGGCTGCGTCGACTGCCACGGCGGCGACGCCGAATCGCCCGCCGCCTTCGGCGACGCCAAGCTGGGCTACGACAATCCGTACAACCTCGCGGCGATGAAGGTCGCGCATCCGCAGCCGACGCTGCCCAACAGCTGGGGGCACAGCTCGGCGAACCCCAAGCGCAGCTACACCCTGCTCAACAAGGAATCGCCCGAATTCATCCGTTTCATCAACCCCAGCGACTATCGCGTCGCGCGCGAGGCGTGCGGCGCCTGCCACCTCGAGGTGATCGAGGCGACCGAACGGTCCCTGATGTCGACCGGCGCGATGCTGTGGGGCGGGGCCGCCTACAACAATGGCATCGTCCCCTATAAAAATTACGTCTTCGGAGAGGCTTATACCCGCAAGGGCGACCCGGCCTGCATCCTGTCGCCGACCACGTCGATGAGCGCCGACGATTATAGGAAGGCGTGCGACCCCAAGGTGCCGTTCGACAAGATATTGACCGACAAGGAGCGCGCGCGGGGCGCGCTCGCGAAAATGTATCCTTTGCCGCGCTGGAGCGTGATCCCGCCGGGCGACGTGTTCCGCGTCTTCGAGCGCGGCGGACGCAACATCGCCACGCAATTCCCCGAAATCGGTCTGCCCAACCCGACGGGCAGCATCCAGCGGCTCGAGGAACCGGGCCGCCCCGATCTCAAACAGTCGAACCGCGGCCCCGGCACTGGCCTGCGCGTCTCGATCCCCGTACTCAACATCCACAAGACGCGCCTCAACGATCCGCTGATGTGGTTCATGGGCACCAACGACCAGCCGGGCGATTATCGCCATTCCGGCTGTTCGGGCTGCCATGTCATCTATGCCAACGACCGCGAACCGCGCCACAGCCTGACCTATTCCAAATATGGCCGCGACGGCGAAACCGCGACGATCGACCCGACGATCCGCGACCGCAAATGGAAGCCCGAGAGCGACGATCATGGCGGCGGGCAGGGCGGCGGTGGCAGCAGCGAGCGTGGCGACCCCGCCAAGCGCGCCCCCGACGAGGAAAAGCATGGTGGGCTGATCGATCCCGCCGACGCCAAGGCGGGGCCGCAGGTTTTCGCGCAGAAGGAGCGGCTGGAATCGGGGCACCCGATCAAGCACACCTTCACCCGCTCGATCCCGACCTCGCAATGCATGACCTGCCACATGCACCAGCCCAATATCTTCCTGAACTCCTACCTCGGCTACACGATGTGGGATTATGAATCGGACGCGCCGCAGATGTGGCCGGGCCCGCACAACACCACGCCGCGCCCCGAAGGGATGAGCGAAGAGGAATATCAGAAGAAATATAAGCAGCAGCATTATCCGACCGCCGCCGAGGTCCACAAGGTTCTCGAACGCAATCCCGAGGCGGCATCGACGCGCGGGCTGTGGGCCGACGTCGAATTCCTGCGCGACGTCTATGACGTCAATGACACCAACCAGAACACCCAATTCGCCGACTATCACGGCCATGGCTGGAACTTCCGCGGCATCTTCAAGCGCGATCGCAACGGCAATCTGCTGACCGCCGACGGCAATATGGCGACCTATGGCACCGACACCGATCATATGATCACGCCCGACAAGCCCGATCTGTGGGCCAATCGCTGGCGCAAATCCTGTTCGGACTATAGCGATCCCAAGGACCGCGAACTGTGCCTGACCACGGCGACCCCCGACGGGCGCGAGGGCAAGTTCGTGCCGGCGGGGCTCAACCCTGGCAAGGCGGTCCATATGATGGACATCCATGCCGAAAAGGGCATGCAATGCGCCGACTGCCACTTCGCGCAGGACAGCCATGGCAATGGCTATATCCAGGGCGAAGTCGCGAACGCGGTCGAGATCGGGTGCAAGGATTGCCATGGCACCGCCGACGCGCTGCCCAATCTGCTCACCTCGAACGTCGCGGCGCGGCCGCAGGGCACCAACCTGGCGCTGCTGCGCAACCCCGACGGGCGCCGGCGCTTTGAATTCCAGTATAACGACAATGGCGACGTCACCGGGCTGATCCAGCGTTCGATCGTCGATCCCAAGCTCGAATGGCAGGTCAGCCTGGTCAAGCAGGCGGTGACCCCGGGGCCGCATTTCAACGCCAAGGCGGCGCGCGCCAAGCTGATGGCGCGCAGCGGTGGCGACGATGGCACCTATGCCTGGGGGCCCGATATCGCGAAGCAAGACCGCGCGCACGGCGAAGACAAGATGACCTGCTTCACCTGCCACCTCAGCTGGACCACCAGCTGCGGCGGGTGCCATTTGCCGATCGAGGCGAACTGGAAAACCAGCATGCATCATTTCGAGGGTGAGGAGACGCGCAACTTCGCGACCTACAATCCGCAGGTCGCGCGCGACGAGATGTTCCAGCTCGGTCGCCACCAGCTGACCAAGCCCGGCGAACCCGGTCCGGACGGCGAGGTCCGCGGCATCATCACCCCGGTCCGGTCGACCTCGGCGCTGGTCCTGTCGTCGACCAACATCAACCGCGAACGCATCTATGTGCAGCAGCCGCCGATCTCGTCGGCGGGCTATTCGAGCCAGGCCTTCGCGCCGCATTTCCCGCACACCGTGCGCCGCGCCGAGACCAAGCAATGCTCGGACTGCCACATCTCGGAAAATGACGACAACAATGCGATCATGGCGCAGCTCAACCTGCTCGGCACCAATTTCGTCAATTTCGTCGGCCTCAACGTCTGGTCGGGGCTCGAGGGCGGGTTCCAGGCGACGCGCGTCACCGAATGGGACGAGCCGCAGGCGGTGATCGGCAGCTATCTTCAGAAATATGCCTATCCCGATTATTGGAAGCTGCACGTCGAACAGAATGACCGCGAGCTCAAGAACTGGGTGCGCGGCAAGGCCTTCGACAAGAAGGTGTCGGGCGAGAAATATGCGCTCGAGGAATTCGCCAATATCGTCCAGGATACCAGCGGGCGGGTGAACTGCCTGCAACAGCGCGGCGAATATATGTTCGTGGCAGAAGGCAAGGGCGGCTTCCGCGTCTATGACATCGCCTCGATCGGCAACAAGGGCTTCTCCGAACGCATCATCCGCGCGCCCTTCTCGTCCATGGGCCATGACACCCATGTGAAAACGAAGAATGCGACCTGCATGGCGATCGCGACGACCCAGCCGATCAGCGTCAGCCGCAACGACCATATCGTCAAGGATTTCCCCGAAAATCACGAACAGGCGATGCACCCCATCTATCGCTATGCGGTTATCACCGACAGCGTCGAAGGGCTGATCCTGGTCGATATCGACACCATGGCCGACGGCGAATTCCGCAACAACAAGCTGACCCGCGCGCTGACCTGGAACGAGGGCAATGTCCTCGCCGGGGCGCGGCACGTCACGCTCGCGGGCAGCATCGCCTATGTCACCACCGACGCGGGGCTGGTGGTGCTCGACCTCACCAATCCGCTCGAACCCAAGGTCACGGCGCAGCTGCCGCTGACCGACGCGCGCGCCAGCGCGGTGCAGTTCCGCTACCTCTGGGTCACCGATGCCGAGGGTGTCAAATTGTTCGACGTCACCAATCTGGCGCAGCCGGTGCCGGTGCCCGAGGGTACCGTGCGCCTCGCCAATGCCCGCAAAATCTATGTCGCGCGCACCTATATGTATGTCGCGGCCAAGGCCGACGGCCTCGTCATCGTGGACGTCACCAAGCCCGCGACGCCGCTCGTCTGGCCGGGCCAGACCTTCGGCGGCAAGCTCGTCGATGCCGAGGATGTGATCGTCGCCTCGACCAACGCCTCGCTCTTCGCCTATGTCGCCGACGGGCGCGCGGGCATCAAGGTGATCCAGTTGACCAGCCCCGACAATCCGGGCCTCTACGGCTTCTCGCCCAAACCGGCGCCCGAACTGATCGCCTGGGCCAGGACCCCGTCGCCGGCGCTCGCGCTGTCGAAGGGCCTCGACCGCGACCGCGCGGTCGACGAGACCGGCGGCCAGATGGCGGTGTTCGGCCGCCTCGGCTCGCGCCCCTTCACCCGGCCCGAGATGGAGAAGCTGTTTCTGAACAGCCGCGGCACGGTCTATAAGGTGCGCGATTCCGACCCTGAGGACCGCGATCAGAAGGCGGCGTGGCGCGGCCCCGACAGGCTCGGCGGCTAGCCAATCGCGCCCGCCTGTGCGACAGCGTCGCACCGGCGGACCATCCCGCCATGGCTTTGACATGAGACGATAGACGATGCGCCCGGTCGTGACCCCCCATCCCAGCCTCGGCGACAAACTCCGCCGCGCGCTGTGGAACGCCGTCTGGCTGATCCTCTATCGCCCCAGCCCGATTCCACTCCACGGCTGGCGCCGTTTCCTGCTCCGCCGGTTTGGCGCCACCATCGGTACAGCGGCGCGGCCCTATCCCAGCGCGCGCATCTGGGCGCCATGGAATTTTGCGATGGGAGAGGGCGCCACCCTCGGCCCGCGCAGCGAAATCTATTCGGTCGCGCGCGTCACGCTCGGTCCCTGGTCGGTGGTCAGCCAGCGCGCCTATCTCTGCACCGCCAGCCACGACATCCACGCCCCCGGCTTCGCGCTCACCGCCGCGCCGATCGTCATCGGTCGCAACGCCTGGGTCGCCGCCGACGCCTTCCTCGGCCCCGGCGTGACGCTGGCCGACGGCGCCGTCGCCGCGGCGCGTGCGGTGGTGGTCAAGGATGTCGCGCGCAATGTCATCGTCGTCGGCAATCCGGCGGGGCCGGTGGGCGAGTGCTCGCTCGCCGATTTTGCTGATGGCTCGGTGAAGCCTGGGGGCTGAAAGTTCCTCCCCATCGCGAAGCGTTGGGGAGGTGGCAGCGCGAAGCGCTGACGGAGGGGTTTTGGCGCGACGTTGCCGACCCCTCCACCACTCGCTCCGCGAGCGGTCCCCCTCCCCAATGCTTCGCAATGGGGAGGATCTTGTCGCTAAAGCCGCTCGGCCTGCACCACCGTGTCGGACGCGCGCAGCGCCGACAATATGCGCATCAAATGATGGACATCGCGCACCTCGACGACGACGTCATAGGTGTGGAAGCCGCCCTCGCGGTTCGACAGCCGCAAATTGGTGATGTTCGCCGAATTGACCGCGAGGATGCCCGACATTTCGGCGAGCGTCCCGGGTTCGTTCAGGATGACGATACAGAGGCGCGCATTGCCGCCCTCGCTGTCCTCCTGCCAGCGCAGGTCGATCCAGTCGGCATCGACCCCGTCGGCGAGGCTGGGGCAGTCGATGACATGCACCTCGATCCCCTCGCCCGGCCGCGCCAGCCCGACGATGCGGTCGCCGGGCACCGGGTGGCAGCAGTCGGCGAGCTGATAGGCGACGCCGGGGGTCAGGCCCTCGATCGACACCGCCGCGCCTTGGGCCAGCTTGCCGGGCTTCGATTTCATCTCGGCGGTGATACCGGGGACCAGCGCCTCCAACACCGCATTGTCCGACAGCCGCCGCTTGCCGATCGCGACGTACAGCGCGGTATCGTCCTCCAGCTTGAGCCGGGTCAGCGCGGTCGCGCGCGCCTTGTCGCCGACCTTGCCGGGCACGCGCGCGACGATCTCGTCGTACATCTTGCGCCCCAGCGCGGCGAGTTCGACCTTTTCCTTCGAGCGCACATGGCGGCGGATCGCCGCGCGCGCCTTGCCGGTGACCGCGAAACCCAGCCAGGCGGGCTGCGGCGTCTGTTTGTCCGACGACAATATCTCGACGGTGTCGCCATTGGCGAGCTGGGTGCGCAGCGGGACGAGCCGGCCGTTGACCTTGGCGCCGACGGTGCGATCGCCAAGCTTGGTGTGCACCGCATAGGCGAAATCGACCGGGGTCGCGCCCTTGGGCAACTGGTGCAGGCTTCCCTTGGGGGTGAAAGCGAAGATGCGGTCCTGATACATCGCGATGCGCGTATTTTCGAGGAACTCGTCGGGATCGTGTGTCTGCTCGAGGATTTCGAGCAGGTCGCGGATCCACCCCGCCTGGCCATCGGGCACGGTGCCGCCCTGCTTGTACGCCCAATGCGCGGCAAAGCCGAATTCGGATTGCTGGTGCATGCCGATGCTGCGGATCTGGATTTCGATGCGCATATTCTGCTGGTGCATGATCGTCGTGTGCAGCGACTTGTAGCCGTTGCGCTTCGGCGTCGAGATATAGTCCTTGAAGCGCCCCGGCACCATTTTCCACTTGCGGTGGATCAGCCCCAGCGCGGCATAGCAGTCGGCATCGGTGGGCGTGATGATGCGGAAGGCGATGATGTCGGTGACCTGCTCGAAGCTGACGTGACGCTCCTGCATCTTGCGCCAGATCGAATAGGGATGCTTCTCGCGCCCCGACACATCGGCCTCGATGCCGTTCTTCGCGAGCAAGTCCTTGAAGTCGCGGGTGACCGCCGCGACCTTGTCCTTGCCGCCGGCGGTCAGCTTGGCGAGCCGCCCGGTGATCGTCGCATAGGCCTCGGGCTCCAGCTCGCGGAACGCCAGCATCTGCATTTCGCGCATATATTCATACATGCCGATCCGCTCGGCGAGCGGGGCATAGATATCCATCGTCTCCTTGGCGATGCGGCGGCGCTTGTCGGGGTTCTGGATAAAATGCAGCGTGCGCATATTGTGCAGCCGGTCGGCGAGCTTGACCAGCAGCACGCGGATATCGTCGGACATCGCGAGCAGGAATTTGCGGAGGTTTTCCGCGGCGCGCTCGTTCTCGGTCTGCGCCTCGATCTTGCTGAGCTTGGTCACGCCGTCGACCAGCCGCCCGACATCGGCACCGAACAGCCTTTCGATCTCCTCGGGCGTGGTCAGCGTGTCCTCGAGCGTGTCGTGGAGCAGCGCGGTGACGATCGTCTCGCTGTCGAGGTGCAGGTCGGTCAAAATGCCCGCGACCTCGACCGGATGGCTGAAATAGGGGTCGCCCGACGCGCGCTTCTGGCTCCCGTGCTTCTGCACGGTGAAGACATAGGCGCGGTTCAGCAACGCCTCGTCGACATCGGGATCATAAGCGCGCACGCGCTCGACAAGTTCATATTGGCGCAGCATCCTGTGCCAATGTCGTGCATGCGCCCACAAATGCAATGCGAAACTTAGCTGCGCAAAGCCGGACGGGCGCCGCAATATTGGTAAACGCCTTTGGAAGCTTCGTGCGCGCGGGCTATGGCGGGGG
The DNA here is from genome assembly GCA_016793775.1 of Sphingopyxis sp. Classification (GTDB taxonomy): domain Bacteria; phylum Pseudomonadota; class Alphaproteobacteria; order Sphingomonadales; family Sphingomonadaceae; genus Sphingopyxis. Next base: position 74,345 of record JAEULK010000092.1, on the reverse strand, counting down.
GCAATGACAGGGACCGATGCTCTCGATTCGAGCGCGGCGCGCCCGCGCGTGTCGATGGTGATGCCCGTGCACAATGGCGCACGCTGGCTCGAAGAGGCCATCGCTTCGGTCCTCGATCAGAGTTTCGCCGATTTTGAGCTGATCCTCGTCGACGACGCCTCGCGCGACGACAGCCCCGCGATCATGGCCGCGGCGGCGGCGCGCGACCCGCGCGTCCGTCATTTCCGCCTCGACACCAATGTCGGCCTCCCCGCCGCGCTCAACCATGGGTTTGCGCAGGCGCGGGGCGAGCTCCACAGCTGGACCTCCGACGACAATCTGCTCCGCCCGCAGATGCTCGACCGGCTCGTCGCCACGCTCGACGCCAACCCGGAGGCGGGGGTCGCTTTTGCCGATTTCTCCCTGATCGACGATGAAGGCCGGGATCTCGGTCGCTCGCGCGTCGGACCGGTCGAACGGCTGCTGCACGGCAATAATATCGGCGCCGCCTTCCTCTATCGCCGCGCCGTGACCGAGGCGCTCGGCGGCTATGACGTCGGGCTGTTCGGGGTCGAGGATTATGATTTCTGGCTGCGCGCGGCGCAGCGCTTCGTCTTCGTCGAACTGCACGAGGATCTCTACCGTTATCGCAAGCATGGCGGCAGCCTGACCAGCCAGCGCGCCGACCAGATACAGGCTTTGACGGCGGTGATCGTCGAACGCGCGATGCCCGACCAGCCGGCGCCGCGCAGCCGCAGCGAAATCCTGCTCGGCCTCGCGCTCAAAAGCCGGACGCGTTGGCGCTTCGACCTCGTCCGCCGCGCGCTGCGCGCCGACCCGGCGCATGTCGCCGCCAACCTGCCCGCGCTCGCACGCTGGACGCTCGCCGTCGCGCGCAATCGCCTCGCGGCTTAGGAGCGAGAGCGGCGTCGCTTCTGTCAGGAAATGCCGATGACATTGGATAAAGAAAGCGCCCGCGCCTCGTCGTTGTTACGGGGAAAAGTCGTGCAGCGGATCGCGCGTCATCGCGAACAAGAGGTCATGATCGAGTTCGACGACGGCAGCCGCCTATATGTTGACAGCGGCGCCAAGCTCGAGATGTCCATCACGCTGTCCGGCTAAAGCTATCGCTGCGCATCCCCATCAACGACATAAAAAGGAGCCGCCGTGCCTCCCCGGGAGAGTGGGAGGTCGCGGCGGCTCTCTATGCGGCCTGGACGAATTGCGGCGAGGGAGGGGAGCGCCGTCCGCCCGGCCGGTCAGGCGGCGCCGTTGCAGCGCGCCAGATCTTCGGCTTCGAGCGCCTTGCCGTCGGCGATAAAGCCCTTCACCTGGCCTGCTTCGCGGGCGAGACCGGCGCACATGATCAGCGGGCGGCTGGTGCCGCGCGCGCCGACACAATCGGTGCCGGTGCACGACCAGACGACGCCGCGTGCGACGAATTTGCCCTTCGGCGCGGGGCTGGCGAGTTCGGCGCGGTAATAGGCGCCGCCGGCGGCGCTCGCGGCCGCGGGCAACAGCGCCGTACCGCCGGCCAGCGCGACGCCGAGCAGCGGCAGAAGATGCGCGGGGGAAGAAAGCTTCAGCATGGGGAGGTCTCCTTTTTTCGCACCTTATTTGGGTTGCAAAAAGCAATTGGGGATGCAGGTTGCAAAATGCAACTCAGCTCATATATTTTTTTGTGCGGGGGCAAATTTTACGTTAGGGCTGGGCCTATGGGAAAATTACGCGAACCGCTGAACCTGCTCTACGGGGACAATTGCGCCCTGCCGCTCGCGCTCGAGGCGATGGGCGAGCGATGGTCGTTCATGATCCTGCGCGCCGCCTTCAACGGCGTTCATCATTTCGAGGAGTTTCAGCAGGAACTCAGCATCGCGCGCAACATCCTCTCGAACCGGCTGTCGAAGCTGGTCGACCATGGCATCATGGCGCGCGAGGTGATGGCCGAGGATCGCCGCAAGGTGCGCTACGAACTCACCGAAAAGGGCCTCGAACTGCTGCCCGCGATGATCGCGCTGCGCCAGTGGGGCGAAAAATGGGGCGCCGGCGTGCCCTCGACCCCGGTGCTCGTCGATGTCCGCGACGAACAGCCGATCGGCGCGGTGACGATCACCGCGCACGATGGCCGTCCGATCGGTCATAAGGAACTGGTGTGGAAACATCGTTCCGAACTGCAGCCGCTGGGCCAGGCGCGCGCGCGCACCGACGAACGGATGGCGCCGGTTGCCGCCGAGTGATGCGCGCGGCACCGTCCAGCCGCCCCGCCTGCCGCTGACCGCGACCCAAGGCCCGCTCCAGGCTACCCCCATGCCCTTGTTCGGACTTTCCTCGCCGGGCCCCTTTTTCGACAACAAGGTGCGCGCCTTCTGGAATCTCCAGATATTGGGGTGGTTCGCCTGGCTCGGGCTGCGCGGGGTGTCGGGGCTCGCCAACGGCCAGCCGCTCGCCTTCCTGATCCCGCAGACGGTGTCGGCGATCACCGGCTTCTCGCTCTCCTTGATCCTGTCGGTCTGTTACCGCACGCTGATCAACCGCCGCCCGCTGCTGATGTGGGGGGTCAGCTTCGGCCTCGCCGGCATCGCGACGGCGCTCTGGGCGTTCATCGACGCCTGGGTGGCGCAGATCCAGAATCCGGCGAGCGAGGCGGGCTTCACCAGCCTGCTGCTCGGCGCGGTCTATATCGACGCGACCTCGCTCGGCGCCTGGTCGGCGCTCTATTTCGCGATCAACTATTTCCTCCAGCTCGAGGAGCAGAATGACCGGATGCTGCGGCTCGAGGCGCAGGCGGCCTCGGCGCAGCTCGCGATGCTGCGCTACCAGCTCAACCCGCACTTCCTGTTCAACACGCTGAACAGCATTTCCACCCTCGTGCTGCTCAAGCAGTCCGAGCCCGCCAATGCGATGCTGTCGCGCCTCTCCGCTTTCCTGCGCTACACGCTCGCCAACGAGCCGACCGCGCAGGTGACGCTGGCGCAGGAGATCGAAACGCTGAAGCTCTATCTCGACATCGAAAAGATGCGTTTCGAGGAAAGGCTGCGGCCGCATTTCGCGATCGATCCCGCGGTCGCGCGCGCGCGGCTGCCCTCGCTCCTGCTCCAGCCGCTGATCGAAAACGCGATCAAATATGCGGTCACCCCGCAGGAAGATGGCGCCGACATCACGATTTCGGCTCAATTGGCCGGTCAAAATGTTCGGATTACCGTGTCGGACACCGGCTCGGGATTGTCAGCCGATGGCGCTGACCCCACCACTGGCGTCATTGCAACGGAATCGACCGGTGTGGGTTTAGCCAATATCAGAGACCGGCTGGCGCAGGCTTTCGGCGACCAGCACCGGTTCGATGCCCAATCGGGCGCTGACGGCGGATTCACGGTGGTGATCGAGTTTCCGTTTCAGCCCGACGGGCAAATGACGATTGGAACCGAGCGAACATGACGATCAGAACCATCCTGGTGGATGACGAAAAATTGGCGACCCAGGGCCTGCAATTGCGGCTCGAAGCGCATAGCGATGTCGAAATCGTCGACACCGCGCAAAATGGCCGCGAGGCGATCCGCAAGATCAAGACGCACAAACCCGACCTCGTGTTCCTCGACATCCAGATGCCCGGTTTCGACGGCTTCTCGGTCATCCAGGGGCTGATGGAGGTCGAACCGCCGCTCGTCGTCTTCGTCACCGCCTATTCGGACCATGCGATCCGCGCCTTCGAGGCGCAGGCGGTCGATTATCTGGTCAAGCCGGTCGAACCCGAACGCCTCGCCGACGCGCTCGACCGCGTCCGCCAGCGGCTGACCGAAAAGCGCGGCGCCGCCGAGGTCGAACGGCTGAAGACGGTGCTGGCCGAGGTCGCGCCCGACGCGGTCGAGGATTACGGCGCCGAAATCGCCCCCGATACGCACGCCGCCGATCGTTATGAAAAGATGATCAACATTAAGGATCGCGGCCAGATCTTCCGCGTCGATGTCGACAGCATCGAACGCATCGACGCCGCGGGCGACTATATGTGCATCTATACCGCCGACAATTCGCTGATCCTGCGCGAGACGATGAAGGATCTGGAAAAACGCCTCGACCCGCGCAATTTCCAGCGCGTGCATCGCTCGACGATCGTCAATCTGAGCCAGGTCAAGCAGGTCAAGCCTCACACCAACGGCGAATGTTTCCTCGTCCTCGGCTCCGGCGCGCAGGTGAAGGTCAGCCGCAGCTACCGCGATGTGGTGGCGCGGTTCGTGCACTGATTTTATCGCCGCCCCCGCGAAGGCGGGGGCCGCTATCGGCTTAGCGCCAGCCTGCTTGCGGCCCCCGCCTGCGCGGGGGCGCCGTCCGATTAAAGCTGGTGCCCGGTCCTATCGCGCTTCGTCGCGAGATATTGCTCATTATATTTGTTGGTCGGCAGCGCGAGCGGCAGGCGCTCGACCACTTCGATCCCCTCGCGCTCCAACCGCGCCACCTTCTCGGGATTGTTCGTCATCAGCCGGATGCGGGGGATGTTGAGCAGTTCGAGCATCCGCCCGGCAATCGCGAAATCGCGCGCCTCGACCGGGAAACCCAGCCGCAGATTGGCATCGACCGTGTCATAGCCCTGGTCCTGCAGCGCATAGGCGCGCAGTTTGTTGACCAGTCCGATCCCGCGCCCCTCCTGCCTGAGGTACAGCAGCACCCCCCAGGGCGCATCGGCCATCGCGTGCAGCGCGGCGTGGAGCTGCGGCCCGCAATCGCATTTCAGGCTGCCGAGCACGTCGCCGGTCAGGCATTCGCTGTGCAGCCGCACGACGGGCGGATTGCCGTCGCGCTTGCCGATCACCAAAGCGACATGGTCCGACGCTTCCTCGGGGGTGCGGAAGGCGACGATCTCGGCGCTCTCGCTAGCCTCGACGGGCAGCCGCGCGCGCGCCGCGATATGCAGCCGCGCCGGGTCGAGCAGCGCATCGACTTCGCTCGCATCGCACGGGGTTTCGGCATCGCCCGCCGCTTCGCGCACGAAAAAGGCGGGGAGCAATCCGGCGTGGCGCGCCATCAGCATCGCGGCGCCCGCCGCCGCTTCGCCGCCCGTTGCCACGGTGCGGAATGGGCCTTTCCACGGATGGGCGAGATCGAGCGCGGGGTCGGCGATCATCAGCCCCGCCGCAACGCCCGTCGCCGCACCCGCCAGCCGAACCGGGCCGGGCGCGGCGGCGGCGCGCTGGTTGGTGAGCTTCAATGTTACCGCCCGTTCGCCCGACAACAACACGTCCGCCGACGCAAAATCGGCCAGCGCGGCATCGCTGGCGCTCTCGATCGCGAGCAGGTCGAGCGCGCCGTCGCTGCCGGTCACGCGCACCGGCCAGCCGCGCCGCAGCGCGTCGATCGCGCGCGCCGCGCGCCTGGCGCCTACGTGGCTCAAAAATCGAACTCGGTGATCAGCGGGATATGGTCCGACGGCCGGTCCCAACTGCGCGCGGGCTGGACGATGCGGTGCGCCACCGCCTTCGTCAGCAGATCGGGGGTCACCCACATATGGTCGAGCCGCCGTCCGCGGTTCGACAGCTCCCAATCCTTGGCGCGATAGCTCCACCAGGTGAAGAGCGGGGCCGGGGCGGCGATGAAATGGCGGCCGAGATCGACCCACTGCGACGCGGCTTGCAATTTCGCCAGCGTCTCGACCTCGATCGGGGTGTGGCTGACCACGTCGAGCAGCGCCTTATGGTTCCACACGTCGCTTTCGAGCGGCGCGACGTTGAAGTCGCCGGTCAGCACGGTCGGCTGGTCGAGCGCGCCCGACCATAAGGTCATCCGCGCATAGAAATCGAGCTTCTGCCCGAATTTGGGGTTGATCTCGCGGTCGGCGATGTCGCCGCCCGCCGGGATATAGACATTGTCGAGCCGCACGCCCGACGGCAGCGTGACGCCGACATGGCGCGCCTCGCCATTCGCCTGCCAGTCATATTTGCGTACGTCGGTCAGCGGCACCTTGCTGACGATCGCGACGCCATGATGCATGCGCTGGCCGTGGGTGACGATATGGGTGTAGCCAAGCGACCGGAACATGTCGGGCGGAAAGGATACGCATTCGACCTTGGTCTCCTGCAGGCACAAAATGTCGGGCGCTTCTTCGCGCAGGAACTTCTCGACGATGCCGATGCGGGCGCGGACGCTGTTGATGTTCCACGAAGCGATGCTGGTTGTCATGGCGTGGCTCTATCGGCGCGGTGCGCTGCGCGCAATGCGTTGCGGCACCGGCCCGCTCCCCCACCCGGCCGCCCACAGGCTACTATCGTCGGGGAGGCCGGGTGGGGGAGCGGGCCGGTGCCGCCTGCGCCGCCAGGCGCAGAAAACAACGCCGCAAAAACTAAACCCCCGTTCCAGGGGCGGTGGAACGGGGGTTCAAGGTCAGCGTTCGTCACGCTCTTGAATGAAGGTGCCTGGCGATCCGGTTGGGGCAACAGGGGGAAACCCAGAACCGGGAGCCGTGTTGGCGCCTTCGAGAGTTGAAATAGCCCCGCTTCCCTGTCGCCAAGCTGAACGAAAATTGCCGCATAACGGGGGTTTTTGCAGTTCGTCGATACCAAGCGGCGGTTGGTCCGAAAAACGGCGCCGAATCCGCGTCATGGGATTCGGCGCCGTTCAGTTTCGGCTGTGGATAAATCTGGATTAGCTTCCACGCCCCCGCGAGCGCGGACGCGGATCGGTCCATTTGAACGCCGAATCGGCGACCGCGACGTTGAATTTCTGGTTGCTGAGGTCGATGCGCGTGCGGTTGTTCTGCGAATCGAGCGCGACCCAGCCGCGCAGGCGCAGCCCGGCGGGGGCGCCGCCGTCGCGGACGAACACCATCGTGATCGTGCCATATTCGGGGCGCTTGGGGTCCTTGACCTCGACGCTCACCACATCGTCGCTCGTCGTCGGCATGACCTTGGCATATTTGCTGAGGTCGCGGTCGGGGTCGAGCAGCGCGCCGAGCGGCGAATTCTTCACCGGCCAGCGCTGCACCTGCTTCACCTCATAATCGATCATCGTCAGCGAACTGCCGTCGCCGACGATCAGCAGCGGCACGCCCTTCTGATATTGGAAGCGGACTTTGCCGGGGCGCTTCAGGGTCAGCTGGCCGGTCAGCCGCTGGCCGTTGCGGTCGGTCTGGGTGAAATCGGCGGTCATCGAGCTCGTCGCGCGCAGATGCGACTGCACCGACGACAGCGTGGTCGACGCCGACTGCGCGATCGCCGGCGCGCCGAAGGTCAGCGCGGCGGCGGCGGCCGGTACGAGCGCCAGCGCGGCGGCGCGCGTCAGGGTCAGGCGGGGGAAGGTCAGTTTCATGATGCTCTCATTCCGTCAAAGGATGGCCGGCTTCTGCCCATGTCGCGTTGAACGCGCTGTGAACCCGGTATTTGGATGCTGTTCAAGTCGCGAACCCCGGCTTTGGTTCCGCCGCTGCCTTACCGCTGCTGCCCATATTGGTCGGTCAGCACATCGCGCCGACCGACATGATTAGGGGGGCTGACGAGACCCTCCTCCTCCATCCGTTCGATCAGCCGCGCGGCGCTGTTATAGCCGATGCGGAGCTGCCGCTGGAGCCAGCTGGTCGACGCCTTCTGGCTTTCGACGACGATCTGGCAGGCCTTGGCATACATGCGGTCCTCGGCGCTGTCGCCGCCCGCAGGCGCGCCTTCCATCGCGAAGCCGCCGTCCTCGGGGTCCTCTGTGACGCTCTCGACATAGTCGGGCTGGCCCTGGCCGCGCCAATGGTCGGCGACCGCGCGCACCTCGTCGTCGGACACGAAGGGGCCGTGGATACGCGTGATCTGCTTGCCGCCGGGCACGTACAGCATGTCGCCCTTGCCCAGCAATTGCTCGGCGCCCGCTTCGCCCAGGATGGTGCGGCTGTCAATCTTCGACGTGACGTTGAAGCTGATGCGCGTCGGCAGATTGGCCTTGATGACGCCGGTGATGACGTCGACCGAGGGGCGCTGCGTCGCGAGGATCAGGTGGATGCCCGCCGCGCGCGCCTTTTGCGCGAGCCGCTGGATCAGGAACTCGACCTCCTTGCCCGCGGTCATCATCAGGTCGGCGAGCTCGTCGACCACCACCACGATCTGCGGCAGCGGCGCATAGTCGAGCGTCTCTTCCTCATAGAGCGGCTGGCCGGTTTCGGGATCGTAGCCGACCTGCACGCGGCGCCCGAGCGACTTGCCCTTCGACAGCGCGGTGCGGACCTTGTCATTGTAGCTCGCCAGGTTGCGCACCGACAGCGACGACATCATGCGGTAGCGGTCCTCCATCTGCTCGACCGCCCATTTGAGCGCGCGGATCGCCTTCTTCGGCTCGGTCACCACCGGGGCGAGCAGATGTGGGATGCCGTCATAGACGCTGAGCTCGAGCATCTTGGGGTCGATCATGATCAGCTTCACCTGATCGGGGCCGAGCCGGTAGAGCAGTGACAATATCATCGCGTTCAAACCGACCGACTTGCCCGACCCGGTGGTACCCGCGATCAGCAGATGCGGCATCGGCGCCAAGTCGGCGATGACCGGATCGCCGCTGATGTTCTTGCCGAGGATGATCGGCAGCGCGCCCGTCTGTTCCTGAAACAAGGCGCTGCCGATCATTTCGTGCAGCACCACCGCCTCGCGATGCGCGTTGGGCAGTTCGATGCCGATCACCGTGCGCCCCGGGATCGGCGCGATGCGCGCCGACAGCGCGGACATATTGCGCGCGATATCGTCGGCGAGGTTCGAGACGCGGCTGGCCTTGGTACCCGGCGCGGGCTCGAGTTCGTACATGGTGACGACGGGGCCGGGGCGCACTGCGGTGATCACGCCCTTGACCTGGAAATCCTCGAGCACCGATTCGAGCAGCCGCGCGTTGCGCTCCAGTCCCGCCTTGTCGATCTGGCCGGTCGGTGCGGGCGGCGCGGGGGCGAGCAGGTCGACCGACGGCATCTTGTAGGTCGTGAACAGGTCGGTCTGCGGCTTGGGCTTGGGCTTCGACGGCGCGGCGCGCGTCGCGGGATCGGCAATCTCGGGCGGGGCGCGGTCGCTCGGCTCGGCGCGGGCGCGCGGACGGATCACCCGCTCCATCAGATTCGGGCCCTTGGCGGCGGCTGCGGCGGCGGGTGCCGGGGCGACGACGCGCCCACGCTCGGCGGCGGGCAGGCTGAAGCGCGACCACCAGCCGGGTTCGAGTCGCAGCGCGCGCCACGCGAGCCACAGGCCGAGCCCGATCAACAGCAGGATCGCCGCGAAACGCGCGAGCGCCGCGCCGGGCTCGCCGATGCGGTCGAACCAGGGGTCGATCGCGCCGCCGACGACCAAGGCGATGATCCCGCCCCAGCCGGCGGGCAGCGGGGCATTGCTGTCAGGCGACCATAGTTGCGCGCCAAGGCCGACGAGCAGGACGGCGATGAAGACGAAGGCGAGCTGGCGCTTCCAATAGGGCTGCGCCTCGCCCATCCACAGCCGCCAGGCGATCACCCCCAGCAGCGGCAGCAGCAGCGTGATCGCGACCCCGCCGACGAACAGCAGCAAATCGGCGAACCATGCCCCCGCACCGCCCATCCAGTTCGATGGACTGCCCCCCGCCGCGGTATGGATCGCCGCGTCGGTGCCGTCATGGGTGATCAGCGCGAGGGTCAGGAACAGCGTGAAGGCGCCGAGCGCCACCGCCGCACCGATCACCAAAGATCGCGCGATGCTTGCCCGGAAAACGGTACGCCAATCGGCCTTTGCGGCGACGGGCTTGCGGCTGGCCATGCTGAATTCGGTCCCCACTGGAATGTACCACGGCGATATGCACATGCGCCGGACTCGCCGTCAAGCGCGGGCGGCGCGCTTGCCCACAGGGCAGTTGGCCGCTTTGCAAGCGCCGCGTGCGCGGCTAGGGCATAGTGCCATGACCGAACCTCTGCGCAGCGACGTGATCATCTCGGGCGGCGGCCTCGTCGGGCAGGCGCTGGCGCTGGCGCTCGCGCACCACGGCCTGTCGAGCACCATCGTCGATCCCGCCGATCCGCTGGCGACGATCGCCCCCGGCTTCGACGGCCGCGCCTCGGCGATCGCCAGCGCGACCTGGCAGATGTTCGAGGTGCTCGGCCTCGCCGACCGCCTCGCGGGCCATGGCTGCCCGATCCGCGCGATCAAGGTCAGTGATGGGGTGCCAAAGGATAATAGACGCTCGGGCGAGCTCGATTTCGAGACGAGCGCGGGTGACCCCGCGCTCGGCACGATGGTCGAGAACCGCCAGCTCCGCCTCGCGCTCCGCGACGCGCTCGCCGCGGCGCCGCTCGCGAGGCGGATCATGCCCGCGCAGGTGGTCGATCGCGACATCGGCCCGCACGGCGTTACCCTAACCCTCGCCGATGGCACCCAGCTCGCCGCGCCGCTGCTGATCGTCGCCGAGGGCCGCCGCTCGCCGACGCGCGACGCCGCAGGGTTCGGCATCGCCAACTGGTCCTACCATCATCATGCGATGATCGGCGCGGTCGCGCACAGCAAGCCGCACGACCGCGTCGCGCATGAAATCTTCTTCCCCTCGGGGCCGTTCGCGCTGCTGCCGCTGGTCGACGATGCCGAGGGCCGCCATCGCTCGGCCTTCGTGTGGACCGTGTCGGAAAAGGACGGCCCCGGCTTCGCCAAATTGGGCGAGCGTGGCTTCATCGCCGAACTCGAAAAGCGCGCCGGCGGCCTGCTCGGCACGATGGAACTGGTCGCGCCGCGGATGACCTATCCGCTCGGCTTCCACCACAGCGCCTCGATCGTCGCCGACCGCATCGTGCTCGTCGGCGACGCCGCGCATGGCATCCATCCGATCGCCGGGCAGGGACTCAATCTCGGCCTGCGCGACGTCGCGGCGCTCACCGAAGTGCTGGTCGAGGGCGCCCGCGTCGGTCTCGACCTTGGCGACGCGGCGCTGCTCGCGCGCTACCAGCGCTGGCGCGGGCTCGACAGCCTGATGGTCAGCCTCGCGACCGATGGCCTCACCCGCCTCTTCGGCATCCCCGGCCGCACCGCCTCGGCGGTCCGCCGCGCGGGACTGGGCGCGGTCCAGCGCCTGCCGATGCTCAAACGCTTCTTCATGGACGAGGCGCGGGGCGAGGCGGGCGACCTGCCGCGCTTGCTGGCGGGAGCCGAGGTCTAACGTCGCGCTCCAAAACCGTTTGTGTCGAGCGAAGTCGAGACACGTCTGGCGTACGCGTCCCCAAGGCATCTCGACTTCGCTCGATGCGAGCGGACGTGGATTATTGCAGCGTCGATCGCCCGTCTTCGCCGTCGAAGCGCCCAAAGAATTGCATCAACTGCACCACCAGTTCGGCGCGCTGGTCGATCGACGTCGTCTCGAGCAGCGCCTGCTTTGCCGCGGCGTCGAAGGGCGCGACCTGCGCGATGCCGTTGACGAGCGTCGCATCGTCGAGCTGGCCGACCGCGTTCCAGTCGACGACATAGCCCTGGCGTTCGGCAAAGCGCTTCGCCTCGCGCTCCAGGCTCGCGCGCTCGATGCTCGCGAGCACCGCGCCCTCCTCGGCCTCGCTTTCGATCGCGGCCTCGACCTGGCGGAACGGGGTGGTCACATCGAGTTCGCGGCGGACGCGGAAGCGCGCGACGCCTTCGAGCACCAGGTTGAAGCGCCCGTCGTCGAGCGCCTCGACATCGACGATCTTGCCGACGCAGCCGACGTCGTAGAGCGCGGGCGGTTCGCGGTCCTCCTCGCCCGGCAGCACGCGCGGCTGGATCATTCCGATCCGCCGGTCGCGCACCAGCACCTCCTGCACCATGGCCCGATAGCGCGGCTCGAAGATGTGCAGCGGCAGGTGCAGCCCGGGAAACAGCACCGCACCGGGCAGCGGAAAAATCGCAATCCGCTGGATGGTCAAAGGCGCGGCCTGGGGCATCAGCCGAACAGGATCAGCGAAAGCTTCCGGCGCTGCGCCGCGACCCAGGGATCTTCCAGCCCGACCGCCTCGAACAGCGCCAGCAGCTTCGCGCGCGCGGCATCCTCCTGCCAGCCGCGGTCGGCGGCGACGATATGGAGCAGATTGTCGGCAGCGGCATCGCGCTTGCCCGCGCCGATCTCGGCGCTCGCAAGGTCGAAACGTGCCTGATGGTCGGCGGGGTTCGCCGCCACCGCCGCCTCCAGCGCCGCCAGTTCGCCGGCATCGGGCGCATCGGCGGCGAGGGCGAAGGCGCTCTTCGCCTGTGCGATCGCCGGGTCGTCGGCGATCTCGGCGGGGATCATGTCGATCAGCCCCCGTGCGCTATCGAGGTCGCCGGCGAGCACCAGAGCGCGGATCAGCCCGCCGTTCGCGGCGGCGTTGTCGGGCGCGATGTCGAGGATCTGGCCGAAAATGCTGGCCGCGCGTTCGCCGTCGCCTTCGGCCAACACGCCCTCGCCCATCTCGATCAGCGGCGCGATCTCGATGGCCCGCGCGCTCGCCGCGCTTTCGATCGGCAGCTGCGCGAGCAGCTGGTCGAGCATGGCCTTGATCTGGCTTTCGGTGCGCGCGTTGGTCAGGTTGGCGACCGGCTGGCCCTGGAAGATCGCATAGACGGTCGGGATCGACTGGACCTGGAACTGCCCGGCGATGAAGCGATTCGCATCGACGTCGATCTTCGCCAGCGCGACGCCCTTGTCGGCATAATCGGCCGCGACCTTTTCGAGGATCGGGGTCAACTGCTTGCACGGCCCGCACCATTCGGCCCAGAAATCGAGGATGACGAGGCTGGTCATCGACGGCTCGACGATGTCGCGGCGGAACGCTTCGACGGCTTCCTTCTCTTGTTCGCTCAGACCCAAAGTGGCCACGGGGGTGTTGCTCCTTATCCATTATGTCCGGCGTCATCCGGAAAAGACTCTCTCCCGCTTATGTGGGATTTGGCCGCGATATGCCAACCCTTCGCAGAAAATCGCAAACAAGGCTTGCCGACTCCAAAAGCCGATGCTAAGCGCCCGCCTCACCCGCTGGAACCGACCGGTTTCAGCCGCCAGAGCGGGCGTAGCTCAGGGGTAGAGCACAACCTTGCCAAGGTTGGGGTCGAGGGTTCGAATCCCTTCGCCCGCTCCAATTTTCCTAACATTTTCAAAGAGTTGTTTGTGTCGGGCGCGATATTACGCGTGGCGACGCGAGGGGCTTTTTTGGCTCACGGAATAGGAAAGCAATATACCACCGGCGAGTTTTGGCGTGGTCTGGGGCAGGATTGGTGCGTGCCACCGAGCTTGCGATTGGCCGCAACATTTGCGTTGCCGGATATGAAGTCGAGGCGCGTAGCGGATCTGAAGGGGCGCCGATCCAGTCCGCGTCATCGCTAATTCTCTTGAAGAAATGTCCTCTTTGCGCCTGCTGTCGCCGTTGGGGCATGGTCGATATGACCGCCAGAAGCGGTCATCCGGTATCGGCGTGCGGACCCGCTGAAAACCGGAACCCGGAGATCATTGTGTCGGCGTGATCTGTTTGTTTGATGCGGTTCCGGCCTCGATCTCGCGATTCCACTGCTTCATGAACCGATTACGGGTCAGTCTGTCCTGTGCAATAAGGAGTTCGGGGCCTACCCGCACGGCCCGCATCGGTGCATTGGTGTCGCGCAATCTCATCGGCCGCTCCACATCGCTGCGCACCGAGGGCATGGCATGACGGGTGAGCAGCCGCTGACCCTTGGCGGACAACATAAAATCGAGAAACAGCCGCGCGGCGTTCGGATGGCCGGAGGTGATGGGGATCATTGCGATCCGCGACATGACCAGCGTGTAATCGGCGGGGAAAATGACCCCGAGCTCGGGATTGCGGGCCGCTTCGTCCAGCGCGTAGGATCCCAGGACATTATAGCCGATCACCGATCGCCCGCTGGACACGTCCTTGATCACCTCTTCGCTGGTCGAGAAAAACCGAGCGCGATTGGCGCCAAGACCGTGCGCCATCTGCCAAACGTGCCCGCTGATCGCATTGTCCTGCGACAGACAGAGATAGCCAACCGACGATGAAGCTGGATCATAGGTCGCGATACGCCCACGCAACCTCGCGTCGCGCAATTCGAGCAGCCGGACGAAATCCATATGGTTGCGCGGGACGCTACCGGCGGGAAGGAGCCCCTTGTTGTATACCATGACGACCGGTTCGGCGGTGACACCCCAGGCCTGGTTTTTCCAGTTTGCCCAATCGGGCAGATTTCCTTTTTCGGGCGAGTCATAGGACTGGGCATAACCATCGTTTACCAGCTTGATCTGCATGTCCATCGACGATGACAGAAGCAGGTCGGGACTTGCGCGGCCGGTCTTGCCCAAGGCCATAAACCGGTCGCGGACATCTCGAGCGGACAGGTCGTGATATTCGACCCTGATCCCGGGATAGGCTCGTTCGAAGGCCGATAGAAGGTCGCGCATGACCTTCTGGTCGGTCGTCGACCAGATCACCAGCCGACCTTCGTTCGTGCCGTCTTCAATCAAATTTCCATATGAGGCGGCATAGCCCTCGGGCACTTGCGCTGCCCGGTCGGCGCCCGGTGAACAGCTGCCGAAAAGCGCCAAAGCCCCGATCAAAACGCCCAAATCGCTGACGGTGCCGCGCCGCCTCGTCGAGGTTTGCCCCCTTCGCACACCGTTCTCCCTTCCAATCTCCTGTGGACCAGAATGCCGAGTTTCGCCAGACTGAAGCGATGGCCAGGATATTGCTCGTCGAAGATGACCCACCGCTCGCACGCGGGGTTTCTGCGCTGCTCCGGAGCGCGGGACATTCGGTCGACATCGCCGAAGATGGCGAGACCGCGATAATGGTCGTCCGCGAGGAGCCCTATGCTCTGGTCGTTCTTGATATCGGCCTCCCCGACATATCGGGGCTTGAGGTGCTGAATGCGATCAGGCGGGGCGAATCCAAGGTTCCCGTACTCGTCCTTACCGCGCGCGATGCGATCGAGGATCGTATTGCCGGACTCGATCACGGCGCTGACGATTATTTATTGAAGCCTTTCGACGCCGGGGAGCTAGAGGCGCGCGTTCGCGCCCTGCTACGGCGCGCGGCGGGAGAAGCCTCGCCCGTGACGACGATCGGAGCGCTGGCCATCGATCCGGCCCGCCGGGTCGCCACGGTCAATGGCAGGGCGCTCGACCTGCGTCGCCGCGAATGGGCGGTCCTCGAACGTCTGTCGGCGCAGGTTGGCAAGGTCATGCGGAAAGAGAGGTTGAGCGCCGAGGTGTTCGGCTATGACGAGCCGGTTTCGCCGAATGCCATCGAGGTTTATGTCGCGCGCCTTCGTCGCAAGCTTGAACCGGATGGTCCCGCGATCCGGACGATCCGCGGACTCGGCTATGTGATGGATGCCAATTGAACGCAGCTCAGCCGCGGGCAAGGTCTCTGACGGGCCGGATGCTGGGCTGGCTCGTCCTGCCGATAGCCATGCTGGCGCTGGTCCTGGGCGTTGTCGGTTCGTTTGCGATCACGCGCACGGTTGGCGCCGTCAATGACCGGATCTTGAGCGCGGCATCACGCGGCATCGCTGACTCGCTGGCCAGTGACAACGGCGAGATTACCCTCGACCTTTCCCCGGCCGTATTTGGCATGCTCGAGAATAATGCGCGCGACAACGTCTACTACAGCGTCCGGCGGGGGCGGCACGTCCTGACGGGCTACGTCGATCTGCCACAAATCAGGCTCGACCCCGCGCGGAGCGAGGCGTTCACATTCGCCGAAAGCCAATATCTCGGGCACGATATCCGCATCGTCGCGGTTGCCCAGATCGTACCTCAGATCGATGAGCCGATCATCGTCCAAGTGGCCGAGACGCTCGATGCGCGCAAGCGCATGGCGCGCGACCTTCTGATCGGTCTGGCGATACTGGAGCTGGCGCTGATTGCAACAGCTGCGATGTTGATGCCTATCGCGGTGCGTCGCGGCCTTGCGCCGCTGAAACGGCTGCAGGGCGAAATGGATAGGCGCGGAGCAGAGGATTTGACGCCGCTTTCGACGGTTGGCGTGCCGGGCGAACTTGGCGATCTGGTAAGCGCTTTCAACACGATGCTGGCCCGTCTCGATGCCGGCTTTGCCGGAATTCGACGGTTCACGGCCGACGCATCGCACCAGATGCGGACACCGCTTTCGGTGCTTCGCGCGCATGTCGCGGTCTTGAAGCGGGCGAAACCGGGGAGCGTCGAGGCGCAGGGCTCTATCGAAGATATCGACCATGCTGGTGCCCGGCTCAGCCATCTGCTCAACCAGCTTCTCTCGCTCGCTCGGGCAGACAGCGCGGATCCCGAGCGGTTGATCCAGGAGGCCGTCCATCTCGACAGGCTGGCGGCCGATGTGGTGAGCGCTCACGACGCGGCGGCGCGCGTCAAGCATGTGACGCTGCGGCTGGAGGCGACAGGGGTTGTCCGGGTGCGCACCAATGAAGCGCTGGCGGCCGAACTGCTCGCAAACATCGTCGACAACGCGATCCGCTACGGCCGGCCTGGTGGGCAGGTGGCGGTGATCGTTGCTGCGGCGCCTCCTGCGATACGAGTGGAGGATGATGGACCCGGGATTGCGCCCGACGATCGTGAACGAGTCTTTTCGCGCTTCATTCGCCTCAACCCGCGTGCCGAAGGCGACGGTAGCGGGCTTGGACTGTCGATCGCGAGATCGATCGCGGAGACCCTGGGCCTCGACATCCGGCTCGACGAATTTGCGGACCGGCGGGGGTTGCAGGTCACGATTGCTTTTCCGTCCGACGCTGACAGCTTGGTGAAAGGTCCGTGAGCTAGGCGGGGCCACATGGTTCCGGAACAGGAACAGCAGCGAGGGAGGGAATTGTGAGCACCGATCGGGACGTCGACACGCTGGCAACGCGATTGGCCCTTGGTCCAGGGCATCGCCCGGCCGCGCAACGTCCCTGATCGCCGAAATGCTTTCGCTCTACGCCTTCACAATGGTCAGCGTCTTCATGGCGCTTATTATGACCAAGCGCCTTTCGGCCATCGTCGCGCTTATCGTCGTGCCCGTGTCTTTTGCGTTGGTCGGCCTCCTGCTCTTTGGTTCCTATCAGACCGACCTCGGCACGATGATGATGGACGGCGTAAAGCAACTCGCCCCGACCGGAGTCATGCTGGTCTTTGCGATCCTTTATTTCGGCCTGATGATCGATGTCGGCGTGTTCGACCCGTTGATCCGCGCGATTGTCCGCATCGTGCATGGCGATCCGGTCCGGATCATGATCGGTTCGGCATTGCTGGCGCTGATGGTCTCTCTCGATGGCGATGGCGCGACGACCTATATGATCACCACCGCCGCAATGCTGCCCGTCATTCGTCATATGAAGATGGACGTCCGGATGCTCGCCTGTGTCGTGATCATGGCGGGCGGCGTGATGAACGTGTTGCCGTGGGGGGGGCCGACCGCGCGCGTTGCGAGCGCGCTACACGTCGATGTCAGCGAGATCTTTCTGCCGCTGATCCCGTCGATGATTGCCACCGCTGCATGGGTGGTTTTTGTTGCCTATCGCTTCGGTCTGAAGGAGCGCGAACGGCTCGCGAAACTCCCGCCGGATGCGGTGGATGAAGATGCCACCGCATCCGAAATTCTCGCGGCGGACGCTGAAAGCCATGCGGAGGCGCGTCGCCCGAGGCTCTTTTGGATCAACCTGACTCTGACGCTTGGGCTGCTGACTGCGCTGATCATGGGGGTGATGCCGCTCGCCGTCCTGTTCATGCTCGCCTTCGCGATTGCGATGATGATCAACTTTCCCTCGCTGGACGAGCAGCGGGATCGGCTGGCCGCCCACGCCGGCAATGCGCTCGCGGTGGGGGGGCTGGTTTTCGCGGCAGGGATCTTCACCGGGATCCTGTCGGGTACGAAGATGGTCGAAGCAATGGCGGCGACAGTTACGCACGCCGTGCCCGCCAGCATGGGTCCCTATCTTGCGCCGATCACCGCGGCGCTGAGCGCGCCCTTCACCTTCTTTATTTCCAACGACGCCTTTTATTACGGAATTGTCCCGATCCTTGCCGAAACGGGAACGCACTACGGCATCAGCCCGGTCGAAATGGGCCGTGCCTCACTGGTCGGTCAGCAGGTGCATCTGCTGAGCCCGCTCGTCGCCTCGACCTTCCTGTTGGTCAGTTTCGTTGGGATCGAGCTTGGCGAACACCAGCGTTTCACGCTGAAATGGGCGCTGGGTTCGTGCGTCGTGTTCTTCGTCGCGGCGATTCTGACCGGCGCATTTCCCTTTGTCGCCGCTGGGGGCTGACGCGGCCACGCCCGAACAGCCGGAACCGGGCGTGCCGCATTCTGCGCTGCCGCGTTGGTTGCTGCTTGCGGGACTCTCTGCAATGCTGACTTGGGTGCTGGGCCTCCTCGGCGTACCGGCCGCGTTGCTGCTCGGTCCCATGCTAGCTGGCATCCTGATGGCGGCGCGGGACAAGGCGGTGGTTGTGCCACGCCCGATCCTCTTCGCCTCTCAAGCCGTCATAGGCTGCCTGATCGCGCACCATCTGGACCCGGCCCTGTTCCCGCTGCTGCTTCAGGACTGGCCGCTGTTGGTCGGTGTGACGTTGCTGATTTTCTTAGCCAGTTTCGCACTCGGCTATCTTCTCATGCGGTCGGGAGCCGTACCAGGGACCGCGGCAATCTGGGGTTCGGCTCCCGGCGGCGCAGCGCCGATGGTGATCCTTGCCGAGGCCTATGGTGCCGATGCCCGCTTGGTCGCCGTGATCACCTATATGCGCGTTCTGGTCGTCGTCACCGTGGCATCGCTGCTCCTGACTCTGATCGGCGGCGCGCATTCCGCACCTGCAACACCGGGTGCTTTCTGGGAACCCGTTGCCCCTGCCGCGCTCGGCATCACATTGCTGGTCGCATTGTGCGGCATGGTGCTTGGGCTCGTGCTGCGCATTCCGGCGGGGCCCATGATCGGCGCCATCGCCATCGGCACCGCCCTCAACTGGTCGATCGACGTTCAGCTTGCGACGCCCAAACCGTTGCTTGCTGCGGCCTATGCCTTCATTGGCTGGCGCATCGGGCTGACCTTCAACCGCGCGGCGCTGGCTGCCGCGGCGCGCAGCCTGCCGTGGATCATCCTTTCTTCCCTCGCGCTTGTTGCCTTTTGCGCCGGGCTGGGCGGGATGCTGGTTTGGCAGCTGGGGATCGATCCGATCACGGCCTACCTCGCCACCAGCCCGGGCGGACTCGATTCGATCGCGATCATGGCAGTTTCCACCCACAGCAACACGTCGCTCGTCATGTCGCTGCAGGCGATGCGCTTTCTGATCGCGCTCTTCCTCGGGCCGCGTCTCGCAACATTGTTATCGAAAAGAAAAGAAACAGAAAATCAATAATATAGTCCATTTCTGTCGTCGCCTGAATGGCGACAGCTTGGTGACAGCTTGAGATCATAATGTAGCTCAAGAGGCTCGAAGGATCGGGCCCGCAACGAGCGATCGGCACAGGCCGCTCAGGGGAGGATATATGGCAAGCAATCGGCACGCCCGAAACCAGTGGGTATTATCGCAAAGCAGCACCGGATCCATGGCCATGGCCAGGGCCCTGGTTGCAGGATGTGTCGCAGGCCTTATCGGCCTTTCGGCTTCTCCTGCCTTTGCGCAGGAGTCGGACGACGCTGGCGCCGAGACGGTCGGGACCAACGACATTGTCGTCACCGGCTCGTTGATTTCCCGCCGCGACGCGCGGTCGTCGAGTCCCATTTCGACGGTCGGTGAAAGTGACCTTGCTGCGACCGGACAGGCTTCGCTCGACAAGGTCATCGGACAGTTGCCGCAATTTTCGGGCGGTCAGGGCGCCGCCGAAGTGGGCGACACGCAGGGCACGATCGGCTTTGGTGGCGGCCAGTCCTACAGCGATCTTCGCGGTCTCGGTCCCAATCGCTCGCTCGTCCTGCTCGACGGTCGGCGACTGATGCCGTCAAGCCCCGACGGGGCGATCGATCTCAACACCATTCCTTCTTGGATGATCGGGTCGGTTGAAATCATCACGGGCGGTGCATCGGCAACTTATGGCTCGGACGCCGTCGCCGGGGTTACCAATTTCAAGTTGCGCACCGACCTGAACGGCCTCGAACTGTCGGCGAAGAAGGGGATTACCGACGAGGGCGACGGCGACACCACCACGCTCAGCGCTGCCTTTGGCTCGGATTTCGCCGAGGATCGCGGTAATTTCGTGTTTGGCGTGGAATATGCCGAACGCGGGGCAGTCATTGGCAGTTCGCGACCCTTTTTCGCCAATATCCGTCAGCTGGCCCGTCCTCCGGAGGGTATGATAGGGGCAGGCAATTACGGCGGCGGCGCACCTACCGTCGCTGCGGTCAACGCCGTTCTGGCGCAATATGCGGGCACCACGCCGATCGCCGCCACCGCCAACGGACTCTATAACGGGGCGATCGGGGTCAATGGTGACGGCACCATTTTCACCACCCTTGCCGGAACCAACTGCGTCCAAAACTATCGCGGGCTCAATCAGGGCGTCGTGGGCCTGAACATCAGCAGCAACTGCCGCCAGGTGCAACTGGCGCTTGGGCAATATTTCGCGGTCCAGGTCCCGCTGAAGCGGTACAATGCCTTCGCTCGCGTCACCTATGACATCAGCGACGACATCACCGCCTATGCTCAATTCGGCTATCTGCGGTCGGAGGCCTATAGCCGGACCGGACCCGGATCATCGAAGCCGGCAGCGCCGCTGATCGTACCGCGCAATAGTCCATTTCTGACGGGGAATGCCGCTCTGAGCGCCATCCTGGGCTCGACGACGCCGGCGCCGACCGGGAATATCATTGTTACCAAGACACTGACGACACTCGGCAATCGCGTATCGTCCTTCGACAATGACGTTTGGCAAGGCGTGCTGGGATTGAAAGGCGAAATTCCGGGGACGTCGCTGCAGTGGAATGTCTACGGATCCTACGGCAAGTCGAAATTCGTCAACACCATGACGGGTGACATCAGCGCCGCTGCGGTGACGACCGTGCTCAACGGGACGGCCAACTACAGCGGTCCGGCCGGAACCTGTCGCGGCTATGCATGGAACCCGCTCGGCCTCGACAATCTCAGCGCGGGGTGTCTGGAATATGTTGGCCGCACGAACGTCAACATCAACGATCAGTCGCAAAGGATCGTAGAAGCAACGCTTCAGGGGCCGCTGTTCACGCTGCCAGCAGGGGATCTGAGCTTTGCGGTGGGGGCTGGAAACCGCCAATCTTCCTTCAATTACCTGCCCGATTCGACGCTCTCGACCAACGACTCGATCAGCTATGGCTTCGTCAGCGCGGCATCGGGCAAGCAGAAGGTCAGCGAGGTATTTGCCGAATTGCTCGTGCCGATCCTTGCCGACACGCCCTTCTTCCAGGAACTCACGGCAAATCTCGGCTATCGCTATTCGGACTATAGCCTGTTTGGTGGGCAGGAAACCTACAAGGCTGATCTGAGCTGGCGTCCGGCTGAGCCAGTGTTCGTGCGCGGAAGCTATTCGGTCGCGATCCGTGCGCCCAGCCTTGGCAATTTGTTCGGGCCGACGTCGGTGGCTCAATTGCCGATCGGAACGGGCCCAAATGCAGGGGATCCTTGCGCGGTCGGCAGCATCTATCGCACCGGAAGCAACTCTAGCCAGGTACAGGCACTTTGTTTGGCACAGGGTATCCCGACGGCGATCTATCCGACCTACACCTACGGCATTTCCACTGTCGCAGGTCAGGATGGCAGCAACGTCAATCTGACACCGGAACGGGCCAAGACATACTCGTTCGGCGTCGTGCTGACCCCGAATTTCGACAGCAAGCTATTTGACAAGCTCAGCCTGTCGGTCGATTATTACAACATCCGGATCAAGGATGCGATCGGGTCGCTGCAGCTTACCGACATCCTGCCGCGTTGCTTCAACTCCGATGGCGTGAGCAATACGACCTACTCGGCGAACAATGCCTATTGCCAGAGGATCGCGCGTGATCCGCTGACCGGACAGATTTCGCTGGGTCAGCAGGGCCTGTTCAACTTTGCCACCTATACGGTTGCCGGTATCGACACGCAGTTCAACTGGGGCTTCGGACTGGAAGCACTGGGTCTGTCGCCGTCGGCCGGTGGCCTCGAATTCAGCACCACCGCCTCCTATCTGCGTGACTACAAGGTTGCAGGTCTGCTGGGTTCGCCGACGCTCAACTATGCCGGAAGCGCTGGTTTCGGCGGTGTGGGCGGCGGGATTTCACACCCCAAGTGGAAGATCAACACGCGGGTTACCTACTCGAACGATGATTTCAGCCTGTCGCTGCTGTGGCGCCATATCTCCTCGATGGTGCACTCGGACCTGGTCGCCAACCCCGCTTCGACCACGGCCGGTATCGGCGCCTACAACTATATCGATCTGAATGCGAACTTCGACCTCGATGACCGTTTCACCTTGGGGCTTGGCATTAGCAATCTGACCGACAAGGGGCCGCCGTTCATCAGCGCATCGCCGCTGACCACGGACGCTGCCACCTATGATGTGATCGGGCGCTCTTTCTATGCGTCGATCAAGGCTAGATTCTAGCGGGGCCGACGGGTGACATCGCTCCTTTGGCGGGCTTCTTATCCTGACTTGGGCTGGCTTCTCCGAAGCCAGCCGCTTTTTTGGATCGGCCGTCGCCATTCATTGTTTCGACCCGCCGCCGCCGCGTGCCGACCCGTGATGGACCGGGATTGGGACGGCGATGTCGGCACGCAACCAGCCGAACGCGAATTGACCTGCCCCCCATTTTCTCTACCAGTTGAAGCCAGGGACCGACCTCAAGAAGGGACGGAGGGCTGACGGTGCGCCGCCGGAAGGACGAATACGCGCCGTCGGTGCGCGGGCCCCTGCGCCGGTGCTGACGCTTGCGCGACAACACCCCCCGGCCTCTGGTTGCAGCTGGATGAAAGATCGGGGTCGGGTCACGACCACCACAAGGGGCCGATCATTATCCCCGATCGGCCGGCCCTGCGCCCATGAGAGACAGAAGATAGGCGCCGCCGATGCGTCCGTTGCGCGGCGGCAGCATGCCGAACTGGCGCATCATGTCGGCGATCTCATATTGGGCCATATAGTCGGACAGCAAGCCATCACGGAAACCCAGAAAGATATCGCAACCATAGGTCGTGGCCCTGGTGCCCCTGCCCGAAGCGGGCGGCGCCGACGCGGTCTGCTCGAACAGATAGAGCGCGCGGCCCGAGTCGAGCGCGCTGAAAAGCTGCACTTCCCGGAAATGGACGTCGGGCATCACCGCCCAGATCTTGTCGATATATCCGCGCATCCTATCATGGCCGTGGATGATATCGGGCCAGAATATCGTGTCGTTCCAGCGGATGTCGGGGTGGATCAGCGCGAGGACGCGTTCGGTATCGTGCGAATTCCACGCCGCTTCCCAGCGGTTGCCGAAGTCGCGGACGAATTCCGCGGTGACCGCTCCGGCGAGGGGCAATCCTACATAGCTCGGGCTGCCGGTGCCGGCTGTGCCCGTAAGCGTTTCGTTGGAGGGCATGTCTTTTCTCCCTGGCGATCAGGCACCGGCTGGCGCCGGCCGTGGTTGCTTGAACACGGCGGTAGCGCGCGCGATCGGGCCCGGCGATCCGACGACCGACCCGGTGACGAACATCAGGCTGCGGGTCGTGTGGTCCAGCGTGACGCGACTCTCGATCCAGTCCCCTCGCGGTGCGCCTTGCAGGAAATCGACGCTGAGGTTGATCGTCGGGCCGCCCCAGTCGTGGCCGCATATCTCGATCGCGCAAACGCCGAGCGCGATGTCCAGAAAGGTCGCGAGCAGCCCACCGTGGCAGAAGCCGAGGCGATTGCACTGATGGGGCTGCACGTCGAGTCCGAAACGAACCGGCTCGGCCCGGTCACCCGTGTAGAGCATCCGCATTCCGCCGACATGCGCGCAAAAGGGATCGTCGAAGTTCAGGGCGCGCCAGTCGCCGGGCGTGCGGGCAAAGGACATCAGCCCGGCTCGACCAGCTTGCGCGCTGCGGCGCCGAACCGCATGACGGCGGGATCGGGGCGGTCGGCATAGAGGCGCGCGACGTCGGCGGCGCGCCGTTCGCGCACGACGCGCTGCGCGACATTGCCCTTCACCGTGACCTCCCCGGTTTCGAACGACGGCGGCTCGTCGAGGATGAGCGCGGCGCCGATCCGGCGCGCAGCGCCGCTTTGCGACGCGTTGAAGGCGGCGATCGCCGTTTCGATCGCGGCGCGGCTGTCGGCGGCGCCGCCGGGCGCGCGGCGCCACAGCAGCGCCGAGGGATAGGGCCTGTTGAGCCCGCAAATCACGGCTTCGGATAGATGGTCGCCACAGGCAGCAAGCAGGGCCAGCCGCAGCGCCTCGACGGTGACATAGGTGCCTGAGTCCAGCTTGAAGTCTTCCGACAATCGGCCCGCAAAGACCAGCCCCGCGCGCGGATCGTCGGGGTCGACGAAGCGAACCGCGTCGCCGGTGTGGAAATAACCCTCTTCGTCGAACAGCGAGGCCGAGGCCTCGGGCGCGCCGATATAGCCGCTTTGCGGCATCATCGTCGGTCCCTTGACCCGCATCGCGTAGCGCCCGTCGAAAGGCACGAGCTTCAGGTCGGTGGCGGGGAGGGGAAGCCCGATGACGTCGGTCCCGCCCTCGCTCCAATATTTGAGCGTCCCGAACAGATATTCGGTCGCACCGTAGAAGGAGAAGATCGGCACCGCCCGGCCGCGCGCGGCGATCGAAAGGGCGGTTAGGCGGTCGCGGACATCCTCGGCGAGCACCGCGCCGCCGAAGCCCAGGAATGTGAGGCGCGAAAAGAAATGCCGGCTGAGGCCGGCGTCGGCTTCGAGCGCCTGGCACAGCATCGTGTAACCGAGCGGGACGGTGATGAAATAGGAGGGCGCGACGTCTCGCAGATTGGCGAGGGTTCTGGCGAAGAGGTCGGGCGTCGGCTTGCCGTCGTCGATCCATATCGTCCCGCCCGCGGCGATCGTGTTGTTGAAGTTGAAATTGCCCGCCATGATATGGCTGAACGGCATGGCTTCCAAAATCTGCGGCGGATCGCCCGCGAATTCGAGCAGGCCGAGCGCGCGGTTCTGGGCGATGGTGATGTTCAGGTTGGCGTGCGGCTGCGGCGTCGCCTTGGGCGAGCCGGTCGATCCCGAGGTATAGACGATGCGCGCGATCTGGTCGGGTCGGATGGCATCCATGCGTTCGGTCACGTCATGGCGCGGCACGGTCGCGATCACTTCGGCCCAGGACACGATCTCGAGTCCTTCGGCACGGCCCGACGCCGCGACGAACGTCACCCCGAGCGGCGCGAGCGCGCGCAGCGCGGAGGCGTAGCGCGCCGCGTCGTCGACGATGACGACCTTGGCCCCGACGACCGAAACGCATTGGCGGAGCTGGGCGTGATCCTTCGACATCAGCGAATAGGCGACGCTCACCGGGGCAATCGCGGCGCCGCTGCGCTGGATACCGATCGCGGCGATGCCATGTTCGATCGAGGGTTCGGACAGGAACGAAACGACGTCGCCGACGCCGATCCCGCGGTCGATCAGCCATTGAGCAAGCCCATCGGCGGCGCGACGCGCCTCGCCATAGGACATGCCGCGCCATTCGTCATCCGCGCCGCGCTGCCGCATGAATGCTGCGTCGGGTGCGCGTCCGGCCTGCTCGTCGAAGACATGCGCGAGCGACTTGGGGACGGGGCCGAGCGGAAGCGCCGAGCGCAGGATGAGGCTGCCGTCGTCGCGGCGGTCGAGCATGACGCTGGGGGGAGGGGGCGTGGCAAATTCCATTCAAGCCATCCTATACATTGTCCGGGGATCGCCAAGCGCGGCGCCGAGGGAGTCGGCCGTCGTGCGCGGAAGGTCGAAATCGGAACCGAATTCCGCTTTGCCCGCCGTGCCGCCTGCGGCGCGTTGCCAGCGAAGTTCGGCACCCCAGCCACCGCCGCATTCGATGATCGCGCCGGTCTTTGTCGAGGCCGGGTCCAGCAGGTCGATGAGAAAGGGCGAAATCTGCTCGGGACGCAGCCCCTGCTTCATGCGGTCGGAAAAGACACCGTCGGTCATTTCGGTCAGCGCCATCGGGGCGATGGCGTTAACGCGGATGCCGACGCGTTCGCCTTCGATCGCCAAGGTCTTCATCAGGCCGATGATGCCGGCCTTGGCGGCGGCATAATTGGCCTGACCAAAGGCGCCGTGCATCCCGGCGCCCGACGTGGTGAGCACGATCGAACCGCGCTTTCGCGCCGCCATCGGTTCCCACACCGCCTTGGCGCAGGCGAAGCTGCCGCCGAGGTGCACGTCGATGACCTCCGACCATTCGGCGGCGGTCATCCTGGCGAAGCTGCGGTCGCGGACGATCCCGGCGTTGACCACCAGCCCGTCGATCGCTCCATATTCGGCCAGCGCCGCATCCACGAATGGCGCGGGTTGCCGGATGTCGCAGCGCACCGCGATCGCGCATCCCCCCGCCTGCCGGACCGCCGCCGCCACCGCGTCGATCTCTTCGCCGCGCCCGGTCAGGACGAGGCGGGCGCCGGCGCGCGCGAGGTCGGCGGCATATTGCCGCCCAAGCCCGCGGCTTGCGCCGACGACCGCGACGACCGATCCTCCAAGGTCGATCGGGGGGAGGAGAGGAAGGCCGGTCATCGCGGCGCGTCAGCGCGTTCCCGAACCGACCTTGGCCCGCGCCGCGAGCATGCGGTCCGAAATCTCGGGGTTCCAGTGGACGTCGCGATACTGGACATGGCCATAGACATAGGCGGCCATCGGATCCATCGCCCAGCTGCGACGCAGCATTTCGGTGGTACGCACCACGGTCGGCACGGTGGTCGAGGCGATCTCGTTCGCCATGCCTTGCGCGGTCGCCAGCAACTGACCCTCGGGCGCGATCTCGTCGATCAGGCCGATGCGCAGTGCCTCCTGCGCGTTGATGCGGCGGCCGGTCAGGACGAGCAGCTTCGCCTGGCTCTGGCCGACGATGCGCTGCAGCGGATCGACGAAGGGGGTCAGGCCGAAGCGGATCTGCGGAAAGCCGAATTTGGCGTTCGGACTCGAAATGCGGATGTCGCAGAATACCGCGATGTCGCAGCCGCCGCCGAAGGTCGGCCCCGCGACCGCGGCGATCGTGGGCTTGGGATATTCGAGCAGTTCGAGATAGCCATAATAGGTCGCGTCATACCAGCGCAGCCGCTCGTCCTCGCTTTTCCAGTTCATCGTGTCGAGATCGAGCCCGGCCGAGAAATATTCCTCGGTGCCGGTGATGACGACCGCCGCGACGCTGTCGTCGCGCCGCCACTGGGCGAGCGTTTCGACCAGATCCTCGAACAATTCGGTGCTGAGCGCGTTTTTCTTGTCGGGGCGGTCGAGGAAGAGGGTGGCGACGCCGCCTTTGACCTCGCTGCGCATCGTGCCGTGCTTTGCCATAAATACTCCCAAGCTTGTGATTCGGATCAGAGATGTCGGGCGATGAGCAATTTCATCACCTCGCTCGCGCCGCCGTAGATGCGGTGGATGCGGCTATCGCGGAACATCCGCGCGATCGGATATTCGAGCATATAGCCATAGCCGCCAAAGAGCTGGAGGCAGCCGTCGACGATCTTCGTCAGCTCTTCCGACGCCCAATATTTGGCCATCGAGGCGATCTCCGCGGTCAGCTCGCCGCGCACGAGCAGGCCGGTGCAATGATCGACGAAGACGCGGCAGACGACCGCGCGCGTCTTATATTCGGCGAGCTGGAACTGGGTGTTCTGGAAATCGGCGAGCGCCTGGCCGAACATCGGCCGCTCGCGCGTGTAGCGGATGGTCTCGTCGAGCGCGCGTTCGATCATCGCCATCGCCTGCCAGGCGATGATCAGCCGCTCCTGCGGCAGTTTTTCCATCAGCTGCGGCAGGCCGCGGCCTTCGACCCCGCCGAGCAGCGCGTCGTCGGGCACGAACAAATCGTCGAAGAAGAGTTCGGACGTATCCTGGCCCTCCTGCCCGACCTTGTCGAGGTTGCGCCCGCGCCGGAATCCATCCGGGTTGCCGCGCACATCGACGATGAACAGCGAGAGCGACCGGCCGCCGCCCGCCGGGTCGGTCTTGGCCGCGACGAGGATGACGTCGGCGATCTGGCCGTTGGAGATGAAGGTCTTTTGCCCGCTCAGCCGCCAGCCGCCATCGGCGCGGCGCGCAGTCATCTTCATGCCCCGCAGGTCCGACCCCGCCGCCGGTTCGGTCATCGCGATCGCGGTCAGGCATTCGCCCGAACAGAATTGGGGCAGCCAGTGCTGCTTTTGCGCCTCGGTCCCGAAGCCCGAGAAATAGGGGAGGATCACCGCATTATGCAGGCTGATCGTCAGCGCATCGGCGCCGCGATGGCCGATCGCCTTGGTGACGATCGCCTCGAATCGGAAATCGACGCCCGCGCCGCCATAGGCCTCGGCGACCGACAGGCCGAGCAATCCCGCTTCGGCCGCCGCCGTCCAGGTCGCGCGATCGACGCGCTTGTCCTCGCGCCACCGGTCGATCGCTTCGGGCGCGGCGTGCGCGGCAAGGAAGCCATCGACCGAGCGCGCGAACTGGTCGCATTCCTCGGCTGCAAAAATGTCGGAGGCGACGACGTCGAGGGTCATGGCTTTCCGGCGCGTTCGATCGCGACGCTGTCGCCGGCCTTCAACCGGTCGAAACCGCGCGCGATCCGCTCGCGGAAAATGCCGCGCTGGAGCAGGTCGTGGGTGACGGTCAGCTCATATTGCAGCGCGCCGAGGTGATCCATGTTCGACGCGCGGAGCGCGACGCCCTTGAAGATTTTCGCGAGTTCGGGGCCCATTTCGGCGATTTGCTTCGCCAGCGTCAGCGCGCGGGCGCGGAGTTCGCCGACGGGAGTCACTTCGCTGACCAGGCCGATGCGCAGCGCTTCCTGCGCGTCGATCGGATCGCCGGTATAATACATCCGCCGCGCATGCTGCTGGCCGACGCGCGCCATCAGCGCGTGGTAAAAGCCGTTCATCGCATATTTGACCTGCGTCGATCCGAAGAGCGCATTTTCGGACGCGATGGTGATGTCGCACATATTGGCGACGTCCATGCCATAGCCCGGCGCAACGCCCGCGACCGCCGCGACCGACGGTTTGCCGAAATCGTAGATCGCCTTCATCAGCGCGAGCGCGAGGTCGTTGAAGCGGCGGCGATCGTCGTCGCTCGCCGAATTGAGGACGTCGACGCGCCAGCCGGCGCAGAAATACTCCTCATTGCCGATGAACAGGACGCAGGAGACGCTGTCGTCGTCTTCCCACGCGCGCAGCGCCGCGATGATGTCCTCGTGCAGCTCCCAACCGAGCGCGTTGCGTACCTCGGGATGGTTGAGCTGGAGGATGCCGACGCCGTCCTCGACGCTGGTGTTCAGATAACGGAAGTCGGCCATCGCAAATCCTCTTATTACCTACTAGTCGGTAACATAGTCATATGCGCGGCGATGGAGGCTGTCAACTCGCAGCCGGAAAGGTCGCGAGCCGGGCGGGAATGCGGTGATTTCGGTGGCGTCAGGGCTTGCCGATGCCGTCCAGGATCATGGCGACGAACTGGTCGGACACGGAACCGGGTTCGATCTGCAACGCGCCCGACTGCCAGTGGGTCATCCAGTTCACCATGCCGAAAATGCCGAACGCGACGATGTGCGCATTGTCGAAGGCGAGCGATTCGTCCTTGCGGCCGATCTCGATCCGGTCGAGCAGGTCGCGGTTCAGCATCCTTTTATAGTTGCGATATTTGGCCTTGCCCGCGTCGGTCATCACGCGCTCGTCGGCGACGATCATCGACAGGACATTGTCCTGCAACAGGTCGACATAACATTCGACGAAGATGCGGACGCGCTCGCGGCCGGGCAGGCGGACATCGTCGCGATCGGCTATTTTCTGCTGAAACAGGATATAGCCGCGCGCGATGCACTCGAGGAGGATCTCCTCCTTGCTCGCGAAATGATAATAGAGGCTCGGCTTGGTGATCGACAGGCCGGCGGCGATATCGTCGAGGCTGGTGCGGTCATAGCCGCGCTCGCGGAACATCGTCGAGGCGATTGCCATGATCACCTCCTTGTTGACGCTGCCCCGCTTGCGGCCGGGCCGGGATGCCGTGGTCGGACCCGGTCGTGCCGGCGCGGGGGATGTCGCCGCCCGTGTCTTCCGCGATGCTTGTACCATTGCATTCACCTTGCGCCCGATGGGCCGCTCTTTGCGGCTGTTCGGACGACCCCTCAGCCGAGGCATAGGTCCGTCACGACCCGCTGGTCAATAGGGGGCGCGGTCATCGCCGATTTGACAAGGATAGAAAGCTATATTACCGACCGGACGGTAACAAAAGATCTGAACGCTCTTTCCGGATCGGACGCGGGCGTTACGGATGGTCATCGGGAGGGAAATATGGCGCTTTCAAAGATGCGTAGCTCGTCGTCCGTCGCAGCGCTGCTGCTTGCCTTGTTCGCGAATCAGGCCGCTGCGCAAGAGGCGGCGCCCGCAGACGAGGGCGAGGCGGTCGGCACGAACGACATCATCGTCACCGCGCAGAAGCGCAGCGAAAGCGTCAACAGCGTCCCGCTCTCGATCACCGCGGTGTCGGGGAGCGACCTGCAGGCGCAGGGCGTGACCGATGTCGCGGGGCTCGCCAAGGTCACGCCGGGGTTCAACGCGATCAACAGCGGCTTCGGCACACCGGTCTATTTTCTGCGCGGTATCGGCTTTTTCGACAGCAGCCTCGCCGCCAAGCCGACGGTCACCGTCTATACCGACGAAATCCCGATACCCTATTCGGTGATGACCGCGGGCGCATCCTTCGACCTCGAACGGGTCGAGGTGCTCAAGGGGCCGCAGGGCACGCTGTTCGGGTCGAACGCCACGGGCGGGGCGATCAACTATATCGCCGCCAAGCCGACCTGGTCGCCCGAGGCGGGGCTGGCGCTCTCCTATGGCCGCTTCAACCGCTTCAGCGCCGAGGGCTATGCCAGCGGCCCGCTGTCCGACACGCTCGCGGCGCGCATATCGCTGCGCCACGAAGGCGGCGGCGACTGGCAGAAAAGCTACACCCGCGACGCGAGCCTCGGCCAGCGCGCTTTCACCCAGGGCCGCGTCCAGCTGGCTTTCCGGCCGGCCGATACGGTGCGCCTGAACCTGATGGTCAACGCCTATCAGGACCATGGCGACACACAGGCGCCGCAGTTCATCGCGCCCTTCCAGCAGTCGGCGGGCTTCTTCGATCCCCGCCTGCCGACCTATCCGCGCGCGCCGGAGGACAATCGCGCCGCCGACTGGGGCACCAGCTTTCCGCTCAAGAAGGACAATTGGCAGGTGCAGGCGGCGCTACGCGGCGAGGTCGACCTCAGCGACGACATCACGCTCACCTCGATCTCGGCCTATACGCGTTTCAAGGAAGCCTATGGCCAGGAATCGGACGGCACGACGCTGCGCCTGACCGACGTTTTCCTCCAGGGCGACATCAAATCCTTCAGTCAGGAATTGCGGCTTTCGGGCGCGCTGATGGGCGACGGCACCTGGATCGTCGGCGGCAATTACGAATGGGGCAAGACCCACGAACTGCTGACGCAGCGGCTGAACGATCAGTCGTCGGCGCATGTGTTCGATCGGTTCGGCTTCCCGTCGATCGAACTCGTGCCGCAGCTCGGCGACACCAAATATCGCAGCTACGCCGCCTTTGCCGACGTCAGCGTGCCGATCGTCGATACGCTGACGCTGATCGGCGGGGTGCGCTACACCGATACCAAGGTCGATTTTGCGGGTTGCACGCTCAACGCCGGCAACGGCACCTACGCGCGCGGGTTCGAACTGATCTTCGGCCTGCCCTCGGGAACCATCCCGCTCGGTGGCTGCGTGACCTTCAACGACGCGGGGCGGCCCGGGCTGTTCGAGGGCAGCCTGCCGGAGGATAATGTGTCCTGGCGCGGGGTGCTGCAGTGGAAGCCGGCGAACGGCCAGCTCTTCTACGCCAGCGTCAGCCGGGGCTATAAAAGCGGCTCCTTCGCGACGCTCGCCGGCAATCGCTTCTCGCAATATAAGCCGGTCCGGCAGGAACAGGTCACGGCCTATGAAGTCGGTTTCAAATCGGCGCTGCTCGACCGCCGCGTCCAGCTCAACGGCGCGCTCTTCTACTACGACTATCTCGACAAACAGCTCAAGGGGCGGACGATCGTTCCGGTGTTCGGGCCGCTCGAGGCGCTGGTCAATGTGCCCAAGTCGCGGATCAAGGGCGCCGAGCTCCAGCTCGTCGTCTCGCCGGTCGACGGGCTGCGCGCCAATCTCGGCGCGACCTATATCGACAGCAGGGTCACGCGCGCCTTCTCCAACTATACCGCCTTTGGCGCGGTCACCGATTTCAACGGTTTCCGTTTCCCCTATACGCCGAAGTGGCAGGTCAACGCCGACCTCGAATATCGCTGGGGCATCGGCGGGTCGAAAGAGGCCTTTGTCGGCGCCAACTATACCTATCGCAGTTCGACATTCGGCGATTTCAAACCCGATGCGCGCCTCTTCATCGACGATTATGGCCTGCTCGACCTGCGCGCCGGCGTCGGACATATCGACGGCAAATGGACCGCCAGCCTCTATGCGCAAAATGTCACCGACGAATATTATTGGAACACCGCCGCACGCCGCGGCGACGCGGTGATCCGCTTCACCGGCATGCCGGCGACCTATGGGTTGAACGTGGCCTTCAAGTTCAAATGATCGCCGGTTGGCGGCAGTTTTGAACCCATGCTGGGCGGCAGCGGACGGTCCGCCGCCGCCCAGGCCTATCGCAGCGGAATATAGATGCTCTGCGGCACCATATATTCGAGCATGCCCTCCAGCCCATTCTCGATCCCGAAACCGCTCTGCTTGTGGCCGGCAAAGGGGGTGTCGGGGCGCAGCATCAGATTCTGGTTGATCCACACCGTGCCCGTTTCGAGGCGGCGGGCGATCGCGACCGCCTGATCGACATCCTTCGACCACACCGCCCCGGCGAGGCCATAGTCGCTGGCATTGGCGCGATCGACGACCGCGTCGACATCGTCGAAGCGCATCATCGGCAGCACCGGGCCAAAGGCTTCTTCCTGCACCACCGCCGCATCCTCGGGCGGGTTATCGACGATGGTGATGGGGATGAAATAACCGCCGCTATCGGGTCCCGCCGGACCTTCGACCAGGGTGAGACCTGCGGCGCGTGCATCGTCGATCAGCGCGGTGACGCGCTCGAACTGGCGGCGGTTCTGCAAGGGGCCGAGCACGACCCCCTGCTCGCTGCCGTCGCCGAGCTTCACCGCCTGCGCGATCGCGGCGAGGCGGTCGCGCAGCGCGTCATAGATGCTGTCATGGACATAGAGGCGCTTGGTCGCGACGCAGATCTGCGCGCTGTTGAAAAAGGCGCCGAAGAAGATCTTCTGCGCGACCTCGTCGAGATCGACGTCGGGCAGCACGATCGCGGCGTCGTTGCCGCCGAGTTCGAGCGTCAGGCGCTTCAAATCCTTCGCGGCGCTTTCCATCACGCGCTTGCCCGTCGCGGTCGAGCCGGTGAACGAGATTTTGGCGAAGCCCGGATGCGCGGTCATCAAGGGGCCGAGCGCGTCGCCGCCCGAGACGATGTTGAGCACCCCCGCCGGAAAGACGTCCTTCAGCAGCTCGCCGATCTTGAGCATGCAGAGCGGGGTGAAGGGCGAGGGTTTGAGGACAATGGTGTTCCCCGCGGCCAGCGCCGGGGCGATCTTCCAGATCGACAGGTTGACCGGGAAATTCCAGGGCGAGATCGCGCAGACCGCGCCGAGCGGCACATAATGGGTTTCGATACGCTGGCCGTCGCCCTTGTCGATCACATGCACCGGCGGCGTCATCGCGGCATAGGCCCGCAGCCACGCGACCCCGATGCCGATTTCGGACCGGGCGCCATCGGTGGGGCGGCCCTGTTCGCGGGTAAAGAGGCGCGCGAGTTCTTCGGTATGCGCGGCCAATATGTCGGCGGCTTTGAGCAGGCAGGCCTGCCGTTCCTCGATCGGCACGTTCCGCCAGCTCTTGAAGGCGCGGTTCGCGGCGGTCACCGCGGCGTCGAGCTGCGCCTCCGAACAATCGGGGGCGGAAGCGAACACTTCGCCGGTCGCGGGATTGATCACCTCGATCTCGCCGTCGCTGCCGGTCAGCGCGCCGTCGATCAGCATCGAATAGCCGGTGTCGAAATTCATGGAAGCCTCTCCTGCGATCCGATTGACTCGGGTTAAATGTCCATTTAAGCCGGATTAAATGAACATTTAAATCGCGTCAAGGAGAGGAGCCGCGATGAACATGGCCAAGGGCGGGGCCAAGGACAGGGCCGAAGAAAAATCCGCGCAGCCGGCGACGGCGCAGCGGATCGTCGATGCCGCGCGCAGCCTGATGGTCGAGCGCGACCTGCTCGAGGTCTCGATCGCCGACATCTCCGAACGCGCGGGCACCAATGTCGCGCTGGTCAGCTATTATTTCGGCAATCGCGAGGGTCTGATGATCGCGATCGTCGAGGCCGACGCACGCCGCGCCGCGGGGCATCTCGACCGCCTCCTCGCCGCGGACATGACGCCGACCGCCAAGATGGAACGGCATATCCGCGGGATGATCGAGTCTTATTTCGATCGGCCCTATCTCAACCGCCTGCTCCACAAATTGCTCCGCGAAGCCTCGCCCGAGGCGTCGGAGAAGGTCGGCACGACCTTCGTCCGACCCGTCACCGAGGCGCGGCGCGCGATCATCGCCGACGGCGTCGCGCGCGGCGAGTTTCGCCCGGTCGATGCCGATCTGGTAAGCTTCGCGATCGACGGCGCCTGCGCGCATCTCTTTTCGTCGGAGCAATCGCGCCGCACCATATTGGGCGACGGCGCGCTCGATCACGACCTGATCGATCGTTATGTCGCCACCGTCACCGACCTGATCGTTGGCGGGATGCTCGTCCGCTAGTTCGCGAGCGCCGCCTGCGGGTTGAAGCCCAGCGTCGCCGAATAGCCGCCGTCGACCCCGATCGACTGGCCGCACACGAAGGCGGCGGCGTCGGACAAGAGCCAGACGATCGCCGCGGCGCTTTCCTCGGGCGTGCCGAAACGGCCGATCGGGTGCATCTTCGCGGCGCCGCGCATCGCCTCCTCATTGCCCCGCAGCACGCGGTGCAGCATCGGCGTTTCGGTGCCGGCGGGAGCGACCATGTTGATCCGGATGCCGCGTCCCGCCTGTTCGACCGCCGCCGAGCGGGTGAGCGCCCACACCGCATGTTTGGACGCGGCATAGACCGACTGGCCGACCAGCCCGGTGAAGGACCCGACCGACCCGACGTTGACGATCGCGCCGCCCCCGCCTCCCATCGCCGCGATCTCGGCGCGCATCGCGAAAAACACGCCGCGCGCGTTGACGTCCATGATCTCGGCATAATCGGCGTCGGTCAGCGCGTGCATCGGCGCCATCCGCCCCTCGACCCCGGCATTGTTCACCGCGCCGTCGAGCCGGCCGAAGCTGTCGGCGGCGGCGGAGACAAAGGCATTCACCGCGTCGGAGGCGCGCACGTCGACGGGCAGCCCCAGCGTGTGCGGCGCGCCCGCCCGCGCGGCTTCGCCAGCCACCTCTTCGGCTTTGGCGCGGTCGCGCGCGCCGACCACGACGGTCGCGCCCGCTTGTCCGCAGGCGATCGCGGTCGCGCGCCCGATGCCCGTCGAACCGCCGACGATCAGGATGACCTTGTCGCGGAGCATGGTTCGGTCAGGCGGCGCGCGCGATCTGCGGACGCGGCGCGGCGTCGCCGAGGTAGACCCCCGGCGTCGCGCCGAGCGGGCGGTCGCGCTCGAAGGTCTGCTCGCCGTTGACGAAGATCTGGCGATACCCCCCCGCGCGCGCCTTGCGCCGCCAGTCGCCCCCCGGCTGGTCGTGGACGACGTCGAAGCGGTCCTGGTCGAAATAGAGCTCGCCCAGGTCATAGATCAGCATATCGGCCGCCATGCCCTCGAGCAGCGCGCCGCGGTCCTTGATCCCCATCGCGCGCGCGGGCTGGTAGGACAGGCGGTAATGCATTTCCTCGAGCGAGAGGAAGTCATTGTCGCGCACGAGCCACAGGATCAGGTCGGTGGTCCATTGGCCGCCGCTGAAATTCTTGGTGTGCGCGCCGCCGTCCGACGCGCCCGCGAGCACGCGGCCGTTCGACAGCAGATCGGCGACCTTGGCGGGGTCGATCGCGATGCCGGGGGTCTTGAGCTCGATGCGCAGGTCGCTTTCGAGCGCGGTGTCGATGAAGGCGTCGACCTCGCTCTTGCCCTCGGCGGCCGCGATGTCGCCCAGCGTCCTGCCGAGATAGTTTTTTGCGTCGTTCGATCCGGGACCCATGCCGATGACGGTATAGTCGGCGAGCCCGCCCGCGGTCGCCTCGAACATCACCGGGTCGTAACTCTCGTTGAAGCGGCGGCGGAATTCGGGATCGAGCAGCTTGGCGCGCTTGTCGGCGGCATCCTTGCAAAAGGTCAACTCGCGATAGACGTCGAGCGCGTCGAGCGAGCAGCCGGGCGAATTGAACAGCTCGGTCTCGTTCCAGGCGCGGCAGATGACCGTCGCGGCGTACATCTCGACGCCGTCCTCTTCGTTCATCGCGTCGAGCCAGGCCATGCTCTGGCGGTGGAGGTCGGGGGTATATTCGCTGACCGAGAACACATTGTGCAGGATCGGACGCCCGGTTTCGCGCGCCAGTTTCTCGCTGATGCTGCGGTCGCCGACCGGGCCGATCTGCGAGATGACCTGGATCATGCCCTCCTGCCGCTCGCTGAGCGCGCGCGCCATCGCACAGGCGTCGTCGGGGTGCATGATATCGGTCGGCATCGGCGATCCGTCGACGTCGACATGGTTGTTCTCGCGCCCCATGAAGCTCAGCGACAGGCCGCAGGCGCCGGCGTCCATCGCCTCGTGGATCAGCCCCTTGATCGTCGCGATCTCGGCCGCGGTCGGGCGGCGGTGCTTCGCCGCCTCGCCCATGACATAGAACATCACCGCGTTGAGCGGCAGGAACATCGTCAGGTTGACCGCCTTGGGCGTCCGCCGCATCGCCTCGACCAGTTCGGGAAATGTCTCCCACGACCAGGGGAGCGCGGTCTGCATCTGGATCGCGGGGACCTGTTCGGTGGTCTCCATCATCAGCATCGCGCGCTCGCGGTCCTTCACATGGACGGGGGCAAAGCCGAAGCCGCAATTGCCGGTGACGACGGTGGTGATGCCATTCTCGCCCGCGTTCGAGCAGGTCGGGTCCCAGAAGATCTGCGCATCATAATGGGTGTGGGTGTCGATATGCCCGGGGGCGACGATCAGGCCCTCGGCGTCGATCACGCGCGCGCTGCCGGGGTCGGCGATCGGGCCGACGCGCGCGATCTTGCCGTCCCTGACCCCGATGTCCGATTTGAAACGCGGAAAGCGCGTTCCGTCGATGATCGTCCCGTTCTTGATGACGAGGTCGAAACCGTACATGACAAATCTCCCAGCTTGTCGTTACTGGACAATAATGCGACAAAAAATAAAATTCGTCAAATTTTTAGATTTTCTGCGGGTAAACGATGGATAATGAACTCGAAACCGAGGTGGCACGGCGGACGCAGGCGCGCATTTTGGACGCCGCGAATCAGGTGATCGCCAAGGTCGGCTACAAAAGGCTGCGGATGGAGGCGGTGGCCAGGGGGTCGGGGATCACGCGCCAGACCATCTATAATTATTTCCCGAACAAGCAGCAGCTGGCGACCGCGGTGCTGCTGCGCGAAGGCGCGCTGGTCAACGAACGCGCCAAGGAAAATATCCCCGACGATCTGGAGGGCGGGGCGCTGCTGTCGGCGGCGGTCATCGCGCTGGTCGACGCCGCGCGCGCGATGCCGATTTTCGAGGGCATGTTCGAGGAGGGCTCGGTCGGGTTCGTCAACGAGCTCGCCGAACATTCGCGCGTGATCGAGTTGATGATGCACGAATATTGGTCGCCCGTGATCGAACGGCTGCGCGCGACCGGCCAGGTGCGCTCGGACATATCGGTCGAGCGGCTCGAATGGTGGCTGAGCTTCGTCTATCGTGCGCTGCTCGCGCGGCCGCCCGAGGATCTCGACGACCGCGCCGCGATGGACGCGCTGGTGCGCGACTTCCTCGGCCCCAGCGTGATGGGGCGCTGATCAGGCGGCGATCGGCGTTACCGTCACCGGGATGCCGTCGATGAAGGTCGTCCCCGACACGCGCTCGACCGCGGCCGGACCGAGCCCGAGCAGCAGGTTGATGTTCGCGCCGGGCAGCGTGTTCGCATGGCGCCAGCCGCCATTGTGCCCCCAGCCGTGCGGGTAGCAGACCGCGCCCTCGATCACATCGGCGCTGATCTCGACCGCGACCTCGACTGCGCCATGGTCGTTCGACACGCGCGCGCGGCCGCCGTCGGCGAGGCCGTGCCGCGCCGCGTCGGCGGGGTGGACGAGCAGCGCGGGCTCCTGCGACCGCGCCAGCTTCTCGGGATTGTGCATCCAGCTGTTCATCGACTTGAGCTTGCGCTGGCTGAACAGCTTCAGCGCCGCCGGCTCGGGTGGCGCGGCGCGATGCGCGGCGAAGCGGGCGAACTCCTCCGCGACGATCGGGTGCCACAGGCGGATCTTGCGGTCCTCGGTCGCGAGATGACCGGCCCAGCCGTCATAGGTGAGCGGCAGGTCGAGCATCGTGCCGTGCGGCATCGCGGCGAGCCGGGCGAAGCTCAGCGCGTCGTCGCCGCGCCGCTTGCCGAGCGGCCCGTGGCGCAAGCCGAGTTCGACGAGGGTCAGCGGCGTGATCGTCATCCCCTGGCGTTCGAGCCAGCGCAGCCCCGGCGTCGGGGCGATCGAGCCCAATCCCATGCGCGCGGCCAGATCGTCGAAGATCGCCTTCTCCTCGCGCGCCTCGCCCATCGGCGGCACCGCCGCACGCGCATATTGGATATAGGGGCGCACCATGTGCGACAGGCCGATCAGCGGGATATCGTCCTTCTCGAGGAAGGTCGCGGCGGGCAGGATATAGTCGGCGAAGCGGTTGGTCTCGGTCACATAAAGATCGATCGAGAACAGCAGGTCGAGCGATTCCAGCGCCTGTTCGAGCCGCGCGCCACCCGGCGCCGACAGCACCGGATTGCCGGCGATCACCATCATCGCGCGCACCCGGCCTTCGCCCGGTTCCAATATGTCGTCGGGCAGCGCCGCGGCGGGCATCAGCCCCGCGACGACGGGCAGGTCGCCGATGCGCGTGCGGTGCTCGCCATAGCCCGACAATGGCTCGGCCCCCTCGGCGAGCGGAAAGGCGCCGAAGGTCGATCCGCCGACCTGGCCGAACTTGCCCCCCGCGATGTTGATCGCATCGAGCAGCAGATTGGCGAGCGTCGAGAAGCGCCCGCGGCACAGGCCGACACGGCCATAGATGGCGGCGCGCGGCGCGGCGGCGAAGTCGAGCGCCAGCTTTTCGATCGCGGCGCGCGCGATGCCGGTCGCCGCGGCCGCCTCGTCGAGGTCGACGCCGCGCACCGCGTCGCGCAGTTCGTCCCAGCCGGTGCAATGCGCGGCGAGGAAGGCCTCGTCGACGGCCTTTGCGTCGATCATCGCTTTCAGCATCGCGGCGTGCAGCCAGGCGTCGGCGTCGGGCTGGATCGCGACATGCTCATAGCGTCTGGCGGTTTCGGTGCGGCGCGGATCGATGACGATCACCCGCCCGCGCGCGGCGATCGCGTCGAGGTCGTGGCGCATCCGCGGCGCGGTGAGCAGCCCCCCGTGCGACACCAGCGGGTTGGCGCCGGTGATGATCAGCAGGTCGCAATGCGGCAGGTCGGGGA
Source organism: Sphingopyxis sp. (assembly GCA_016793775.1). Classification (GTDB taxonomy): domain Bacteria; phylum Pseudomonadota; class Alphaproteobacteria; order Sphingomonadales; family Sphingomonadaceae; genus Sphingopyxis. Next base: position 34,636 of record JAEULK010000092.1, on the reverse strand, counting down.
TCGCGTTGCGAAAGGCGACGCCATAGAGGATCCAGCTCGCCAGATGGCGCGAGGTGCTGTCCTGCGATCCCGCGGCATAGAATTTGCCGCTGCCGATCCGCTGCAGGAACCATTGGCTCGCCAGGAAGGTGTCGGTCGAAAAGGCGCCCGGATTGCCGAAATAGGTCGCGACCGCTTCGGGTCCGTCGCGCGCGATGATCGCCGACAGCCGCGCCGCGATATCGTCCAACGCCTCGTCCCACGACACTTCGGCGAATTCGCCCGGTCCGCCGACGCGCTTCAAGGGCCGCAGGACGCGGTCGGGGTCGTTGGCGATATCGACGATCGCCGCCCCCTTGACGCAGATATGCCCCTGCGTGTGCGGATTGTCGCGGTCGGGCGACAGCTTGACCGGGCGCCCGTCCTCGACCGTGACGACGGTGCCGCAAAAGGCCTCGCACAACCGGCAGAAACTGATGTGATCGCTTCGATTCGCGCCGCTGTCGGCCATTTTCCTCTCCGCCCGATTTTCTGGCAAACCCGCTTTGAAGCTGATTAAACGAGCATTTAATTGCGCGCTTGACAGAATAAAATACGACGAATATTAATTTTTGTCGTGTCGCGCTATGCGCCAGCGCTGCGGGACCTGGCAAGCAGAAAGATGGAGCGAAAAGCTCCACGATCTGAAGGGAGAGGAAGATGCATAAGGCTGTCATGTTGGCCGGGGTCGCCATCGCCACCACCGCCGTTTCACCCGCCTGGGCTCAGGGTGCCGCACCGGCCGGTGCCCCCGCCGCCGAGGAAGAAAGCGGCCTTGTCGATATCGTCGTGACCGCGCAGCGCCGCTCCGAAAATCTCCAGAAGGTCCCGGTGGTGGTCACCGCCGTCGAACCCGATGTGCTGGAGGCGCGCAACGTGTCGACGCTGCAGGACCTGCCCAAGCTGACGCCGTCGCTGACCGTCCAGAACCAGGCGAGCAACGTCACCCCCTTCATCCGCGGCGTCGGCTCGACCGTCACCGGCGCGGGGCAGGCGGCGAGCGTCGCCACCTATGTCGACGGCGTCTATATCTCGACGCTGACCAGCGCCGCCTTCGACCTCGACAATGTCGAACAGGTGCAGGTGCTCGAAGGACCGCAGGGCTCGCTCTATGGCCGCAACGCGACCGGCGGCGCGATCGTCGTGACGACCAAGACGCCGCGGCCGGGCGATCCGCTCTCGGGCCGCTTCCGCGCCGGTTACGGCAATTACGACAATCGCGAGGTCTCGGCGATCGTCTCGGGCGGACTCGGCGACATGCTCGCCTTCTCGGTCAACGGGTCGATCCGCAAGCGCGACGGTTATATCAAGAACCTCAACCTGCCGGGAACGGGCAGCAGCAACGACGATTTCTACGACCGCGATTCCAAGTCGATCGGCGCCGTCCTGGTGTTCAAGCCGTCCGAGCAGTTCGACCTGGTGCTGCGCGCCCAGCATTTCGAATCCGACGACCGGTCGGGGCAGGGCTATCAGGCGGTGGGACTCGACATCGACGTCGGCGGGACCGGGCTCAACGGGTCGCAGCTCTATTATGCGGGCTTTCTGCAGAGCTTCGGCGTGCCCGCCGCCGATGCGCTGGCGGCGGCGGCGAACCTGCGCTTCGGCAACCGGCATGGCGCGACCTACGAGAATGAAGCCAATGGCTCGACCCGCGGCATCCTGCGCCCCGGACCGGCGGGCTCGTTCGTCCAGCTCAACACCGAAACCTATTCGGCCAAGGCGACGCTCGACCTCGGCTCGGTCGAGGTCAGCTCGCTGACCGCCTACCAGACCGCCGAATCGCTCTCGGCCACCGAAATTCTCTTTGCCGACCCGACCAGCTATCCGGTCGGCTTCCGGGGCGGCTCGGTCGGTTTCACCGGCGATTTCCCGTCGCGCACCTGGCAGCAGGAATTCCAGATCGCCTCGATCGATTCGCCGGTCCAGTGGATCGCGGGGGTGGTCTATCTCGACGCCGCGGGCGACGTGCTGCTCACCGGCGACCTGCCGCCGCTCTCGGCGCTGACCGCCGACAACCGCTGGCAGAACAAGTCGATCGCGGGTTTCGGCCAGATCACCGTGCCGATCACCGACCAGCTCAGCATCACCGCCGGCGGACGCTACACCGACGAAAAATATACCAGCAACGACTTCATCTCGCTGACCGACCCGCGCAACGTCTTCGGTACCCCGAACCAGGGGAAGCAGGTGCTGAAGGGATCGAAGTTCACCTATACCGGCCGCGTCCAGTACGACACCGGCGACCTCCTGCTCTATGCGGGGGTCTCGACCGGGTTCAAGGGCGCGACGCTCTCGAACACCAACCTTCTCAGCCCCGGCGTCACGCCCGAGACGATCACCTCGTTCGAGGGCGGTGCGAAAATCCGCCTGTCGCCCGACGCGCGGCTCAACCTCGGCGCCTTCTATTATGATTATGGCAATATCCACATCGCCTACACCGATTCGGCGAGCGGATCGAACATCCTCGTCAACGGCACCGGCGCGAAGATCGGCGGCGCGCAATATGACCTGCTGTGGCAGGTGTCGCCGATGGTCACGCTGCGCTCGAACGGGTTGATCCTCGACACCAGCTACGACCGCGATGTCCAGTCGGCGGGTGGGGCCGGGGTGCTCTTCATCAAGGGCAACCGCCTGGCGGGCGCGCCGAAATTCGCGCTGTCGCTCGGCGCCGACGTCAAATTGCCGGTCGGCGACGGCGAACTCAAACTGTCGGTCGATGCCTCGCACAACGACGGCTATTATTTCGATGCCGAAAATCTGACCGGCACCGGCGGCGCCGACGCGCACAGCATGCAACTCGTCGATGCCAGCCTGACCTATACCGCCCCCGGCGACCGCTGGCTCGTCTCGCTGTTCGCGGCGAACATCACCGACGAGAAATATTTCGACAGCGGCCTGCCGATCAGCGGCCTCGTGCGCAACGCGCGCGCGGCGCCGCCGGCGACCTATGGCGTGCGCGTCGGGTTCAACTTCTGATGGCGACGATCGCACCGCCGATCGACGACGACGCGATCGTCGCCCCCGCGACCTACGCCGACCCCGATTCCTATGACCGGATCTTCGCGCGGCTGCGCGAGGAAGATCCGGTGCACTGGACCGCGCCCGCCGACTATCGCCCCTTCTGGAGCGTCACCAGATTCGCCGACATCCAGGAGGTCGAGCGCAACGCCGCGCAATTCCTGAATGCGCCGCGGATGATGCTGCGACCGCTGTCGGTCGAGGAACAGGTGCGCAAGCTGACCGGCGGCAGCGCGCTGATGCTGCGCGACATCGTCCATATGGACGGCCGCGACCATATGGCGCACCGCAAGCTGACGCAGGCTTGGTTCATGCCCGCGCGGCTGAAGGCGCTCGAGGCGGATCTGCGCGCGCTCGCGCGGCATTTCGTCGGCGAGATGATCGAACGTGGCGGCGCCTGCGACTTCGTCGACGATGTCGCGGTCTGGTATCCGCTGCGCGTCATCATGCGTATCCTCGGCGTGCCCGCCGAGGACGAGGCGCGAATGCTGGTGTTGACGCGCGACATCTTCGGCCCCGACGATCCCGATATGCGCAAGGGGCCGAAGCCCGATCTTGCGACGACGATCAAGGGCTTCACCGACTATTTCGCCGCGCTGACCGAGGCGCGGCGCCGCGATCCCTCGGACGATATCGCGACCCTGCTCTCGACCGCCGAAATCGACGGGCAGCCGATCGGCACGCTCGAACTGATGTCCTATTACATCATCATCGCGACCGCGGGGCACGACACGACCAGCTCGACGATCGCGGGCGGCCTGCTCGCGCTGCTGCAAAATCCGGGCGAGATGGCGCGGCTGCGCGCCGATCCCGCCATCCTCGCAGCGGGCGGTGTCGACGAGATGGTGCGTTGGGTCACGCCGGTGAAGCACTTCTTCCGCACGGCGGTGGACGATTATGAATTGCGCGGGAAGACGATCAGGGCGGGCGACCATCTGATGCTTTGCTACCCCTCGGCGAACCGCGACGTCGACGCCTTTCCCGACCCCTTCCGCTTCGATCTGTCGCGTCCGCCGAACCGGCACCTCGGTTTCGGCTATGGCCCGCACCTCTGCCTCGGCCAGCATCTCGCCAAGATGGAGATCCGTATCTTCTTCGAGGAATTGCTCGCGCGGATCGATGCGATCGAGCTCGCAGGCGATCCCGCCTGGGTGGCCTCGAACTTCGTCAGCGGGCTCAAGCGTCTGCCGATCGCCTATAAGGCGCGATAGGCACGCGATCGTCGGCGCCTACGGCTTGCGAACCTCCTGAAAGGCCAACGAGCGATAGAGGCCGTTCGCCGGCGCCGTGCCGAACAGCATCGGCGGCGCGCCCGTGCCGCCGCGCGCGTTGAACATCGTGCTCAGATGCACCCCGCCGGTGCGGCCGTTCCAATGCCCGCGCGCCGGCATGCCGACCTCCAGATAGCGCCCGCCCATGCCGAGCAGCACATTGCCGAGTCCCTCGACCTCGACGCTGTGCATGCCGAGTGCGCCCGCGTCGAACTCCACCCGCGCATCGCGCATCGTCATCCCGTCGAGCGTCACCCCGAAGCGTGCATCCTGCGTCAGCGGCCGCGCGAGCTCGCCATTGCGGATCACGAAGCCGGTGCGGTTGCGCTTGCCCGAAAAGGTGATCGATTCGCTCATGCTGAAGATCAGCTCGGGACCGAAAGAACCGACGAGCCAGAAAAAGGTCGCGAGTGCGGCCTCGGGGTCGTCATGCTTGCGTACCCCCCAGCTATGGTCGCGATGGCCGAAACCGTCGACCGCCCAGCTCCGCTCGCCGATCCGCATCGTCCCGCGCACGTGCCCCGCGACCTCGGTGTGCATCGACGCGAATTTCTCGCGAAAGCCGCCGGTCAGGCCCGACAGCGCCCAGGCGTCGTAATGCGGGTGGCGATTCTCGACATGCAGGTCGAGCGAACAATCGGCGTCTTCGGCGACCCAGCGGTTCGTCGCGCTGTCGAAGGTCGCGGTCAGGAAACCGTCGATCGCGAAGCCGTTGGCGAAGCGGTCGCCGTCGTGCATCGGAACATCGATCCGCGAGCGGTTGTAGCCGATGCCCGGCGCCACCACCCCGAAAGTGCAATTGCCGGTCCCGAGGTTCGGATGATGGCCGATGCGGATGAAGCCGCCGAGCCCCTGTTCGATATCCTGGAAGCACAGGACGACGCTTTCCTGCCAGTGCGCATCGGCTTCGGGCGGGTGCGGCCATTCGTCCGCGACCGGCAGGACGATGATGTCGTCGGCAGGGATCATGGCTCGATCCCCGGCACCAGCGCCGCGAGCCGCTTTCGCGACGCGGCCCAATAGGTCCGCTCGACATCTGCGAGTTCGGGCGGCAGGCGGCTCATCCCCATCGAGGCGAATACCGCGAGCCGCCATTCGCCCAGCACCCGCGCGAAGTCCCAGTCGTCGAACTTGCCGCGCGCCTCGCGATAGACGGCGATCATCTCGTCGGGCGCCGGGATGCCATCGACCGGCGGTGCGAGCAGCGCGAAATGCGCGATGCCGGCGATCTGATAGGCAAGGTCGGCCTCGCCGACGCCCGGATGCGCCAGCTCCCAGTCGAGCAGCGCGACGACCCGGCCCACATCGTCATACATGAAGTTCGAGATATTGGCGTCGCCATGCGCCAGTTCGGGGGGACGGTGGCGCGGCGCGTTTGCGGTCAGCCAGTCGGCGACCTTTTCCAGCGTCGCGCGAATGTCGCGGTAGAATTCGGCCTTTGTTCCGGCTGCCGTGGGCGGGATGGTGCGGCGCAGTTCGAGCAGCGTCCAGCCGATCTCGCGGTCGAGATAATGGCCGGTGCCGCCGCGCCGCGCGAAATGCTCGTCGGCGAGACCCTCGGGCGAGGTCCGGTGCATCAGCGCGAGCGTGCGCGCGGCGTCGAGCAGCATCGCGTGCCGTTCCGCCGCGTCGACCGCCATATAGGGGCCTTCGTTGAACGGCATCGTGCTCGGCGCGATGCCCTCGATCCGCTCCATGAACAGCCCCGGCTTGCCGTTCACCGCGCCCGCGGCGTCGAGCCACAGCGCCCTGGGGACGGGCAGCCCGCGCGCGTGCAGGCCCTGCATGATCGCGAACTGCGGCGGCAGCGCATATTGGCAAAAAAAAGCGCCGCCGAGGTCGTATCGGAACACCAGTCTGCGCGTCTGACTGCCGCCGCCGGTTTCGATCTCCGCGTCGAACAGGATCGTCCCGCTCGATGCGCCGGCCGAGCGACGTCCGGCGTCGATTCGGATGGCGGTGACGGTGCCGCCGATATCGGCCTGCCCCGACAGGAAATCCCGCAGTCGCGCCCCGACAAGCTCATCCTCGCCCTGCTGCGTCGCGCCGGTGATCGCGCGGCTCGCCGCGAGCGCATCATTCTCTGCCATCGCTCTCTCCCGGCACTTTTCAAACCGTGCCAAGAGAAAAATGCGACGTAAATTACATTTTGTCAAATTTTGATGGTGACGCCGCGGCGCGGCCCGATCAGCTCGCGATCAGATGGACCAGGCCCGCGCTACTGCGCACCCACCGGCCGCGCCAATTTTCGTCCAGCGCCGCCGCATAGCCATCGCGCCACTTGCCCAGCCCGATCACCCAGCGCGGGCCCGCGCGCCGCGCCGAGGCGACATTGGCGTCGCCGCCCAGGATCGCGGCGATAGCGGGCGGCAGAGTCTTGTCAGGAGCGGCGGCGGCGACGGGCGCCGCGGAGACAGCCGCAGCCCCGCCCCGGCGCGCGCGCATCTCGCTCGCGATCAGGTCGGCCTCGGGCCCCACGACCACCTGCACCCCCTGGTCGCCGACCGCGATCATGCCCTTCGACCCCAGCGCCGACAGCCGGCCCGCATCGGCGCGCGACCGGTCGGCCAGCGTCAGCCGCAGGCGCGTCGTGCACGCCTCGATCGTCAGCAGATTGCCCGGCCCGCCGAGCGCCGCGACGAACGCCTCGGCGCGGTCCGACGGCGGCGCGGCGCCCGCCGTCTCGATCGCCTCGTCGGGTTCGCGGCCGGGGGTCATGATGTCGAAGCGGCGGATGACGAAGCTGAAGCTCGCATAATAGACGCCGAAATAGACCGCCCCGACCGGCAGCAGCCACAGCGGATGCGTCGCGAGCTTGTAGTTCAGCAGATAGTCGAACAGCCCCGCCGAAAAACCGAAGCCCAGCTTGGCGCCGAGCAGGTCCATCACCACCATCGACACCCCGGTCAAAAAGGCGTGCAGCGCATAGAGCAACGGCGCGACGAACATGAAGCTGAATTCGATCGGTTCGGTGACCCCGGTCAGGAAGCTGGTCAGCGCCATCGACGACATCATGCCCAGCACCGCCGGGCGCCGCTCGGGCCGCGCGGCGCGGTACATGGCGAGGCAGGCGGCGGGCAGGCCGAACATCATCACGGGGAAAAAGCCGCTCATGAAGGTGCCCGCGGTCGGGTCGCCGGCGAAGAAGCGGTTGAGGTCGCCCGACGCCCCGTGGAAATCGCCGAGCACGAACCAGGCGAGATTGTTGAGGATATGGTGCAGCCCGGTGACGATCAGCAACCGGTTGAGCACGCCATAGAGGAACAGGCCGAGCGAGCCGGCGCCGATGACCCACTGGCTGAGGCCGTCGATCGCGCTCTCGATCATCGGAAAGCCGTAACCGAACAGCGGCGCGGCGAGCAGACCGAAAAAGCCGGCGGCGATCGGTACGAAGCGGCGCCCTCCGAAAAAGGCGAGATATTCGGGCAGGCGGATCCTGTGGAACCGGTTGTAGAGATACCCCGCCCCCAGCCCCGAAAGGATGCCCGCGGGCACGCTGAGCTTGGCGAGTTCCTTGCTTTTCCACGCCGCGATCAGCGTGTCGCGGACGCCGGCATCGGTGATCGCCGCTGGCACCGCGCCGGGCGGCACCGCCATCAGCGCGCGCGCGCCTTCGGTCAGCACCAGATAGGCGACCGCGCCCGCGAGCCCCGCCGATCCATTATTCTCTTTCGACAGGCCGACCCCGACGCCGATCGCGAACAGCAGGCCGATATTGGCGAAAATCGCCGACCCGGCGCTCGCGACAAAGGCGAGGTTCAGCAGGTCGGGCTGGCCGAGGCGCAGCAGCAGCCCGGCGACGGGCAGCACCGCGATCGGCAACATCAGCGCCCGACCGATCGGCTGCAGACGGTTCTGGACGGTTCCGAGCAGGCTCATGGCTTTTCCCCTTCGAGCAAGGCACGCACCGCCGCGGCGCTGTCCAGCGCGCAGGCGCGGCGCGCCAGCGTCTGGCACGCCAAAAGGTCGAGCGAGCGGACCCGCCCCTTGATCTGCGGAATCGGCCCCGCCACGCTCGACAGCTCGCGGCAGCCGAGCCCGATCAGCAGCGCGGCGGCGGCGGGATCGGAGGCGATGCCGCCGCAGATGCCGAACCAGCGCCCATGTTTCTGCGCGCCCTCGGCCGCGACGGCGATCAGACGCAGCACCGCAGGGTGCAGCGCATCGACGCGCGGCGCCAGCGCGCTGTTGCCACGGTCCATCGCCAGCGCATATTGCGCCAGGTCGTTGCTGCCGATCGACAGGAAATCGGCCTCGGCGGCAATGGCGTCGGCGAGTATCGCGGCGGCGGGGGTTTCGATCATCGCGCCGAGCTGGATCGGCGCCGCGATGCCCAATTCGGCGCGGATTTCGTCGAGCAGGACGCGCACCGCGCGGATCTCGCCGGGCTCGACCACCATCGGCAGCATGATGCGCAGCTGCGCCGCCGGTACCCCGCGCAGCATCGCGCGAAGCTGCGTCTCCAGCACATCGCGCCGCTGCATCGAAAAGCGGATGCCGCGCAGGCCGAGCGCCGGATTCTCCTCGGGCGCGAAGGGCAGGCAGCGCAGCGGCTTGTCGCCGCCGGCGTCGAGGGTGCGGACGATCAGCGGCCGACCTTCCAGCGCCGCGGCGATCTCGGCATAGACGCCCGCCTGCCACCCTTCGCCGGGCGGGACGTCGCAGCCGGCGAAGAGGAATTCGGTGCGCAGCAGCCCGCATCCCTCGGCCCCCATCGCCACCGCCTGGCGCGCATCCTCGACCGACGCGAGGTTGGCGAAAATCTCGATCCGCACCCCATCGGCGGTGAAGCTGTCCTGCTTGGCGTGGGCCAGCGCCTCTGCGGCGCGGCTCCCGCGCGCTGCCAGCTCGGCGCCGACTTCGGCGATGCGCGCGCTGTCCGGGGCGGTGTCGATCAGCTGGCGGTCGGCGTCGAGGACGATGGTCTGGCCTTCGGTGAGCGCCGCCGCCGCGTCGCCCGCCGCGACGAGCATCGGGATCGCCGCCGCCGCCGCCAATATGGCGAGATGCGAGGTCGCGCCACCCGCGCTCAATATGATGCCGCCGATCGCGGGAGGCGCGGGATCCAGCAGGAAGGAGGGCGGCAAATCGTCGGCGACGATGATCGCGCCCTGCGGCCAGCCGGAGCTTTCCGCCTCGGGCGCACGCCCGGCGAGTTCGGCGAGCAATTGCCGTTCGATATCGCGCAGGTCGATCGCGCGTTCGGCGAGGCGCGGGACGCCGGTGCCGCGCAGCGCCTCCTCCTCCTGTCGCGATATCGTCCGCCAGGCAAAGCCCGCTGCGGCGCCGCCCGCGATCAGCGCCTCGACCCGGTCGTGCAGCGCGCTGTCGTCGAGCAGCGCGATATGCGCGTTCGCGATCGCGGCGGCGGCGTCTTCGTCCCCCGCCGCGCGTCCGGCAAGCCGCTGTTCCAGCCGCGCGCGCGCCGCCGCGAGCCGCTGTCGCTCCTCGCCGGGTTCGCCAGCGCGCTCGGGAATCGCGGCATCGAGCGTCTCGATCCGGAAAACCGGCCCCAGCGCCAGCCCCGGCGCCGCGCGCACGGCGCGAAACTCCCCGGGCGCGAGCGGCGCGGCGGCACGATCGTCTCCGTGCGCTGCGCCGCCGCCGTCCTCCGCTTGCGCTTCGCCGATCAGCGCCGCCAGTTGCAGCGCGAAGGCGCGGGGCTCGTGGCCGACGACGCGAATGTCGAGCTGGTCGCCCGCCACCGCGCCGAGGGTGAGCAGCGCGGTGACGCTTTTGGCGTCGGCAGTGCGCCCGTGGCAGCCGATCCTTACGTCGCCGTCGAAACCGCGCGCCAGCGCCGAAATGCGGGCCGCGGGGCGGGCGTGGATGCCATGACCTTCGGGCAAGGTCGCCAGCACATGCGCGGTCGATTGCCCGCCCGTATCGCCGAGGCCGTTTGTCGCGGCAGGCGCGTCGACCTCGAACAACAGCTCGCCCGCCGCCACCGGTCCCGGCGCGGCGCGGAGCCGGATCGTCGCGCCGGGCGTGGTCACGACGATCGGGGTGGCCAGGCTGGGCGCGGAACCCGCAACGAGATCCAGGTCGATCCCGATCAGCTCATCGCCCACGCCCACCCGGTCGCCGACCGCGACCAGCGGCGCGAAGCCGGTGCCGCCCAGCGCCACCGTGTCGATACCGATGTGGATCAGCAGCTCGATGCCGCCGTCCGCGCGCAGCGTCACCGAATGGCCGGTCGGCGCCAGCGCGATCACCGCGCCGTCGCAGGGCGCGACCAGCCGGTCCGACAGCGGTTCGATCGCCACGCCGTCGCCGACCAGCCTCTGCGCAAAGACGGGGTCGGGGACTTGAGCGAGCGGACCGAGGATGCCGGTCAGCGGGGCATATATGGCGACGGTCACTTCGGCTCCTGCTGGAACAATTGGATGCTGTCGATCGCCCACAAGGGATCGGGTCCGGCGGCGGTATAAGTGACGCACAGGTCGTGGCGGCCCTGCGTGGAGGCGAGCATGCCGGTCAGCCGCGTTACGCCCGGATGGGCGGCAGCGGGCGCGATCGGCAGCATCGCGACGACCGGCCCGTCGCAATCGTCCAGCCGCACCTCGAACTCGCCTTCGGGGGTTTTGGGCGCGCGAAACCGGATCGTATCGCGGTCCTTGCCGACCTGGAAGTTGAACGGGATCTGCCCGACCGCCAGGTCGATACGATCGACCTTGTCGAGCATCGCGCCGCGATAGATCCAGCAGGGCGCGAGGATGTCGATCAGGAAGCTCGCGCGCGGCCCCTCGGCCGGAAAATCATCCTCGAGCAGCAGGTCGACCTTCTTCGCACAGGTTTCCAGCGCGCGGCTCTCGCGCTTCTGCAGCGCATCCGCCCTGATGCGCCGCGCCGCGCCGGTGCCGAGCGGGCGGCCGTCGAGCAGCGCCCAGGCGGTAATCTCGGCCCCGTCGCTCGCAACGAACGGTCCGACATAGGGCTTCGGCGCCGCGCCATCGATCTGGTAGCGGATCGGCAGGTCGCCCTGCACCGACAGCGCGACCGCGGCGCCGCGCCCGTCCGCCCCCGGTTCGACGGCGATCGCCGGGGTCCAGGCGCCGGCCGAGGGCTCCAGACCCAGCGGGCGCAGCCGCTCGAGCTGCGGCATCAGCCGCCGCAGGAAGGCGGGGTAATCGCTGCTGCCATGCCCGCGCCAGCCGACCTCGGCGACCGCCGACAGCCGCGGCCAGGCCATGAAAGAGGTGCGCGCCTCGGTGCGGATATGCTCGGTCCAGATATTGGCCTGGAGCCCCAATATGTGCCGACTCTCGGCGGGCGACAATTCCGCCGGCTGCGGTTCGAAGGCGAGCACCGAGGCGAGCGAGATGACGCCGCCGCGCCCCGGCGGGTCGCCCGGGTGCATCGCCTGGACATGGTCGAGATAGAGCGCCGGCGCCGGGCTCAGGATCGTGTCATGGCCGCGCTTGGCGGCCTCGATGGCGCCGCCGATGCCGCGCCACGACATGATCGTCACCGACGGCGGCACCTCGCCGTCCAATATCTCGTCCCAGCCGATCGCGGCGCGGCCATGCGCCTCCAGATAGCGCGCGAGCCGGCTCATGAACCAGCCCTGCAGCGCGGTCTCGTCCTTCAGCCCCAGGGCGCGGATGCGCGCCTGCGTCGCGTCCGACGCGCGCCACTGGTCCTTCACCGCCTCGTCGCCGCCGATATGGATATAGCGGCCGGGGAAGATGGCCATGACCTCGCCGAGGATCGTCTCGAGCGCCGCGAGCGTCGCCTCGTCGCTGTTGTAGAGCCAGGGAAAGACGCCCCAGCCCGCCTCGGTCCCGGGCGGCACCGGCACCCCCATGCCCCATTCGGGATAGGCGCGGATGGCGGCGAGGGCATGGCCGGGGACGTCGATTTCGGGGACGATCTCGATCCCGCGATCGGCGGCATAGGCGACGATGGCGCGTAACTCGTCCTGCGAATAGGTGCCGCGATAATCGGGCAGCGGCGGCGCCCCCGGCGCGGTCGCGGGCTGGCGCACGCCGCCGACCTCGGTCAGCCGGGGAAAGGCCTTGATCTCGATCCGCCAGGCCTGGTCGTCGACCAGATGCCAGTGCAGGCGGTTCATCTTGTGCGCCGCCATCCAGTCGATGAAGGCGCGGATATAGCGCGGCGACTGATAATGGCGCGCGCTGTCGAGCATCGCGCCGCGCCAGCCGAGCGCCGGGCCGTCCGCGATGCTCTGCGCGGGGATTGTGCCGCCGCCCGATGCCGTCGCCAGCTGCCAGAAACTGATCCCGCCATAGAGCAGGCCGGCATCGTCGCTCGCCTGGACCTCGGCGCCGTGGGGGCCGATATCGAGACGATAGGCCTCGCGCGCCATGCCCGTCACGCGTCGAAAGCGCAGCGGCGGTGCCGTGTCGGTGCGCCCGAAAAGATCGCCGCCCCAGCCGCGCAGCAGGCCGGCGGCCTTGGCCGCGCCCTCGTCGCCGGCGGGCGGGGCGAGGCGGATGCCGCGCGCCAGGTCGAGCTGGCCTTTATGCGGTTCGACGCGCTGCGGGGTAGGGAAGAGGGCCGTGGCCAAGTCGGCGCGGGGTGCCACGGCTGCGGGCGGAGCCACCGGCTCAGCGGCGACCGGCGCCGCGATAACACAGAGCAGCGCGCAGGAAAGCAGGTGCCCGGATGCCATATGTCTCCCCATCGTCCCGCGGCCTTCTGGCCGGCATCATTTGACCCGAAAACGGCAACGGGCGGGACCATCGCGGCGATGGCCCCGCCCGCTTGCCGTCACGACGGCCGGGCCGTCAGAATTTGGCCCGTACGCCGAAGTAGAACTGCCGGCCGTTGTCGTAAATGCCCCGCGGACGCACCCGCGTCCTCGAATATTGCACGATCTTCTCGTTGGTCAGGTTGATCGCCTCGACGCTGAGCGCGATATTGTCGGTGACGTTGACGCTGAACGATCCGTCGATCGACTCGGTCGCGCTCTGGTTGAGCGGCGCGGCGCGATCGATGGCGATGAAGAAGGCCGAGCGATAATTATAGCTCAGCCGCGCCGAGAGCAGCTTGTTCTCGAAATAGCCGCTCAGGTTGAGCGCATGCTTCGAATTGCCCGCGACCGGCCCGCCGCCTTTGATCTTGGCGTCCGAATAGGTGTAGTTGCCGGTCACCCCGAAGCCGCCCCACAATGTGCGCGAGACCTGGAACTCGAAGCCCTGGTTGCGCCCGCCGGGCCCGTTGGCGCGGCGGTTCACGTCGAACAGGCAGTCGTAGAGATTGTTCTGCGCGTTCACCAGCGTGCAGCGCGAGGTGTTGGGCGTCGCGGTCTGCACCGGGAATATTTCCTGGGTGATATTGTCGGTGATGTAGGACTGGATGTCCTTGTAATAGAGCGCCCCGGCGACGATCGTGTCGCGATCGGGATACCATTCGAGGCTGAGGTCGAACTGGTTGGCGCGATAGGGATCGACCAGCGGATCGCCGCCCGCCGCGGTCAGCGAGCCGGGGTTGAGCGTGATCCGCGGTACGATGTCGGTATAGTCGGGCCGCGCCATCACCCGCGCTCCGGCAAAGCGCAGCACCAGCGTCGGGTCGAGGTCGAAGGCGATGTTGAAGCTCGGCAGGACGTCGGTGTAGGACCGCTTGACCGATACCGGCAGATAGACGCCGAACGCATTGTCGTTGACCGTGCCCGGACCCGGCGGCACCCCGATCAGATTGCCTTCGGAAAATTGATCGGTGCGCACCACGCGGACGCCGGCATTGCCGCGCCAGTCGCCGCCGCCGAACTCGGCCATCACATAGCCGCCATAGGCCTTTTCGTTGATCGAGAAATTCTCGGGCGGATTGATGATCCGCTGGCGCACATTGGCGGGCAGGCCATTGTAGATGTTCTGGAGCTTCTGGCGGTCGACCTGCCAGAAACCGGTGAGCGTGCCCGGCTCGGCAATGTTTTTCAGGAAATTGCCGGGGGTCGGCGGACCGGCAAAGTCGGTCGAATCGCAGGGTCCGCCGCAGCCGGTGGCGAGCAGCGGCAGGAAAAAGCCGCCGAAGGTGGTCGCGTTGAACACGGTGACGCGGTCGTGATCGATATATTTGACGCCCGCCTTGATCGCCTTGACCGGCCCCCAATCGACGTCGTGCTGATAGTCGAGATAGACATATTTCTCTTTGTCGTCGTTGGTGATCTGGTGCAGCGAACCGAAATCGAACGCCAGGTCGGCGGGGTCGGTCGGATCGACGCCGATGAAGGTCACCTGCGGGCTGCGGCCGGTCAGATCGAAGGTGAAGCCGCCCGGCGCGCCGCCCTCATAGAAAGGCTGCGACACGGTATCGCCATTGGCCTTGGTATAGCCCGCCTTGAAATGGAGCAGGCTGCCCTCGCTCGGGCGCCATTCGACGTCGAAGTCGGCCGAAAAGGTCTCGGCAAAGGCGTTGCGGTCGATCGCGTCATAGACGACCGCGCGGCCGCCGGGGATCGAGTCGATCCGGCCCGACACGACGGTGCCGTCCTGGACGACGGCGTTGCTCAGCGTGCCGCCGCCGCCCAGCGCATTGCTGCCCCAGGCGAGATAATTCTGGTTGAAATTGTCGGCGTTGAACTTGGAATAGAGGCCGGTGATGTTGACCTCGAGCGCGTCCGAAGGGCGCAGCTGGATGCCGATATTGCCGCCGTAACGCTCGCGCTCCTGCTGGAACAGCGCCGATCCGATCAGCGAGGGGACCAGCGCGTCGCCGGCGGGATCGCCGGCCGGATTGAAATAGCCGAGCACCTCGACGCCGTCGCGGCGGATGTCGCGCTTCTGATAGACCCCGCCGACGAGGATACCGATCGTCTCGGCGGCGTTCTTCCAGCTCACCAGCCCCGACACCTGCGGATCCCAGCTGTTGCGCAGCTCCGAATAGACGATCTGCGCCGAGGCCGAGACGGTGAAGGGGTCGAGGTCGAGCGGATCGCGGGTGTTGACGTTGATCGTGCCGCCGATGCCGCCCTCCTCGACGTCGGCGCGCGGGCTTTTGTACACCTCGATCTGGCCGACGATCTCGGACGGCAGCGTCAGGTAATTGAAGCTGCGCGTCGCGGCGAGCTGTTCGAGCACGAACCAGTCGGCGGTGGCGATGGCATGGCCGTTGACCAAAGTCTTGGTCAGGTTGGGCGCGGTGCCGCGCAGCGAGACGCGCTCGCCTTTGCCGAATTCGCGATTGACGACGATGCCGGGGACGCGCTGCAGCGCCTCGGCGACATTCTTGTCGGGGAATTTGCCGATATCCTCGGCGCTGATGACGTCGGCGATCACCGACAGGTCGCGCTTGGACTCGATCGACTGGATCAGCGACCCGCGATAGCCGGTGACGACGATTTCCTCGTCGGCGGCGGCATTGGCCGCGTCCTGCGCGGCGGCGGGTGACATACAGGCGATAGTGGCAATGACGCTGGCGGTGGCCAATAGCGGCTTCGATCCGAACATGCAGGGTCCCCTCATTCTCCGTGGTCCTAATTTGGTAACATAGAGAGAATACCAATATCAACAGGAAAAACCATGTGGGCGGGTTCGGGCAAGATTATCCAAGTTTTTTGCGCATATTCGTGAATTATTCTTGCGCTCGCCCAAAAATTGGTGTTGGATTGGTCTATTAGATAGGGCGAGGCAAAGGCTCCATGGCCATAACAGGCGACGAATCCAGAAGCGGTGAGATCGAATCGAGCGGGCTGCGTTATCAGCGGCTCAGCGCCGCGCTCCGCGCGAGCATCGCGGGGCGCGACTTCCCGCCCGGCGGCGCGATCCCGCCCGAGCGGACGCTCGCCGAACATTATGACGTGTCGCGCGTGACGGTGCGCCGCGCCGTCGACGAGTTGGTCAATGAAGGCCTGCTCGTGCGGCGCCACGGCGCGGGGACCTTCGTCGTCGACCGTGTCGAAAAACAATTCGCCAAGCTCAGCTCCTTTTCGGAGGACATGATCTCGCGCGGGCGCGTTCCCTCGAGCCGCTGGCTCGACAAGACCGGCAGCTTCGTCACCCCCGACGAATCGCTGTCGCTCGGGCTCAGCCCCGGGTCGGGGGTGTATCGCTTCGCGCGCCTGCGCTCCGCCGACGGCATCCCGATGGCGATCGAGCGCTCGACGATCGCCAGCTATGCGCTCACCGACATTGATGCGGTGGTCGATTCGCTCTATGCGGCGCTCGACAAGACGGGCCATCGCCCGGTCCGCGCACTGCAGAAGCTGCGCGCGATCCTGGTCGATGCCGAATCGGCGGCGATCATGGACATCGAACCCGGCGCGCCGGGGCTGATGATCGAGCGGCGCGGCTATCTCGCCGACGGCCGCATCGTCGAGATGACCGAAAGCCTCTATCGCGGCGACGCCTATGACTTCATCGCCGAACTGGTCGAATCCTGATGGGCCTGGCCGCCGCCGACCAGACGCTGATGTTCCGCGAAGCCGCCAGCGCCGGCGATGCCGTCGCGCGGCAATATGCGGGGCACGCCGACGTCGTCGCCGACATATTGCGCTCGCTCGCCGCCGTCCCGCCGGCAATGGTCGTCACCTGCGCGCGCGGCAGTTCGGATCATGCCGCGACCTTCGCCAAATATGCTTTCGAACGCCAGTTGGGCTGGGTGACCGCCTCGGCGGCGCCCTCGGTCAGCTCGGTGTATCAGGCGCCGCTCAAGCTCGGCGCCAGCCTGTTCATCGCCATCTCGCAGTCGGGCAAGAGCCCCGACCTGCTCGAATCGGTCGCGCGCGCCTCGCGCCAGGGCGCGCGCACCCTCGCGCTGGTCAACGCGCCCGACACGCCGCTCGCCAAGATCGCCGACTGGACCCTGCCGCTCGGCGCGGGACCCGAAAACAGCGTCGCCGCGACCAAAAGCTATATCGCCTCGCTCGCCGCGATCGCGCGCCTCGTCGCCGCGATCGAACGGAACGACGCCGGCATCGCCCCCGACCTCGCGCGGCTGCCGGGCGACCTGCGCGCCGCCTGGGCGCTCGACTGGTCGCCGATGGTGACGGCGCTGCGCGACCGCCGCGGGCTGTTCGTCCTCGGCCGCGGACCCGGCCTCGCGATCGCGCAGGAGGCGGCGCTGAAATTCAAGGAAACCTGCGGCATCCATGCCGAGGCGTTCAGCGCGGCGGAGGTCCGCCACGGCCCGATGGCGCTCGCCGCGACCGGCCTGCCGATGCTGATCTTCCGCCAGCAGGATGAATCGGCGCCTGGCGTCGATGCGCTGATCGGCGAACTGCTGGCGATCGGTGCGAAACCGATCGTCGCGGGCGCGGGCCCCGCCGGTGCGATCGGCCTGCCGCTCGTCGATGCCCCGGCGGCGCTGCAACCGATGCTGCAAATCCAGTCCTTCTATGCCGCCGTCAACGCGCTCGCGCTCGCACGCGGCCATGATCCCGACCGTCCGCCGCTGCTGCGCAAAGTGACGGAGACGGTCTGATGCGCTTCGCCATCACCAACGGCTCCGTTTTCGCGGGCGACCGGATGCCGGAGGGTGCGGCGGTCGTGGTCGCCGGTGCGCGGATCGAGGCGATCGTGCGCGCAGCCGACCTCGACCCCGCGATCGAGCGCGTCGACCTCGCGGGCGCGACACTGGCGCCGGGCTTCATCGACGTCCAGGTCAATGGCGGCGGCGGCGCGCTGTTCAACGACGATCCCTCGGTCGAAACGCTGCGCATCATCGCCGCGGCGCACCGCCGCTTCGGCACGACCGCGCTGCTGCCGACCCTCATCAGCGACAGCATCCCCAAGATTCGCGAGGCGGTGCAGGCCGTCGATGCCGCCATCGCCGCGGGCGTGCCGGGCATCGCGGGCATCCATATCGAGGGCCCCTTCCTCAACGTCGAGCGCAAGGGCACGCACGACGCCAACGCGATCCGCGCGCTCGACGACGAGGGCTTCGCGGCGATTACCGGGCTGCGCCATGGCAAGACGCTGGTGACGCTGGCGCCCGAGGTGAACGATGCGCAGCGGATCGCCGCGCTCCGCCAGCGCGGCGTCATCATCGCCGCGGGGCATACCAATGCGACCTTCGCGCAGATGGAGCGGGCCTTCGCCGCCGGGGTCACCGGGGTGACCCATTTGTTCAACGCCATGTCGCAGATCACCCCGCGCGAACCCGGCGTGGTCGGCGCGGCGCTCACCGACCCGGCCTGCTGGTGCGGCATCATCGTCGATGGCTTTCACGTCGATCCGGTCGCGCTGCGGCTCGCGATCAAGGCGAAAGGCAGCCTCGACCGCTTCCTGCTGGTGTCCGACGCGATGCCGCCGGTCGGCCATGACAGCAAGGCGTTCGATCTCAATGGCGAAACGATCGTCGCGGCGGGGGGCGTCTGCCGCCGCGCCGACGGCACGCTCGCCGGCGCCGATCTCGACATGGCGGCGGCGGTGCGCAACGCGGCGGCGATGCTGGGGCTGACACGCGGCGAAGCGATCCGCCTCGCGACGCAAAACCCCGCGCAATTCGCCGGGCTGGATGCGGAGATGGGCAGCATCGCCCCGGGGCTACGCGCCAATCTGGTCGCGCTCGACGATGGGGGACAGGTGCTGCGGACCTGGATCGACGGGCAGGAGGCCTAGGGCCGATCGACATTCAGAAGATGACGTGCCGAAAATGGTGGTTTTCCGTGACGCGGAGCCCAGCGTACTTAAAGTATGTGAGCACCGGAAGCGCGGAAAGCCGCCATTTGCAGGCCGTCGGGGCTAAATGTCGATCGGCCCTAGCCCTCGTCGCGGAGCATCAGCCGATATCCCACCGCCAGCTCGTTGACGATCAGCCGCGGCCGCGCCGGATCCTCCTCCAGCTTCTGACGCAGCCCGCGCACCGCGATGCGCAGATATTCGACGCGCTCTTCCTGCGCCGGCCCCCACACCGACTTCAGCAATTGCGCGTGGCTCAGCACCCGGTCGGGGCGCCGCGCCAGCTCGGCAAGCACGCCATATTCCTTGGGGGTCAGGTGGACGTCGGTGCCGCCGCGCTGGACGCGGCGATGGTCAAGGTCGATGCGGATGCCGCCCGCCTCGACCACCGCCGGCGCTTCGCCGCCCGCAGCGGCGCGCTGGTGGCGCAGCGCGGCGCGGATGCGTGCCAGCAATTCCTCGGTGTCGAAGGGTTTCACCAGATAATCGTCGGCACCCAGGTCAAGCGCCGCGACTTTCTCGGCGCTGTCGTCGCGTGCCGACACGACGATCAGCGTCGCGTTCGACCGCGCGCGAATCGGCCCGATCAGCTCGAGCCCATCGCGGTCGGGCAGGCCGAGGTCGAGCAGCACGACGTCGGGCTTTTCGATATCGAGCAAGGACAGGGCCTGCCGCGCGTCGGCGGCTTCGACCGCCTGGTGCCCGGCGCGCTGCACCGTCGCGCGGAGCAGGCGGCGGATATGCGCGTCGTCCTCGACGATCAATATATTCGCTGCCTGCGCCATCGCGCCGTCTTACCGCGCCGCCGGACGTGCGTCGAGCGAGCGGTTGAGCCGCAGCACATTGACCCGCGGCTCGCCGAGGAAACCGAAGGCTGGCCGCTCGACCGCCGCATCGACGAGCCCGCGGACGGTGCTTTCCGGCAGTCCGCGTGCGCCGGCGACGCGGGCGACCTGATAAAAAGCCGCCTCGGGGCCGATATGGGGGTCGAGCCCCGAGGCGGAGGTCGTCACCAGGTCGGGCGGGACAGGGCGGCCCGGTGTCGTCTCGGAAAGGGTGGCGACGTCGGCTTTTACGCGGTCGGCCAAGGCTTGGCTGGCGGGGCCGAGGTTCGACCCCGCCGAGGCCGCGGCGTCATAACCCCCGGCGCCGGCGGCCGAGGGGCGGCCGTGGAAATAGCGGTCGCCGCTGAATGTCTGCCCGATCAGTTCGGACCCGATAACGCGCTCGCCGTCGCGGATCAGGCTGCCATTGGCCTCGGCCGGAAAGAGCAGTTGGCCGGCTCCCGTGAGCGCGAGCGGGTAGGCGATGCCGAGCAAAGCGGCGAAGAGCAGGGTCAGCACCAGCGCGGGGCGGACGGCGGATTTGAGGTCGTTCAACATTTTTCTTCCTTTCTGCCCTCTCGCTTGCGGGAGGGGTCGGGGGAGGGCGTGTCGGGCAATGGGCCATCGAAACCGGCCCTCCCCTAACCCTTCCCATCAGTGGGAGGGGGACTAAGCCAGATTCAGGCCGGAGACGGCGAGGTCGATCAGCTTGATGCCGACGAAGGGCGCGACCAGCCCGCCGAGCCCGAAGACCGACAGGTTGCGCGCGAGCAGCGGCCCCGCCGCCATCGGCCGGTAGCGCACGCCCTTCAGCGCAAGCGGGACGAGGCAGGGGATGATCAGCGCGTTGAAGATGATCGCCGACAGCACCGCGCTTTCGGGCGTCGCCAGCCCCATCACGTTGAGCACGCCCAGCTGCGGATAGAGCACGACGAAGATCGCCGGGATGATCGCGAAATATTTGGCGACGTCGTTGGCGACCGAAAAGGTTGTCAGCGCGCCGCGCGTCATCAGCAATTGTTTGCCCAGCCCGACGACCTCGATCAGCTTGGTCGGGTCGCTGTCGAGGTCGACCATATTGCCCGCCTCGCGCGCCGCCTGCGTTCCCGTGTTCATCGCGACCCCGACATCGGCCTGCGCCAGCGCGGGCGCATCGTTGGTGCCGTCGCCGCACATCGCGACCAGCCGGCCCTCGGCCTGTTCCTTGCGGATCAGCGCCAGCTTGTCCTCGGGGGTCGCCTGCGCCAGAAAATCGTCGACCCCGGCCTCGGCGGCGATCGCCGCGGCGGTCAGCGGATTGTCGCCGGTGATCATCACGGTGCGGATGCCCATCTTGCGAAGCTCGCCGAAACGTTCGCGCACCCCCGCCTTGACGACATCCTTCAAATGGATCGCGCCGAGCAGCCGCCCGCCGCGTACCACCGCCAGCGGGGTGCCGCCCGAGCGCGCGATCTCCTCGGTGATCTTGCGGATTTCCTGCAGCGCGGGATTTTCGTCCTGCGGAAAAGCGCGCAGCACCGAATCGACCGCGCCCTTCTGGATCGTCACCCCCGCCACGGTGACCCCCGACAGCCGCGTCTGCGCGGTGAAGGGGACGACCTCCGACCCCGTAGGCAGCGCCGCGACGCGGATCGCATAACGCTCGCGCGCCAGCGCGACGACCGAGCGCCCCTCGGGGGTCTCGTCGGCCAGGCTCGACAGCAAGGCCGCCTCGGCGAGCGCGTCGATGTCGATCCCGGCAAGCGGACGGAACTCGCTCGCCTGGCGGTCACCGATGGTGATCGTGCCGGTCTTGTCGAGCAGCAGCACATCGACGTCGCCCGCCGCCTCGACCGCGCGCCCCGACTTGGCGAGCACGTTGAAACGGACCAGCCGGTCCATGCCCGCGATGCCGATCGCCGACAGCAGCGCCGCGATCGTCGTCGGGATCAGCGTGATCAGCAGCGCCGCGAGCAGCACGACGGGCACGCTGCCCCCGGCATAGGAAGCGAAGCCGGGGATCGTCGCGACCGCGATCAGAAAGATGATCGTCAGCCCGACGAGCAGGATCGTCAGCGCGATTTCGTTCGGGGTCTTGCGGCGCTCGGCGCCCTCGACCAGCGCGATCATCCGGTCGAGGAAGCCCTGGCCCGGCTCGGCGGTGACGCGCAGCTTGATGCGGTCCGAAATGACGCGCGTGCCCGCGGTGACCGCCGACCGGTCGCCGCCCGCCTCGCGGATCACCGGCGCGCTTTCGCCGGTGATCGCCGCCTCGTTGACCGACGCGACCCCCTCGATCACCTCGCCGTCGGCGGGGATCAGGTCGCCCGTCTCGACCAGCACGATCTCGCCCTTTTCGAGCTGGCTCGCGGCGACGATCTCATAGGTATCGCCGACCCCGAGCATCAGCTTGGCGCGCAGTTCCGCCTTGGTCGCGCGCAGCGACGCCGCCTGCGCCCGCCCGCGCCCTTCGGCCAGCGCCTCGGCAAAGGTGCCGAAGAGCACGGTCAGCCACAGCCAGACGACGAGCTGGATCTCGAAACCGAGCGACAGGTCGCCCGCGTCGCCGATGACCAGCAGCAGGGTGAGCAGCGACGCGACGCAGGCGGTCACGAACATCACCGGGTTGCGCATCAGCTCGCGCGGATTGAGCTTTTTCACGGCGTCCTGCATCGCCGGAAGGACGAGGGCGGCGCTGAACATCGAGGAGGGAGTGGTCATGGACATATCCGTCAGAAGAGCTGGCCGCCGGTCACCGCGAGGTGATCGGCGACCGGGCCGAGGGCGAGGCTGGGGAGGAAGGTCAGGCCGCCCAGGATCAATATGACCCCGACGAGCAGGCCGACCCACAGGCCGCCGGTGGTGGGAAAGGAGCCGCTGGTCGCCGGGGTGTGGCGCTTGGCGGCAAGGCTGCCGGCGATGGCGAGCGCGGGCACGATCACGAAAAAGCGGCCGAGCCACATCGCGATGCCCAGCAGCGCGTTGTAGAAGGGCGTGCCCGCACTCAGCCCGGCAAAGGCCGACCCGTTGTTCCCCGCGCTCGACGTGAAGGCATAGAGAATCTCCGTGAAGCCGTGCGGCCCCTTGTTGAGCGGCCCCGCCAGCCCCGCCGGCAACACGCTGGCGATCGCGGTAAAGCCCAGGATGACGAGCGGCAGGATCGCGATCGCCAGCACCGCGAGCTTGACCTCGCGCGCCTCGATCTTCTTGCCGACATATTCGGGGGTGCGCCCGACCATCAGCCCGGCGACGAACACCGCGAGGATGGCGAAGAGCAGGAAGCCATAGATGCCCGCGCCGACCCCGCCGACGACGACTTCGCCCAGTTGCATGTTGAACAGCGGGACGAGGCCGCCCAGCGCGGTGAAGCTGTCGTGCATCGCGTTGACCGCGCCGCAAGACGCCGCAGTGGTGACGACCGAGAAGAGCGCCGAGGCGGCGATGCCGAAGCGGACCTCCTTGCCCTCCATATTGCCGCCTGCGGCGCCCAATTGGTGGAGGATCGGGTTGCCCGCGGCTTCCTGCCAATAGGTGACCGCGACCCCGGCGACGAACAGCAGGCCCATCGCGGAGAGGATCGCCCAGCCCTGGCGCGTGTCGCCGACCGCCTTGCCGAAGCACCAGGTCAGCCCGACGCCGATCGCGAAGATCGACAGCATCTGGACGAAGTTGGTGAGCGCGGTCGGATTCTCGAACGGATGCGCGCTGTTGGCGTTGAAGAAGCCGCCGCCGTTGGTGCCGAGCATCTTGATCGCTTCCTGGCTCGCGACGGGGCCGAGCGCGATCGTCTGCTTGACCCCCTCCAGCGTCGTCGCATCGACCGACCCGGCGAGCGTCTGCGGCACGCCGCTGGCGATCATGAAGAGCGCATAGGCGATACAGAGGGGGAGCAGCAGATAGAGGGTGACGCGCGTCGTATCGGCCCAGAAGTTGCCGATCGTCTTAATCTCGCGCCGCGCAAACCCGCGGAACAGCGCGAAGGCGACCGCGATACCCGTCGCCGCCGACAGAAAATTGTGAATCGTCAGGCCCAGCATCTGCGACAGGTTCGACATCGTCGTCTCGCCCGCGAACCATTGCCAGTTGGTGTTGGTGGTGAAGCTGACGGCGGCGTTGAACGCGCCGTCGGCGCCGACCGCGCCGAACCCTTGCGGATTGCCGGGCAGCACGCCCTGCAACCGCAGGACGGCATAGGTGAAAAGCAGCAGCACGAGATTGAAGAGCAGCATGTGCAGC
The DNA here is from genome assembly GCA_016793775.1 of Sphingopyxis sp. GTDB lineage: Bacteria > Pseudomonadota > Alphaproteobacteria > Sphingomonadales > Sphingomonadaceae > Sphingopyxis. The sequence goes on along the minus strand of JAEULK010000092.1, from coordinate 10,705 downwards.
GCGTAACGGCGCCAGCCCTGTTCTTCGGCCGGGTCGATGCCCGCCAGGCGATAGAAGATGCGCTCGACGGGGCCGAGCAGGCGGTGAAGCGGGGTGGAGCGCCCTTCGTAGAGCGCGAACAGCCACAGCCCCATCGGCTTGGCGAGGAGCGCGGTGAGCGCGACGAAGAGCAGGATCAGGGCCCAGCCGGAGACGGTCATGGTCAGCTTCCGATCAGAAACGCTCGGGCCGCAGCAGCGCGGCGAGCAGATAGAAAAGGAGCGCGGCGGCGGTGACGCCGGCGAGGATCAGCGAGATCGACATGGGGTTACGCTCCGTCGCAGAGGCGCGCGTAGCCGAGCGTGCCCATAAACAGCAGGGCGATCAGGCCGAGCCACAATAGATCGGACATGGAGTGTCTCCGGCGAAAGGACTCCGAACGGGAGCCGGTCAGGATGGGAGCGCCGCTACGCCCCTTCGCCGTAAAGTTTCGCGGGCGAATCGCGCGATCGGCATAAAGTTTCCGTAAAGTTCGGCGCCGTCCGGTTGGCGCGGGCGCGCGGGCTGGGCTAAGCCTGCACCGATGCCGCCGCCGTCCGCCCCCGAAAAACGTCCCTCGCCCGAGGCGCTGCTGCGCCAGGCGCGGCGCGAGGAGCGCGGGCAGCTTCGGATCTTCCTCGGCGCCGCACCGGGGGTCGGCAAGACCTATGCGATGCTCACCGAGGGCGCGGCGCTGCGCCGCGCCGGGCAGGATGTCGTCGTCGGGGTGGTCGAAACCCACGGCCGCGCCGAGACCGAGGCGTTGCTCGCCGGCATGGAGGTCGTGCCGCGCCGCGAGGAGCTCTATCGCGGCCATCGCCTCACCGAAATGGACCTCGACGCGCTCATCCGCCGCGCCCCCGCGCTGGCGCTGGTCGATGAATATGCCCATACGAATATCGAGGGCAGCCGCCATCCCAAACGCTGGCAGGATGTCGCCGAACTGCTCGACGCCGGGATAGACGTCTATACGACGCTCAACATCCAGCATGTCGAGAGCCTCAACGACGTCGTCGCCAGTTTCACCCGCGTCCGCGTCCGCGAAACCGTGCCCGACAGCGTCTTCGAGGGCGCCGAGATCAAGCTTGTCGACCTGCCCCCCGACGAGCTGATCGACCGGCTGAAGGACGGCAAGGTCTATGTGCCGCAGGAGGCGAGCCGCGCGCTCGGCCATTTCTTCTCGAAACCCAATCTCTCGGCGCTGCGCGAAATGGCGCTGCGCCGCGCGGCGCTCAGCGTCGATCGCCAGATGCTGCACGATCTCGACGCCGGCGGGGTTGCGGGCACTTATGCGGCGGGCGAACGCATCCTCGTCGCGATCAGCGAACAGCCCGGCGCCGACACGCTGGTGCGCACCGCCAAACGCCTCGCCGACGGGCTCAACGCGCCCTGGACCGCGGTCCATATCGAAACCCCGCGCAGCCAGGCTTTCGACGAGGCGGCGCAGCGCCGCGTCGCGTCCGCCCTGGCGCTCGCGGCGACGCTCGGCGCGACCATCGCCTCGATCCCCGCCGAAAATGTCATCGCCGGCCTCACCGCGCAGGTCGAGGCGCAGCGCGCGACCCAGTTGATAATCGGCCGCTCGCAGCGCAGCTGGTGGTTCGAACTGCGCCACGGCTCGGTCGTCGAAAGCCTGATCCGCGCGTCGAAGGATCTCGCGATCCACGTCATCCCCTCGCCCGAAGGGGCCGAGACGCAGGGGCGATGGGCGGGCCTGACGCGCGGCTGGGGGCGCCCGCAATCCTATGGCGCCGCGGCGCTGCTGATCGCCGCGACGACCCTGCTCGCCAAGCTCGGCGAGCCGCTGATCGGGCGCGGCGCGATCGACCTTATCTATCTCGTCCCCGTCATCCTCGCGGCGACCCTATACGGCCTGCGCCCCGGTCTGTTCGCCAGCGTCGCCGCGGCGCTGGCGTTCAACTTCTTCTTCCTCGACCCGGTGCACAGCTTCACCGTCACCGATCCGCAGAGCGTGCTGACGATGCTGATCCTCACCGGTGTCGCGGCGGTGACCGCCAACCTTGCCGGGCGGCTGCGCACCCGCGCCCAGATCGGCGTGCGCAGCGCGCAGGAAAATGCCGCGATGGCCTCCTTCGCGCAGACCCTGGCACGCGCCTCCGATCGCGAGACCACCGCGGCCGCGACCTGCGAGGATGTGTCGCGCCTGCTCGATGTCCGCGCGGTCGTGATGACGCATCGGGACGGCGTCCTGCGCCCGCTCGCCGCGCGCCCCGGCGAGGCGCGCATTTCGCCCGTCGATCAGGCGGCGGCCGAATGGGCCTGGTCGAGCGGCGAGCCGGCGGGACGCGGCACCAACACCTTGCTCGCCTCCGACTGGCAATTCCATCCGCTGAAGACCGGACTCGGCGTGCTAGCGATCCTCGGCATCGCGCGCGACGACGACCGCGACCCGATCTCGGCCGACCGGGCGGCGCTGCTCGCGACGCTCGTCGGCCAGGCCGCGCTCGCCTTTGAACGGCTGCATCTCGAGGACGAGATGCGCGGGCTGTCGCTGCTCGAGGAACGCGACCGGCTGCGCGCCGCCTTGCTCTCGTCGATCGGCCACGATTTGCGCACCCCGCTGACCGGCGTCACCGCCGCGATCGAGGCGATCGGTGCCGAGCATCCCGGCGCGCAGGCGCTGCCCGTGGCCAGGGCGGAGCTATCCCGGCTGCGCCGTTTTCTCGACAATCTCGTCGAACTCGTACGCATCGATGCCGGCGGCCTGCAACTCAAGATGGACGCCATCGACCTCACCGATGCCGTCGCCGGGGTCGTCCACGACCTCAAGGACCAGCTCAGCGGCCATCATATCGATTTCCAGGTGCCCGCCGGGCTGCCGCTGGTGCGCTCCGACGAGCGGCTGCTCCACCATATCCTGCTCAACCTGCTTGCCAACGCGATCCAGCATGGCGGCAAGGCGGGGCCGATCGGCATCGTCGGGCGGCGCACCGCCGACGCGCTGCTGCTGACGATCCGCGACCATGGCAGCGGCCTCGCGCCCGGGACCGAGCGCGCGATTTTCGAGACCTTCGCGCAAGGCGCGGGCAGCGACCGCCACGGCGGCAGCGGCCTCGGCCTCGCCATCGCCAAGGGCTTCGCCGATGCGCTCGGCATCGCCATCTCGGCCGCCAATCACCCCGACGGCGGCGCGGCCTTCACGCTCGCTTTCCCCGACCGGCTGATCGTCGCGGCGCCCGCCGACCAGGCTTAGAACAGCCCCGGCATCTCGCGCTGCGCCGCGCTCGGCGCTTCGCTCTCCAGCATCGCGGCCGGCGGCGCCAGTCCCGGCGCGATGCCGGTGCTCGCGACGCGGCTGTCGGCGCGGCTGATCGCCCCGCCGGCGCAGGCGCGCCCGGCGAGGAAGTCGAGCGCCGCGCGCAGCGACGTCTCGTTCGGATCGCCGAGCTGGAACGACAGATTATCGCCCGCGGCGCAGCTGTTGCTGATCTTGGGCGCCAGCCCGGTGAAATAGTCGCTCGCGCCCGCCGCATTGCCGGTGGCGAAGGCGATGACGCGCATCCGGTCGTCGCACGACGCCTTATCGACCGCGATCTGGCCGACCGGCTTGCCGAACGTGTTGCTGCCGACCAGCGTCATATTGGTGCCGAGATAGGGCAGCATGCCGTTGATGACGAGTTCGCTGGCCGACGCGGTCGATCCGGTGCCGATGAAGGCGATGCGCGTCGGCGCGATCGATTCGGGCTGGCTGGTGAAGAAATACCGGTCGTTCTCCGCCGCCTTCGACGGCCGGAAATCGGTGCGCGAGAACAACTCGCTCGACGTCCGGTTGCGCCCGAGCAGGTCGCCCATCAGTTCGGCCGTGCTGACCAGCCCGCCGCCGTTATAGCGGAAGTCGATGACGACGTCGGTCACGCCCTGTGCGCGGAAATCGGCAAAAGCGGTGCGCAGCTGCGCGTTCGCCGAGGTGATGAAGGTGCGCAGGTTGATATAGCCGTATTTCTTGCCGCCCTCGGTGATGACCTTGGCGCCATAGCGGTCCGAAATCGGGTCGATGTCGAATTCGGCCTTGGTCACGGTCACGTCGCGGGTCGTGGCGCCGTCGATGATGCGCAATACGCGGGTCACGCCGGGGTCGCTCGGCCCCAGCGCCTCGGTGATGCCGCCGGTGCCGCTCGACGCAACGATGTCGGCGATCAAGCGGATGTTCGACGCCGTGGTGCCGATGCCGGTGATCTGGGTGCCGCGGTCGATCCCCGCCGCCAGCGCCGGCGCACCTTCATAGGATTCGGCGATCACGACGCGCTGGGTCGACGGATTATAGGTCAGCCGCACCCCGAAGCCCGCGCTCGACCCGCTCGAGAAAAAGGCATTCTCCTCGGCGATCGAGGTGATGTAGGTGAAGAAGCGGTCCTTGTTCGCGGCGCGCGCCGGCGCGACGAGCGCGTCGATATAGGATTGCACGTCGCTGTAGCTCGCCTTGTTGACCCCGCTCGCGACGTCGCCGGGGAACAAATACCATTCGTCGATCACCGCTTTCGCAAAATCCTGCCGCGCCGACAGGCCGCAGCCCGCCGTGGGGGTCGGCGTGGGCGTCGGGGTCGGGGTGACCACCACAGGGCCGCCGCCTCCGCCGCCTCCGCCGCCCCCACCGCCGCAGCTGGCGAGGACGAACGCCGACATGGTCAGCAGGGCAATGGATTTTCGCAGGTTACGGCGCATGGACTTTCCCCGGTTGATCGGACGCATCGCGGCGACCGGCACCGTTTCTGCGACCGGCCATATGTATCGGCGATGAAAAGATGCGCAATGATCTGGATCATGGCGTGCGACGAACCGAGGGGCATTGGGGTGAATCAAGACCAACCTCCATTTCCGTTTGTGTCTCGACTTCGCTCGACACAAACGGGATTTATTGTGCGGCTTTTTTGGCAACCACCCCCAAACCCGCCAGCCTAGGGCCGATCGACATTCGGAAGATGACGTGCCGAAAATGGTGGTTTCCCGTGACCCGGAGCGCAGCGTCCTTAAAGTATGTGAGCACCGGAAGCGCGGAAAGCCGCCATTTGCAGGCCGTCAGGGCTGAATGTCGATCGGCCCTATTCCTCAACCACCTCTTTCCGCCCCTTGAACCCCTGCGCCACCACGAACAGTTCGGGCGATCCCTTGCGGCTCGACGGCGGTTTGGCGTGCTTCACCGTCGTGAAATTCTGCTTGAGCAGGGTCAGCAGGCTGTGGTCGGCGCCGCCCGCGAACACCTTGGTGACGAAACTGCCGCCGGGCAGCAGCGTGCGCACCGCGAAATCGGCGGCGGTCTCGGCCAGCCCGATCGTGCGGAGGTGATCGGTCTGGGGATGGCCGACGGTGTTCGCCGCCATGTCCGACATCACGAGGTCGGGGGCGGAACCCAGCGCCTCGATCAGCGCGCCCGGCGCCGCATCGTCCATGAAATCCATCTGCAGGATTTCGACGCCTTCGATCGGCTCGCATTCGAGCAGGTCGATCCCGGCGATCTTCGCGCGGGGGTTGGTCTTGCGCACCACCTGCGACCAGCCGCCGGGCGCAATCCCCAGGTCGACGACCGCGCGCGCCTTTTTGACGAAGCTGAATTTCTCGTCGAGTTCGATCAGCTTGTACGCGGCGCGTGAACGATACCCCTCGGCCTGCGCGCGCCGCACATAGGGGTCGTTGAGTTGCCGTGACAGCCAGCGCGTCGAGGACACGCTACGCTTCTTCGCGGTCTTGACGCGGACGTGCAGCCCGCCCCGTCCACCCTTGGCGCCGCCGCCCTTGCCCTGAGTCATTTGCGAAACTCGCGGCGGGTAACCGGCACGTCGCGCCCCTGCATCGCCAGCGTGCGCAGGATGCCCTCGCGGATGCCGCGGTCGGCGACCCCGACGCGCGCGGCGGGCCACAGGTCGATGATGCTTTCCAAAATCGCGCATCCCGCGACCACCAGGTCGGCGCGCTCGCGCCCGATGCAGCCGATTTCGGCGCGGTCGGCGATGCTCGCCTCGGCCAGGCGGCGGCTGATGTCGCGCATCGCATCGCACGGCACCACCAGCCCGTCGACCGCGCGCCGGTCGTAGCGCGGCAGGTCGAGGAACACGCTGGCCAGCGTCGTCACTGTGCCGCTGGTGCCGAGCAGGCGCAAAGGCTGGTCCGAATATTGCGCGGCGCGCCCGGCAAAGGCGGCAAAGGCCTCGCGTGTCGTCGCGCGCATATGCCGATAGCTCGCCTGGCGGTCGGCCATCGTCGCGCCGCCGCCGGGCTCGGCGCCCGACGCATGTTCGGTCAGCGACACGACGCCCCAGGGCACGCTCACCCAGTCGAGGATGACGACGTCGCTGCCGCTGCCTTCGACGTGCATCAGCTCGGTCGATCCGCCGCCGATATCGAAGATCAGCGCCGGGCCGTCGCCGGGTTCCATCAGATTGTGGCAGCCGAGCACCGCGAGCCGCGCCTCCTCGGCGGGGGCGATGATGTCGAGCACGATGCCGGTCTCGCGCCGCACCCGTTCGGCGAGTTCGGCCCCGTTGCTGGCGCGGCGGCACGCCTCGGTCGCGACCGCGCGCGACAGGCTGACGTGGCGGCGGCGCAATTTGTCGGCACAGATCGACAGCGCGGCGACCGCGCGGTCCATCGCCGCGTCGCTGATCCGCCCGGTGTGGTGCAGTCCTTCGCCCAGCCGGACGATGCGCGAAAAGGCGTCGATGACGACCAGCTCGCCGCCCTGCGGCCGCGCGATCAGCAGCCGGCAATTGTTGGTGCCAAGGTCGATCGCGGCATAGCTTTTGGGCCGCGTAAAGGGCGCGGGGCGGGGATTGCCGCCTGCCGCCTGCCTGTCCTTCGCCGCTGCCGCCCCGGGCCGCGGCGACCGCCCATCGGGCGCTGCCATTTGCCGCATGGCTATTCTTACCTGTTTCTCACGCGCCCGAAGACCGGACGTGCACTTGGGGCCAGATTAGGCGTGGGGGCGCGGGATGGCAACCCCGGGGGGTGGCGGCGGTTTCGGGGGTAATTCCAGACCCCCTCTATTTCCGCTTGTGTCGAGCGAAGTCGAGACACGTTGGGGGAGCGCCTGCTTTCGGGGTGTCTCGCCTTCGCTCGACACGAACGGAATTTATAGGTCGGCTCGTTCAGAACCGCCCACCCCAAAAGAAAACCCCGCCCGGTCGAAACCGGGCGGGGCAGCAAAGGAAGAGATTATTGGGGGTCGGGTCAGCCCTTAGCGGCAGCCGTCATTCCCCTTGTCGATCGCGCGACCGGCGATGGCGCCGACGGCGCCGCCGATGATCGTTCCGACCGCACGGTCGCCGCGACCGGCGATTTCATTCCCGGCGAGGCCGCCGGCAATCGCGCCGATGATCGTGCCACCGGTACCGTTGTCGCACCGGCGATAGTTGCGATCATTGTAATAGCGCTGGTTCTGGCGCTGGTTGTAACGACGATCCTGGCGATATTCGCGGCGGTCGTAACGACGGTCGTAACGACGGTCGTTGCGATCATAGCGACGGTCGTCGCGGTCGTAGCGCACGTCATAGTTCGAATAGCCGTTGTTGTTGTAATAGCCGTTCTGGGCGGCGGCGGGGGTGGCTGCCAGGCCCAGCGTCGCGGTGGACATCAGGGCGGCGATCGAGAGGGTCACCATCTTTTTCATTGTCTGTCTCCTTCTTTCGTCTTCGCCCGTCTGGGCTGTGGTCGATGAAAGAGGTTCTAGGTCATTCGCCTTGAGCCGACCCTGAACGCGGCTGTTGGGTGAGGTTCAGGCTGGGTTGTCCGCCGTTCAGCTTCGTCCACGCTTTCCCGCGCTTTCCTTTGTCACACGATGGCTTTAGGCCCGATCGCGATGCGCCGCCTCCTCCCCGCCGCCCTGATCTTCCTGACCATCGGACCGGTGCCGGGGACGGCATTTCGCTATCCGGCGATCGACCGCAGCCAGACCGCCGAGGCGCGGCCCCTGCGCTATCCCGCCACGACCGCCGGCACGCTGCGCTTCGTCGCCGGCTGGCGGCTGGTCAGCCGCAACAGCGACTTCGGCGGCTTCTCGGCGCTGGCCCGGCGCGGCGACGGTCGTTTTCTGCTCGTCGGCGATAATGGCGAAGCAACGCGGCTGACGCTGGGCGCCGACGGATCGGTGTCGGACGTCGCGATCCGTCCGCTGCCGACCCCGCCGCGCAGCCCCAAGCGCAAGGCTTTCACCGATGCCGAGGCGATGGTCCGCGACCCCGCGACCGGCAAATTGTGGATCGCGCTCGAGGGGATCAACCAGGTCTGGCGCATCGACGCCCCGATGACCCGCGTCGAATCGCGCCGCCGCTCGCCGGCGCTCTACGGCTGGCCGTCGAATCGCGGGCCCGAAGCGATGGTGCGGCTGGCGGACGGGCGCACCATCCTTTTTTCGGAGGGCGAGGATCGCAACGATTTCGGTACCGAAGGCCTCGTCTATGGCGACGATCCCGCGGTGCCGGGCCGCAAGCCGCTGCTTTTCTATTATGACGCCGCGGGCAAGGGTCAGGTCAGCGACGCCGCGCCGCTCCCCGACGGGCGCATCCTGCTCGTCCACCGCAAGCTCGGGCTCGATCCTTTGTTCACGACCACCCTCGCGATCGTCGATCCCGCCGACATCAGGGCCAAGGCGGTCGTCCGCTCGCTGTCGATCGGGCGGGTGCCCGAACCGCTGCACGAAAATTACGAGGGCGCGGCGGTGACGGTCGAGGACGGCAAGACGATCCTCTGGCTGGTGTCCGACGACAATTTCAACCGCTGGCAGCGGAGTTTGCTGCTGAAATTCGAACTGGTCGATCTGCCGCCGCGCAAGTGAACGGCCGCGCGTCCCCTCACATCGTCATTGCGAGGAGCGAAGCGACGCGGCAATCCGGAACATGCGTACACGGCTCTGGATTGCTTCGCTACGCTCGCAATGACGAGTGTAGGGGATATGCGCCGCGCACAGCAAAAAGGCGGCTCGGTCGCCCGGCCGCCTCTTGCGATTCGAAAGCTTGGGACGCTCAGGCGGCCTTTTCGGCCAGCTTCTTCGTCACTTCCTTCTTCAGCTTGCGGGCATTCGCCGACAGCTGATCGTCGCCGGCCTTGACCAGCCAGTTGTCGAGGCCGCCATTATGCTCGACGGTGCGCAGGCCATGCGTCGACACGCGCAGCTTGAAACCCTTGCCCAGGGCGTCCGACAGCAAGGTCACATTCTGCAGATTGGGCAGGAAAGTGCGCTTGGTCTTGTTGTTCGCGTGGCTGACATTGTTGCCTACCATACGGCCCTTGCCGGTCAGTTCGCAGATGCGCGACATGATATCTGTCCTCGTCAAAAAAATTTCGGTTCGGCGTCCGGATGCGTCCCGCAAAACGGGCAAGGCAGGACCGGAGTGAGCCGGGAAAGGCGCGCGCTTATCGGCTTGCCGCAGATTCGTCAAGGGACTAGCGGGAAAGGCGATGCCGCAATTTCTCCTGCCCGAACCGATGCGCGCCGCGCTGAACCTTGCAAAAGCGGCGGGTGACGCGGGCGAAGTGCCTGTCGGCGCCGTCGTCGTCAAGGATGGCGTCATCATCGCCGAGGGCCACAACCGCCCCCGCGAATCGCGAGACCCCACCGCGCATGCCGAAATCGTCGCGATTCGCGCCGCGGCGGCGAAGCTCGGCAACGAACGGCTCGACGGCTGCGACCTCTATGTCACGCTCGAACCCTGCGCGATGTGCGCCGGCGCCATCGCCCACGCCCGCATCGCACGCCTCTACTACGGCGCCGACGATCCCAAGGGGGGCGCGGTCGTCCACGGCCCGCGCGTCTTGTCGCAGCCGACGATCCACCACCGCCCCGACATCTACGACGGCATCGGGGCGGGGGAGGCGGCGGACCTGCTCCGCACCTTCTTCGCCGCGCGGCGCTAAGCGCCGAGTATTTCTTCCACCCACGCCGGCACCAGCACCCCCGCCGGCCCGTGCCGCGCCGCGTCGAACCAGTGCGATCCCTGGCTCGGCTCCATATTCAGCTCCAAAGTCCGCGCCCCGCTCGCCCGCGCCTCGCGCACGAAGCCCGCGGCGGGATAGACCGCCCCCGACGTCCCGATCGACACGAACAGGTCGGCGCGATTGAGCGCGCGATAGATGGCGTCCATCTGGTAAGGCATCTCGCCGAACCACACGACATCGGGCCGCAGATATCCCGCCACCCCGCACGCCGGGCAGGCGGGCCGGTCGATCAGCGTGCCCGTCCACGGGGTGCGGGTGTCGCACCCGGTGCACCAGGCCTTCAGATGCTCGCCATGCATATGGACCAGCCGCCGCGCCCCCGCGCGCTCGTGCAGATCGTCGACATTCTGCGTCACGATCAGCAATTCGCCCGGCCAGGCCGCATCGAGCCGCGCCAGCGCGTCATGCGCGGCGTTCGGCATCTTCGTCTGGATCGCCGCGCGCCGCGCGTCATAGAAGCGGTGGACCAGGTCGGGGTCGCGCACGAACGCCGCGGGGGTCGCGACATCCTCGACCCGGTGCTGCTCCCACAATCCACCGCCGTCGCGAAACGTGTCGATGCCGCTTTCGGCCGACACGCCCGCGCCGGTCAGGATCACGATATTCCGGATGTCTTTCATGAGTCCCCCCTATCCGCTGGTGTGGGGGGGACGGGGGGGACCCGACGGCCCCCGCCGCCCCCGGGGGGCGAGGCAGCCCCACCCCCCGGGTGGAGTAACCCCCCCAGAAGGGGGCGGGCCCA